>NZ_CP108518.1:3070625-3390000 GCF_035989885.1 Streptomyces sp. NBC_01232
CTGTCCGGCGAAGGTCACCAGGGAGAGCAGCATCGGGTCGCGGGTGAACAGCGCGGCGGTCAACGGCAGCGCGGCGAGCCGCAGCCCGTCGCCCCAGGAGGCGGCGAAAGTACTGGTCCACAGCCGCCAGAAGGGGCGGCCGAGGGCCGGTTTCGGCGCCGGCCCGCCGGAGGGCCCGGCGGTCGGGGAGGACGCGGACGGGGCGTGCGGCGCGGAGGTCATCGCACCGGCCGTCCGCTCGGCACGGTCTCGTGCGGCTGCGGCTGCGTCTGTGCCTGCGGGTGCGGCTGCGGGTGCGGCTGCGGCTGCGGGGCGGCGCGCCCGACCATCGCGGCGACCTCGGCCCGCGAGCAGACCCCGAGCTTCTTGAAGATCCGGGCGAGGTACGTCTCCACGGTCTTCGGGCTCAGTTCCAGGAAGTGGGCGATCCGCTGGTTGGTGTGCCCCCGGCTGACCAGGACGGATATCTCCCGCTCCCGGCCGCTGAGTTCGGGCAGCATCGGCTGCGGCGCCTCCGGTACGGGCGTGGCCGGGCGGACGATGCCGTGCAGCAGGTCCAGCTCCTCCCGCAGCACAGTGACGTGCGCCGGCGGCCGGCTGCTGCCGCTGGCCAGGGAGGCCTCCTCGGCCTCGTCGGCACAGGCCAGCGCCTCGGGCAGCAGGCCCAGGCGGAGCCGGGTGTGGCCGAGTCCGGCGAGCAGCCCGGCCAGCAGGTGGCGCTGGCCGAAGCGGCGGGCGAGGGCGGTGGCCCGTTCGGCGTGGGCCTCGGCCTCCCGGGTCCGGCCGAGGAAGAGCTCGGCCCCGACCAGCCACTGCACGGCTTCCAGATGGGCCGCGAGGTCCTCGTCGGCGAGCGAGTCGATCAGTTCGGCGGCCCGTACGGTGTGCTCGGCCGCGTCCGAACTGCGGCCGAACTGGGCCTCGGTGGCGGCGAGCGCGACCAGGGCCGTGGGGTGCGCGGGGTGTCCCGCCGCGTCGGCCAGCACGGTGAGCGCGGCCCGGTCGGCGCTGCCCCACTGCCCGCCGGCCTCCAGGACCAGGGCGGTCATGGCCAGCCGGAGCCGGCCGCAGCGGGAGACGGACCCGGGATCCGCGGCGGCGGCCCGGTCGCAGTGGGCGGCGCAGGCACTGCCGCAGAGCGCGGCCCCCGCAACCGCACCTGCCGCGGCGCCGGCATCCGCTCCGGCCGCATCGCTCCGCGCGATCTCTTCGCGCAGCAGCTCGCGGGCGGCCTCGTGGCGGCCCAGCATCCGCTGCACCTGGGCGTACGAGGAGACCACCTCGGCCCGCAGTGCCACGGGCAGCCCGGCCCCGGGGGCCAGCAGCCGCTGGAAGGCGGCGGCGGACTCCTCGAACTCGGCCTCGTGCAGCAGCGCCCGGCCCTGCACGCTCTGGGCGCGCGCCCTGAGGAGCGGGTCGGCTGTGACCACCGGCCGCAGGGCGTGCCGGGCCCAGCGCAGGGCGGCGCCCGGGTCGTGGAAAACGGTGTCCTCGGCGGCGTCCACGAGTGCCTGGACGTCGTCGTCGTCCGCGACCTCGACCGTGTGCAGCAGCTGCTGCGCACGGAGTTCGGCCGGGCCCTGGTGGATGCGCAGGGCGGCGGCGGCCCGGGCGTGGGCGCCGGAGCGCCAGCCGCGGCCCGCCGAGTGGTACGCCACGGCCCGTACGACGGGGTCGCGGAAGCGGAAGTCGGGGCCGTCGCCGACCGGGCGGACCAGGTCCTCGGCGAGGGCCTCGTCCAGGCCGGTGCGGGCCTCGGCCTCGTCGAGCTGGGAGACCTCGACGGCTATGCGCAGGCCGAAGGTGTCGCCGAGCACGGCGGCCGCCCCGACCATCGCCCGGCCCGCGGGGCCGAGCAGCTGGAAGTCGTCGAGGGCCGCGGCGGCGGCCCGGGCGGACGGCTGGGCGGGCACGGACGGCAGGCCGGAGGGGCTCGCGGGCTCCATCTCGGCGAGGGCCAGCAGCAGCCCCGGGTTCCCGCCGCTGCGCCGCAGCAGGGAGCGCCGGGCGCCGTCGTCGAGGCCGTCCGGCACGAGCGCGGCCAGCTCGGCGTCCTCGCAGCCACCGAGCTCGACCCGGCGGGTCAGACCGCGGGCGGCGGCCTCGGCGAGCACGGCACGGGTGCGGTACCCGAGCTGGCGCGGACGGTGGGCCACCGCGATCATCACGGGCGCCGTGAGCGGACGCTCCAGCAGATAGCCGAGCAGGTCCAGCGAGTCGGCGTCGGCGCGGTGCAGATCGTCCAGGACGATCAACAGGCCGCAGTCGTCGGCCAGGTGGCCCACCAGGCTGCGCACCGCACGGCATTCGCGGTACAGGTCACGGTCCGGCCGGTCACCGGGCGCGAGGTGGCTCATGGAGGGGAAGAGCACGGCGAGCCGCTGCTGTTCGTCCTCGGTGAGCCGCTCCCGCAGCCTCGGTCCGGCCTCGGTGACCAGGTCGTCCAGCGCGTCCAGGAACAGCCCGAAGGGGGCCGAGTGCTGGAGCCGGTCCGGCCGGCTCCGGCCCACCTGCCATCCGGTGCCGGTCGCACGGCGGGTGAGTTCGTCCAGGCGACGGGTCTTGCCGCTCCAGGCCTCCCCCATCAGCTCGAGCCCTCGGGTGGGTGCACCCGGGGTGAGCATCTCATCGAGCAGTTGTTGCCAGTGGGCCGTCACAGCTCGTCCCCCTCCTTGTGTCCTTTGCGTAAGTGGGCGGTCGCGGTCAGCCCTGGGAGGCCGTCCCGGCGCCGTCCATGGCGCGGCGGAGGCTGAGCGGCCGCATGTCGGTCCAGTTCTCGTCGATCCACGCGAGGCATTCGTCCTTCGGGCCGGTCTTTCCCGGCGCCTGCCAGCCCTCGGGAATTTCCTGGCCGACGGGCCAGACCGAATACTGCTCCTCGTCGTTGACGACGACCTGGTAGGACTCCACGGATGCGTTGATCATTAGCTGGCTCCAGTTCCGGTTTCCGGCTTTTGGCTTTCGGCGGGAAAGCGATCCGGACGCCAAACTAGCCAGCCGCCCAGGTGGCGCCACCCGCCCGGCGCGGACTTTGTCAGCTGCCCCCGACGGCCCCGCGGAACTATGTCAACTCGCCCGGAGATCGTGTCAGGTAGCCGCGACAGGGCACTGAACTGCTCTTGATAATTCCGGTGAAGTACGCGTTCCGAACGTCCCGCCCGAAATGCCGAACGTACCGAGACCCGGAAAGACTGGTGCTCCGTCATGCCTGATTCCGATCCGAATTCGCCACCCTCCCGGCCTGCTTCCCCGCCGATCTCCCGCCTCTTCGCGCGCGCGCTCACGCGAGGGCGGCCGGCCCGGTCGGCGCGGCCCGCCGGGCTGCTGCTCCTCGGGCTGTTCCTCCTGCTGACGGCCGCTTCCGTGTGGACGCTCCAGCCGCCGGACCCCGAGCCCGCCTCCGCGCCGGCGCGCGAGTTCTCGGCACGCCGGGCCCTGGTGGACGCCGAGGCCATCGGCCGGCAGCCGCGCCCGGTCGGCAGCCCGGCCTCGGCCGCCGCCCGCGCCCACCTCACGTCCCGGCTGACCGCGCTCGGCGCGCAGGTCGAGGCCCGGCCGCAGCCCGTGGCCCGCGACGAACAGGACGGCACCGCGCTCGTCGCCGAGGTCACCAACATTCACGCCTCGTTCCCCGGCACGGCCGGCCCGGACGCCGGGCACCTGGTGCTGATGGCGCACTACGACTCGGTCCCGGCCGGTCCCGGCGCCGCCGACAACGCGGCCAACGTGGCGGCGGTCCTGGAGGTCGTACGGGCCCTGCGGGCCGACGGCAGGGCGGCGCGCAACACGGTCGACGTGCTGTTCACGGACGGCGAGGAGCCCGGACTGCTCGGCGCGCACGCCTTCCTCGCGGACGGCGGTCTCGACCCGGCGAACACGGTGATACTCAACCTGGAGGCGCGCGGGGTCTCCGGCCCCTCCATCATGTTCGAGTCCGGCCCCCGCAACAGCGGCGCCCTGTCGGCCCTGAGCCGCGCGGACCGGCCGATCGCCACCTCGCTGGCCGACGAGGTCTACACGTTCCTGCCGAACGACACCGACTTCAGCGAGTTCAAGAAGAAGGGCTTCGGCGGCCTCAACTTCGCCTTCGTGGACGGCTCGGCCCGCTACCACACCCCCGGCGACTCCCTCGAGAACCTGTCCGCCGCCAGCGTCCAGCACCAGGGCGACAACGTCCTGGCCGCCGCCCGCGCCCTCGCCGGGAAGGACCTCACCGCGGTCCACGAGGGCACCGACAGCACCTACTTCACCGTCCTGGGCCTGCTGGTGCGCTACCCGAACGCGCTGGTGCTGCCGCTCGCTCTGCTGGCCGCCGCCGGATATGCGGGCGTCCTCGTGCACTCCGGCCGGCGCGGCCTCGCCCGCCGCGGCGTGGTCCGGGCCGCGCTGACCTTCCCGCTCGCCCTGGCCGGGGCCGCCGCCGTCGCCTTCGGCGGCTGGGAGCTGCTCTGCCTGGTCCGCCCCGGGTACGCCGACCTGTCCATGGGCGACAGCTACCGGCCCGGCTGGTTCCGGGCCGCCTTCCTGACCCTGACCGCAGCCGTGGCCGTCGGCTGGTACGTGCTGACGCGGCGCCGGACCGGGGCCTCCGAGGCCGCGCTGGGCGTGTGGGGCTGGCTGACCGTACTGGGCCTGGTCACCGCCGTGCTCGCACCCGGCGCTTCCTACCTGTTCGTGTGGCCGCCGCTGGTGGGCTGCGCGGCGCTGTTCCTCGCCGCACGCCGCCGTACCGGCGGGGAAGGGGAGTACGTCCGCACCCTCGCCGTGTCCCTGTCCGCGCTCGTCGCGCTGCCGCTGCTGCTGCCGGTGATCGTGCTGGTCTTCCCGACCCTCGGCCTGTCCCTGGCCGTCGCCCCGCTGATCCTGATGGCGCTGCTCGTCACCGTCTCGCTGCCCCTGCTCGGCCTGCTGCCGCGTCGCACCGCCCCGGTGGCGGGCTGGCTGGCCCTGGCCGCCGGGGTCGCGCTGGTCCTGACGGGCCTGCGGGTGGACACCTTCGACGCGGAGCACCCGCGGCACACCAGCCTCGCGTACGCCTGGGACGCCGACCGGGGCACCGGCCACTGGCTGAGCTCCGACAACGCGCCGCCGCGGTGGACCGGCGCCCTGGCCGGCTCCGAGCGGGCCGACGTGCGGGCCCGGTTCCCCACCTTCCCGACGACGCTCGCGGGCGACCTGGTCACCGAGGCGCACATCGCCAAGGCCGCCGCCGCGAGCGGCCCGGCCGGCCCGGGCGTTTCGGTGACGTCGGAGCAGGCGGGCCCGGACGGGGTCCGTACCGTGCGCCTGCACATCGAGCCCGCCGCCGACACCTCCTACATCAGCCTCTTCGCCGACACCTCGGCGCACGAGGTGCGGGGCGCGGAGGTCGCCGGCACCACGGTGCGGGGCGGCACCAACCGGCCGCTCTCGGCGGGCCCGTGGAAGTGGGGCTTCGCCCTGTGGAAGGTCCCGGCCGAGGGCTTCGACATCACCCTGAAGGTCTCGGGCGCCGGTGAGGTCCCACTGCGCGTCACCGCGTACACCCGTGGCCTGCCGCAGGGGGCCGGCGCCCTGCCGCAGGACCTGACCTGGAGCACGTGGGGCGCGAACCTCACCGATGTCACGGCGGTCGGCCTGACCGTACGCGGCTGACCCGCGCTCCCTGCCACCACCCGGACGGCCCCCGCACCGTGCTCCCCCGACCTGTCGAAGGCCGGACGGGAGACGATGCGGGGGCCGTCGGCGTACGGGCCGGCCTGGCCCTGTCGTCAAAGTCCCGCCTGGCCCAACCGGCGCTACTTCGACGACAGATCTAGAGCGCGGCGAGGGCGGCGAGCAGCTCGTCCTCGTCGGCCTCGGAGAGCTGGATGTCCTGGACGGTCTCGGCGAGCGCCTCGACGGTCAGCCGGCCGGTGAGCATCCGGGTCAGCGGGACCTCCACCCCGAAGGTGTCACGGACCCGCGAGGCGATCTGCACGGCGAGCAGCGAGTGGCCGCCCAGCGCGTGGAAGTCGTCCCGTACCCCGATGGCCTTCGAGGCGCCGAGCACCTCGGACCAGATCGCGGCCAGCTCCTTCTCGACCTCGTTCCGCGGCTCCACGTACTCCCCGGCTGCACCCTCGAACTCCTCGCTGGGCGGGGGGAGTTGTTTGGTGTTGGTCTTGCCGTTGGGGAGTTGGGGGAGGTGGGTGAGGTGGGTGAGGTAGGTGGGGATCATGGCGGTGGGGAGGTGGGTGCGGAGGTGGGTGCGGAGTTGTTGGGGTGTGGGGGGTGTGGTGTGGGGGGTGGTGGTGTAGTAGGTGGCGAGGTGGGTGGTGCCGTCGGGGGTGGTGTGGGTGGTGGTGATGGTGTGGGTGATGTCGGGGTGGGTGTGGAGTGCGGTGTCGATTTCGGCGGGTTCGATGCGTTGGCCGCGGATTTTGATCTGGTGGTCGTTGCGGCCGAGGTATTCGAGGGTGCCGTGGGTGGTCCAGCGGGCTTGGTCGCCGGTGGCGTAGAGGCGGTGGCCGGGTCGGGTGGGGTGGGGGGTGAAGCGGTCGGCGGTGAGTGCGCTCTGGTGGTGGTAGCCGCGGGCGAGGGCGGTGCCGCCGATGTGGAGGTGTCCGGTGACGCCGATGGGGACGGGCTGGTGGTGGGTGTCCAGGACGTGGAGTTCGGTGCCGGTGATGGGGGTGCCGATGGGGATGCGGGTGGTGGTGTGGTGGGGGTCGACGGTGTGGGCGGTGACGTCGATGGCGGCTTCGGTGGGGCCGTAGAGGTTGTGGAGGCGGGTGTGGGGGAGGGTGGTGTGGAAGGTGGTGGCGAGGTGGGGGGTGAGTTCTTCGCCGGAGACGATGACGTCGGTGAGGGTGGTGGCGTCGGGGGTGTCGGGGTGTTCGAGGAAGTAGCGGAGCATGGAGGGCACGAAGTGGCAGACGGTTGTGCCGGTCTTCTGGATGAGGTGGGCGAGGTGGGCGGGGTCGCGGTGTCCGCCGGGGGTGACGAGCTGGATGGTGGCGCCGGCGGTCAGGGGCCAGGTCCATTCCCAGCCTGAGACGTCGAACCCGATGGGGGTCTTGAACAGGACCCGGTCGGTGTGGTCGAGCTGGTAGGCGTTCTGTGTCCAGGCGATCCGGTTGACGAACGCGGCATGCGTGTTGACCGCGCCCTTGGGGGCACCGGTCGAACCCGAGGTGTAGAGGACGTAGGCCGCATTGTCGGGACCCACCCCGGTCCGCGGGGCTTCGGCAGACGCCCGGTTGACGGTGTCCCGTTCGGTGTCGAGGTTGACGAGCCGTGCCGAGGCGGGCAGTTCGATGCTGGCGGCCACGTCCTGGGCGAGGTCGTGGGTGAGGACCAGGGGGACCTTGGATCCGTTGGCCATCGCGGTGAGGCGCCCGGTGGGGTAGTCGGGGTCCAGGGGGAGGTAGGCGGCGCCGGCCTTCAGCACACCGACCAGAGCGACGACGAGATCAAGGGAGCGGTGCAGGCAGACGCCCACCACGTCCTCAACACCGATACCCGCAGTCTGCAGGTGGTTGGCGAGGCGGTTCGCCGCGGCGTCCAGCTCACGGTAGGTGAGAGACGCGCCGGTCTCGTCGGTGACGGCGAGGGCGTCGGGGGTCGCGGCGGCCTGCCGGGCGATCTCCTCGTGCATCAGACCCGTCACCGGCTCCGGATCCGGAGACGTGAACGCGGCGATCAGGGCCTGCTCGGCCGGACTCGACAACTGGTGCGAGTTCAGGACCGTGTCCGGGTGGGTGACGGCTGCTTCCAGGAGTCGCAGCCAGGCACCCGCCAGGCGTTCCATGCCGTCCGCGTCGAAAAGGTCCGCCGCGTATTCCAGACGCCCCTCCAAAGACCCGTCACCACGCTCACGCAGGTGCAGAGCAATCTCGAACTGGGCCCGCCCCCCACCCGCCTGGAACTCCGAAACGACCGCTCCGGGGAGTTCCCAGCCGCCGCGCGGGGTGTTGTCCAGGGCCAGCAGGACCCGGACCAGGTCACTCCCGGCGGCCTGCGCGACCTTCTCGAACGGCACGTCCTGATGCGCCAGCGCACCCAGCACCGTCTCACGGGCCCGGCCCAGCATGTCCGTGAACGAACCACGGCCGGAAGTGTCCAGACGCAGGGCGATCGTGTTCACGAAGAACCCGACCACATCCTCCAGCTCGGCCCGTGAACGACCCGCCACCGGCGTCGCCACCACCACATCCGACTGACCCGACCAACGCCCCAGCACCGACGCGAACGAAGCCAGCAGACCCTGGAACACCGTCGCCCGGCCCGTCTCCGCAACCGTCTTCAGCCGGCCCGCAAGAGCGGCCGGAACCACGACCGGGACCTGTCCGGCCGGGTAGGAGGACGCCGAATCGGTGCGGGGACGCTCCGCGGGGAGTTCCAGGCCCGAAGCACCCGCCAGCGTGTCCTTCCAGTACTGGAGACTTTCCTCCAGCGCATCGCCGGAGAGTTCCTCGCGCTGCCACACCGCGAAGTCCCCGTACTGCAGATCCAGAGCGGGCAGGACCGTCTCCGGATCGACACCCGCAGTGAAGGCACCGTAGAGGGCGCCGAGTTCCCGCAGGATCAGGCCCATCGACCAGCCGTCGACGATCGTGTGGTGCGCGACCAGACCGACCGCCCACTCACCCTCACCCAGCCGGCCCACGACCACACGCACCAGCGGACCCGCGGCCAGGTCGAAGGGCTCCTCCACCACACCCTCGAACCACTCCTCCAGCAGACCCTCGACCACCACCACCGGCACGGACACCGGCAGATCGTCCGCCTCCGTCACCACCTGCTGCAGCGCACCGTCCACCCACGCGAACCGGGTACGCAGCGCCTCATGACGAGCCACCACCCCCGCCACCGCAGCCTCCAGCACACCCACATCAAGCGAACCCGAAACCCGCAGACCACCCGCAACGTGATACGCCGAACCCGCACCCAGGCAATCCAGCAACCACAACCGCTCCTGCCCGAACGACGCGGCGGAGGTCATGACACCGGCCTCGCGGCGCGGGATCGGAGCGACGGTGCGGCCCTCGGCGGCGCCCTCGCGGACCAGCTGTGCGAGCCGGACCACGGTGGTGTCGTCGAGCAGCACGGTGAGCGGGACGTCCACGCGGTGCTCGGTCTCCAGGACCGCGCGGAGCTGGACGGCGCGCAGCGAGTCGAGCCCCTGGGCGACCAGCGGAAGGGCCGCGGAGATGCGGTCGGCGGAGATGCCGAGCACGGCGGACACCCGGTCGAGCACGAGGGCGCCTTCGGCGTCCCCGGCGAAGTGCGCGGCGGCGCTGTCCTCGACGGCGACGGTGGCGCCGGAGCTGTTGGCGAGGGCGACGAACTCGCCCGCGGTGTAGCGCTCGCGGCTCTCACGGCGGCGGATCTTGCCGCTGGAGGTACGGGGCAGGGCGCCCATCTTCACGAGGACGATGTCGCGCAGGGACAGGCCGTGTTCGAGGGTGACGGCGGAGCGGACGGCGGCCAGTACGGCCTCCGCGTCCTCGTCGCGGAACTTGCGGCTGACCTCGTGCAGCAGCACCACGCTCTCGCCGGCGCCGTCGTCCAGGCCGAAGGCCGCGGCCCGGTTGGGGACGAGCAGCTCGTGGCTCAGCTCGGCGGTGTACTCGATGTCCTGCGGGTAGTGGTTGCGTCCCCGGATGACGATGAGGTCCTTGATCCGGCCGGTGATGAACAGCTCGCCGCGGTGGCGGAAGCCGAGGTCGCCGGTGCGCAGGTAGGTGCGGCCGTCGGGCTCGGCGAGTTCGGCGGCGAAGGTGAACTCGGTCAGCTCGGGGCGGCGCCAGTAGCCCTTGGCCACGGACTCGCCGGTGACCCAGACCTCGCCGATGGCGCCGTCGGCGGCGGGCAGCAGGGTCTCGGTGTCGACGACCTTGATCCGGTCCTCGCCCTGGATGTCGCCGCAGCCGATGAGGGTGGTGCCGGCGGCGCCCTCCTCGACGGGGCGGGGGCCGTCCTCGGTGAGGGTGACGGCGAGCGGCTCGGGGCCGGGCTTGCCGCCGGTGACGAAGAGGGTGGCTTCGGCGAGTCCGTAGCAGGGGTGGAAGGAGGTGCGGCGGAAGCCGGCCGGGCCGAAGACGCGCTCGAAGTCGTCGAGGGTCTGGCGGCGGACGGGCTCGGCGCCGACCATGGCGTGCTGCCAGCTGCTGAGGTCGAGGCCGGCGACCTCTTCCTCGGTGATGCGGCGGACGCACTCGGCGTACGCGAAGTCGGGGGCGGCGCTCATCGTTCCGCCGTGCCGGCTGATCGCGTCGAGCCAGCGGAACGGGCGGCGCAGGAAGGTCATGGGCGCCATCAGGACGCAGGGGAAGCCGCTGTACAGGGGCTGCAGGATGCCGCCGATGAGGCCCATGTCGTGGTAGGGCGGCAGCCAGCTGACGCCGACGCTGTCCGTGGTGGAGCCGTTGGCCCTGGCGATGGTGCGGGAGTTCTCGATCAGGTTGCCGTGCCGGAGCATGACGCCCTTGGGCGAGCCGGTGGAGCCGGAGGTGTACTGGAGGAAGGCGAGGGCGTCACCGCCCGGGGCGACCTCCGCCCATGCCTGCGAGGCGGCGCGGTCGACGGTGTCGGTGGCGGTCCAGGCCAGCTTCGAGAGGTCGCCGAGGGCGTCGCCCATGCCGGTGACGAGCTGGAGGGTGGAGTCGTCGGTGAGGGCGACGGTGGCCTGGGCGTCGATGACGATGTCCATCAGGCGGTCCAGGCCGCGGGCGCCGGACGGCGGGTAGACGGGGACGGCGGCGGTGCCCGAGTAGAGGCAGCCGAAGAAGCCGACGATGTACTCCTCGCCCGGCGGGTAGAGGAGCAGGGCGCGGCCACCGGCCGCTCCCTGCTGCTGCATGGCGGCGGCCGTGGCGCGGGCCCGGGTGTCGAGCTCCCCGTAGGTGAGCCGACGCTCCGTACCGTCCTCTTCGAGCAGGATGTACGCGGTGGCCTCGGGAGTGGCGGCGGCACGGGCACGCAGCATCTCGACGAGGTCGGCGGGACGGAACGACATGGTTCTCCTCCGGGTTCCGGGCAGGCTGGATTCTCTGTGTCGCGGGCGGTGCCCGGCGGCGGGGATCAGGGGTGGTCGATGAGCAGTTGGTACAGGCAGTCGGCGCCGAAGCGCACGGCGTCGGCGGGGACCCGCTCGTCCGCGTCGTGCATGTTCTCCTGGTAGCGGGAGCCGGCCGGGAGGAGCATCGGGAGCCAGCCGTAGCAGTCCATGCCGAGGTTGGCGAAGAGCCGGGCGTCGGTGGACGCGGGCGTGATCATCGGGACCGGGACGCCCTCGGGGTCGGCGTCGCGCAGGATCTGGGTGAGGCGCTCGTAGAAGGCGCCCATCTCCGGCTCGTTCTTCGGGTTGCGGGAGCCCTCGAGCAGCAGCTCGATGCCGATCTCGTCGCCGAGGGTGCCGGAGGCGCTGAACTCGTTGATCAGCGCCCGCAGTTCGGCGACGTAGTCCTCCACGTAGAACTCGCCGGGCAGGATCCGGCCGTCGATGTCCACGGTGATCTCCGAGGGGATCATGTTGATCTTCTCGGGGGTGCGGATGATCGTGGCGTTCGCGGTGTGCCGGATGGTCGAGTCGAGGTAGACGGCGTCCTCGGTGCTCATCAGTTCGTACGGGACGGTGCTGCGCTCGCCCTTGCGCAGGGCGACCAGCTCCGCGGCCAGTTCGTCGCCGACGACCTCGCCGAGGTCCTGGAGCATCCGGTCGAAGGCCGGGGTGATGTGCACGGGGAGGCGGCCGTCGCGCAGCGCGGTCAGCACCTCGGTGAGCTGGTGCACGGCCAGGTTCGGCCAGCCCTGGCGGGAGGCGTGGCCGCCGCGCCCGCGCAGGGTCAGGCGCAGCCAGCAGGCCCGCTTCTCGGCGACGCCGACGGGGTGGAAGCGGCGGGCCGGGTCGACGGTGAGCACGGCGCCGCCGTCCTCGCCGATGCAGTACGGGATGCCCTCGAAGAGCTCCGGGTGGTTGCTGGTGAGCCAGCCGGCGCCGACGCGGCTGCCGTTCTCCTCGTCGGAGACGACGGCGAGCAGCACGTCTCCGGCCGGGGCCTCGCCGCGGGCCCGCAGGGTGAGCAGGGCGGAGAGCATCATGGCCAGCCCGCCCTTCATGTCGATGGCGCCGCGGCCCCAGACCTCGCCGTCGATGAGCAGGGCCTCGAAGGGCGGGTGGGTCCATTCCTGGCCGTCGGTGGGCACCACGTCGGAGTGCGCGTGGAGCAGCAGCGGCGGGGCCTCGCCGCGGCCCGGGATGCGGGCGACGAGACTGGGCCGCTCGGGGTCCGGGCCCAGGAACTGCGAGGTGATCCCGGCCTCGGCGAGCAGCGCGGCGATGTACTCGGCGCAGGCGCGTTCCTCGCCGGGCGGGTTGACGCTGCGGAACCGGATGAGGTCGCGCAGGATCGGGATCGGGTCGACGGGCGCGGCGGCGGGGTTTGCGAGCTGCATGGCCGTCCTTTCGTACGAGGTCGGGGGCGCGGGGCGGATCACAGGAGGGTGGCGGCCCGGGCCCAGAGCTGGGCGGGGCTCCCCCACAGCAGGGCGTCGAGCGCCGCGCGCCGGAAGTAGAGCTGGCTGTCGGCGTCCTCGGTCATGCCGTGGGCGCCGTGCAGGTGCAGGCACTGTGCGGCGGCGTCGCGGACCAGGCCGGCGGCGAGCGCCAGGGTCTGCAGCACCGCCAGGCGGGAGCCCGGGCCGTGCGGGTCGCGGTCGAGGCCGCGGGCGGTCTCCTCCACGAGGGAGCGGACGGCGGTGATCCGGGCCGAGAGGGCGGCCAGGGTGAAGGCCACGCTCTGGTGGCGGGCGAGCGGCTGGTCGAACTGGACGCGGGACTTGGCCCGTTCGACGCCGAGTGCGAGGGCGCCCTGCGCCTGGCCGGTGAGGGTGGCGGCGTGGCGTACCCGCAGGGTGGCGAGCGCCCGGTGCCAGGCGGCCTCGGCCGGGGCTCCGGATCCGATCGGCCGGCCCCCGTACAGGGGCACCCGGTGCAGGTCGACGCAGTGCAGGTCGCCGCGGCTGATGTCGTCGTGCCGGCGCAGGGTGACGCCGGGGTCGTCGGCCCGTACCAGCGCGAGCACGGTGCCGGCTCCGGCCCCGGCCGCGGTCCCGGCCGCGGAATCCGTGCCGACCACCAGGAGCCAGTCGACGGCGTCCGCGAAGGCCACGAACCGGCGACGGCCCGACACCCACGGCCCGTCCGGCCCGTCGCCGGTCGTGAGCGGCGACGGGTCGTACGGGTCGTCGGTGCCCCCGGCGCGGGGGGCCAGTGCGATGGCGGCGGCCCCGTCCGCGACCGCGTCGAGCACGTCGGCGAAGACCTCGTCGGTGTGCGCGTCCAGGGTGGTGATCAGCTCGACGGCGGCGGCGGTGTCCAGGTACGGGCCCCGGTAGAGGGCCCTGCCCATCGCCTCGCCGAGCCGTACGAGGTCTCCGGGCGCCTGGGTGCCGTCCACGACCTCGTCGAACACGCCCGTCTCGGCGAGGGTCGCCCACACGGCTGCGCGGGCTGCGGCCTGCTCGTCGGCGACGGGGCCGCCGCCGAGCGGGCGCTCGCCCATCCGCCGTACGGTCGGGGCGAGTTCACCGTCGAAGAGTTCCGCGAGCTCGGCCGGCAGGGCGGCTACGGAGGTCATGTGGATGGTCCTCTCAGATGTTCCGGGTCGTTCACGAGAAGAGGTGGAGGCCGCTGGCGGCGATGATCTGGAGCATGACCTCGGAGGTGCCCGAGGCCAGCGTGTGCGCGGGGCTCTGGCGGTAGACCGCCTCCAGCCGCCCGAGGTCGGGCGCCTCGCCGTCCCAGGTGCTCAGCAGTCCGTCCAGGCCGACGACTTCGGAGCCGAGGCGGACCACTTCGTCGGAGTACTGGGTGATGAACCACTTGGCCGCGGCCGAGGCCACCGGGTCGGGCTCCCCCGCCACCTGCGCCAGCACCATGCTCCAGGCGAGCGCACGGCCCGCCCGGAGGTTCGCGTCGAGCTCCACCAGGCGCTGGGCGTAGGCCGGTTCGGTGATCCGCCCGGTGCGCCGGGCGTCCTCGACGACGGCGTCCAGCCAGCGGCGCAGCTTGGCCTGGAAGTCCATGCCGGTGCGCTCCAGCAGCAGCATGTCGTTGATGGGCTGCCAGCCCTCGTGGACCTGCCCGACGATGTGCTCGGCGGTCAGCCGCACGTCCTCGATGACGATCTCGTTGAACCGCTCGTCGCCCATGCTCCACACCGGGCTGATCACCACGCCGGGTGAGCGCAGCGGCAGCAGGAAGAGGGTGATCCCGTGGTACTTGACGGGGCCGTCGTCGGTCCGGGCGGCGCACAGGGCCCACTCGGCGAACTGCGACTTCTGGTTGAAGATCTTCCGCCCGGAGAGCCGCCAGCCGTCGCCGTCGCGGACGGCCCGGGTGCGCAGGGCCGCCAGGTCCGAGCCGCAGTGCGGTTCCGTGAACAGGACGGTGGCGATCTCCTCGCCGGCCGCCAGCCTCGGCAGGTGCCGGGCGCGCTGCTCGGGCGTTCCGACCTCGAGCAGGAACTGGCCGACGGTGTCGATGCTCAGCACCCGCTGGTCCTCGGGCAGCCCGTGCAGGACCATTTCCTCCAGCACGATGCCGGCCTCGACGGGTGAGAGGCCCTGACCGCCGTACTCCTTCGGCCAGGCGGGCGCGAGCCAGCCGCGCTCGCCGAGCATCCGGTAGACGTCGATCAGGCCGCTCTCCTCGCGCGGGGCGTGGTCCTGCAGGGCGTCGATCGCCTTGCGCACCTCGTCCGCGGCGAAGAAGTCCTGGACGGCGCGGCGAAAGGCCCGCTGCTCGTCCGTGAACCAGGTGTCGGCCAGGTCCTTCTCGCCCGGGTCCGCGTGGCCCGGGTCCTTCTCGTTCAGGTCCGTGCCGCTCATGCCGTGGCTCCCCGGTGTCCCGCGGTGGCCCGGTCGAGGATCTCCTGGAGCACGTCCGCGACGGTGCCCACGTGCGGCACGGCCACCATGGCGTAGTGGTCGCCGGGCACCTCCCGGTGGGTGAACCCGCCGGTGGTGCGGGACTCCCAGAAGCCGGCCCGCTCGTCGGCCCCGGGGGCCTCGGAGGTGAGCAGCACCAGCGGTACGTCGGTGGGCTCGGGCCGCCAGACGGCGCCGGCCCGGACGGTGGCGACGAAGGTCCGCATGCGTTCGGCCAGCTGCTCCGCGCCGGCCTCGGGGGCCAGCTCGGATACGGCGAGGGTACGTACGGCCACGGCGATCTGCTCCTCGTGGTCAAGGGAGTCGATGTCCAGGACGGGAGCGGTCGCCGGGTCGACGCCGCGCAGTCCGGCCAGGTCCGCCACGTACAGCGCGATGGTCTGCGCGGTGCTCGGCGGTTCGGTCAGGCCGGGCGGCACGTCGGTGTCCAGCAGGGCGACCAGCGCGACCTCGGCTCCTTGGAGCCGCAGCCTGCGGGCCGTCTCGAAGGCGACCGCGCCACCGGTGGACCAGCCTCCGAGGAGGTACGGGCCCTGCGGGCGCGCGGCCCGGATCGCGGCGGCGTGCGCCTCGGCGAGGGCGGCCACCGGGTCCTCGGTGGAACCCAGTTCGGGGGCCTCCAGGGCGTAGAGCGGCTGCTCGGGGTGGAGCGAGGCGGCGAGCGGGACGTAGGGGGCGACGGAGCCGCCACTGGGGTGGATGCAGAAGAACGGGGTCCGGTCCCCGCCGGCGGCGAGCACCACGGGCGCGGCGACGGCCGCCCCCGGCCGGACCGGGGCACCGGAGGTCTCCGGCACGGCGCGGCCGGCGTCCACCAGTGCGGACAGCTGCTCGATCGTGGCGTGCGTGAAGAGCTGCCGGAGCTGGACCTCGACGCCGAGCACCTCGTGGAGCCGGGCCAGCAGCTGGGTGGCCTGGAGCGAGTTGCCGCCCGTCATGAAGAAGTTGTCGTCGCGGGCGAAGTCCTTGCCCGGCAGCAGCCCGGCCCAGATTCCGGCGACGGCCCGTTCGGTGTCGGTGGCCGGTGCCTCCCGGTCCTTGCGGACCCGCTGCTCGGGCTCGGGCAGCCGCGCCCGGTCCAGCTTGCCGTTGGGCGTCAGTGGCAGGGCGTCCAGCATCACGAAGGCGCCGGGCAGCATGTACGGGGGCAGGTCCTCGGCCAGGTGTCCGCGCAGGGCGGCCGGCTCGGGCCGGGTCCCGGACTCGGGGACCACGTAGGCCACGAGCTGGGGCCCGCCGGGCAGCGAGGTCAGCACGACCACCGCGGCCTGCCGTACCCCGGGGTGCCGGCTCAGCACCTGCTCGATCTCGCTGGGCTCGATGCGCAGCCCGCGGATCTTGACCTGGGTGTCGGCGCGGCCGAAGAACTCCAGGTCGCCGTCGGAGCGGCGCAGCGCCAGGTCGCCCGTCCGGTACATGCGGCGGCCGCCGCCGGCGAACGGGTCGGGCAGGAAGCGGTCGGCGGTGGCGCCGGGCGAGCCGGCGTAGCCGCGGCTGAGCCCGAGGCCGCCGATCCACAGTTCGCCGGCCACGCCGAGCGGGACCGGCTCGCCGGTCCGGTCGAGCACGTAGGCGTACTGGTTGGGCAGCGGGCGGCCGATCGGCGGGCTCGCCGATCCGTTCTGCGGGCCGCACAGGTGGTCCACGGAGGCGACGGTGGTCTCGGTGGGGCCGTAGCCGTTGTGGAAGGCGCGCCGGCCGCCGTCGCGCCAGCGGTCGACGAGGTCGCCGGGGAAGGACTCCAGGCCGACGAACATCTTGCGGAAGTCGGGGAGTTCGGCGGGGTCGAGGACGCCGAGCACCGACGGCGGGATGTCCGCCGTGGTGACACCCTCCTCGCGCATCAGCGCGGTCAGGGCGGCCGGGTCGAGCAGGGTGCCGCGCGGGGCCGTCACGAGGGTGGCTCCGGAGGCGAAGGCGCTGTAGATCTCGAAGACGCTGACGTCGAAGGCCGGGTTGGCGAACTGGAGCATCCGGTCGTCGGTGCCGAGGCCGAACATCTCCACCGACGCGGTGGTGAAGTTGACGGCGCTGCGGTGCTCGACGAGGACGCCCTTCGGCTTGCCCGTCGACCCCGAGGTGAAGATCACGTACGCGAGGGAGCGCGGGTGCACGGCCACGTCGGGCCGGGTGTCCGGCCGGGCCGCGACGGCGTCCAGGAACTGCGGGTCCCGCCAGTCGAGCCGGGTGACCGACTCGGGCAGTACGTCGCCCAGGGCGCCCTCGGTGACGACGATGGTGGCGCCCGCCCGCTCCAGCATGTACGCGAGCCGGTTCGTCGGGTGGACCGGGTCGAGCGGCACGTACGCGCCGCCCGCCTTGAGGATGGCGAGCTGGGTGACCGGCAGGTCCGGGCCGCGCTCCAGCAGGATGCCGACCCGGGTCTCCGGCCCGACGCCGAGCGAACGCAGGTGGTGGGCCAGCCGGTTGGCTCGCCGGTCGAGCTCCGCGTAGCCGAGGCCGCTGCCGCGGAAGCGGACGGCGGGCTGCTCGGGGTGGCGGTCGGCGCTGCGCTCGAAGAGCTGGTGCAGGCCGAGTTCCGCCGTCCCGTACGCGGTGTCGGTGCGGTTCTCGCCGAGGACCAGCCGCTCGCGCTCGGCGGCGTCGAGCAGCGGGATCCGGCCGATGCGGATGCCCGGGTCGGCGACGACCGCTTCGAGGAGGCGTCCGTAGTGGCTGATCAGGCGGTCGATGCGGTCGCTGTCGAAGAGCTCGGTGGAGTACTCGATCCACACGTGGTAGCCCTCGCCGGGCACCTCGGTGAGCTGGAAGGCCAGGTCGAAGCGGGCGGTGCCGACGATCAGCGGGACCTGCTCGATGCGCAGGTCGCCCAGGTCGTCCCCGTCCGCGCTGGCGTTCTGCAGGGTGAAGGAGATCTGGAAGAGCGGGTTGCGGCCGGCCTCGCGCTCGGGCTGGAGGGCGTCCACCAGCTTGCCGAAGGGCACGTCCTGGTGCATCAGGCCGCCGACGACCGTCTCGTTCGTACGGGCCAGCAGCTCGCGGAACGTGGGGTCGCCGGAGGTGTCGGTGCGCAGGACCAGCGTATTGGCGAAGAAGCCGACCAGCGGCTCGATCTCCGGCTGGGTACGGCCGTTGACCACCGAGCCGACGACGATGTCGTCCTGCCCGGTGTAGCGGGTCAGCAGCGTCTGGAAGGCGGCGAGGGCCACGGTGAGCACGGTGACGCGCTCGGAGCGGGCCAGCTCCACCAGGGCGCGCTGGAGGTGCGCGGGCAGCCGGCTCTCGCGGACCGAGCCGGCGCCGGTGGGCTGCTTGGGCCGCGGCCGGTCGGTCGGGAAGTCGAGCACGGGCAGGTCGGCGAGGCGCTCGGTCCAGTAGCCGAGGCGGTCGCCGAAGGTGGACTCGGCGAGCTTGCGGCGCTGCCACACCGCGTAGTCGGCGAACTGGACGGGCAGCGGGGGCAGCGGGTCGGGCAGCCCGGCCGCCTCGGCGGCGTACCGGACCATCACCTCGCGGGTGACGATCGCGGTGGACCAGCCGTCGGTGGCGATGTGGTGGATGTTGAGGAGGAGCACGTGCTCCTCGTCGGCGAGCCGGAACAGCTCGGCGCGCAGCACCGGGCCGGCGGCCAGGTCGAAGGGCCGGCCCGCGCCTTCCGCGATGAGCTCGGTGACGTGCTTCTCGCGCTCGTCCTCGGGGAGTTCGCGCAGGTCGGTGCGGACGATCGCGACCGGTCCGGGCTCCTCCACGATCTGGTACGGCAGCCCGTCCGCGCTTCCGTACCGGGTGCGCAGGATCTCGTGCCGCTCGACGACCCCGCCGAGCGCACGGCCCAGCACCTCGGGGTCGAGCGGCCCGGTCAGCCGCAGGGCGAGCGGGGCGTTGTAGGCGGCGGAGCCGGGGCTCCACTGGTCGAGGAACCAGAGGCGCTGCTGGGCAGCGGCCAGCGGCAGGCTGCGGTCGCGGTCGGCCCGCTCGATGCGCTGCTCGGTCCTGCGGCTGTCCTGCAGCCGCTGCAACGCCTGGCGGGCCCCACCGGCCCCCGGGGCCCCGGCGCCGGGAAGGGCGCCGGGGGCGCGGGTGGCCCGACGGGGCACCCGCTTGAGGTCACTCATGGTCCGCTCCCCCTGCTTCGGATCCTGCAACGGATCCGGCCACGGACCCTGCACCGGATCCGTCCTCGGATCCCGTCCCGGCCTCCGGGTCGATGACGACCGCCGTCGACAGGCCGGTGAGGGCGCGTCGCACCGGGTCCTCGGCACGGCCGTCCGCGATCAGTACCTCGCGGACCCCGCCCTCCAGCGCCTCGCGGGCGGCGATGAGCTTCACGACCATGCCGCCGCCGACCCCGGGCGGGGTCCCCTCGGCGGGCAGCCCGTACCGGTCCAGCCGGCTCGACTCGTCGGACGGGTCCGCGAGTACGCCGGGGGCCGCGGTCAGGAACACCAGCCGGTCGGCGCCCAGGGCGACCGCGATGGCGGTGGCCGCGCGGTCCGCGTTGACGTTGACCGGACGGCCGTCCTCGGCGAGGGCCGGCGGCGAGACCACCGGTGTGATCCCGGCGTCGAGGAGCACCTTGAGGGCGGCAGGGTCGACCTCGTCGATCCGGCCGCTGTGGTCGTCGCGCACCAGCACGGTGCGGCCGTCCACCCGGGCCCGGATCGCGTTCTTGCGGCGGGCCCGCAGCAGGCCGGCGTCGATGCCCGTCAGACCGACCGCGGGCACGCCGTGCCCGGCCAGCTCGACCAGCAGGGCCGGCTTGACCTGCCCCGCCAGCGTCAGCGTCAGCACTTCGAGCGTCGCGTCATCGGTGTAGCGCGAGGTGACGCCGCTGCGCGAGGTGATGCTGCGCTGCGGCACCCCGAGCCGCCCCGCGAGCTGTTCCAGTTCGGCCGAGCCGCCGTGCACCAGCACGACCCGCCCGCCCGCCTTGACCAGCGCGGCGACATCGGCGCAGACCCGGGCCGGATCCACCCCGGCGGCGCCGCCGCACTTCACGACGGTCAGTCCGTCGGACCCTGCTGACGACACAGCTGTTCCCTTCTCTCGGTGCTCCACAGGCCGCTTTTAGACCGGGTGCAGGCCGGTGAACCCGAGACCGAGGGTCTCCGGACGGCCGAAGCGGATGTTCATGCTCTGCACTGCGTTGCCCGCCCCGCCCTTGACGAGGTTGTCCAGCGCGGCGATGAGGACCGCCGTGCCGTCGTCGGGGTCGGTGGCGAAACCGATGTCGCAGAAGTTGGAGCCGTTGAGGATCTTCGGCTCGGGCAGTCGGTACAGGCCGCGCTTCTGCGCGACGATCCGGACGAACGGCTCGTCGCCGTAGTAGCCGCGGTAGAGCTTGCGCAGCTCGCGCTCACCGAGCGAGACGCCGTCGGCGGCCTCCACCCGGATCAGCACCTGGACCCCGCGCACGGCCTCCACGCCGGTCGCGCTCATCCGCGCGGTCAGCCCGGTGCCCTGCGCGACCTCGGCCTCGTGACGGTGCCGCTGCGGCTTGAACACCCGCATGGCCCCGCTGCGTTCGGCGTGCAGGTTCATCGCGTCGGCGGTGATGCCGGAGCCGGACGAGCCGACCCGGCCGTCGATGGTCACGTCCTGGCGGATGAGCCCCTCGGCGGCCAGCGGGTAGAGGGCCAGCGTGGCCGCGTTCGCCATGCAGCCCGGCATGGAGATGCGGTCCGCGGTCTCCAGTTCCTTGCGGTAGCGCTCGGGCCAGCCGGTGACGAAGGTGTCGAGAAGGTCGGGCCGGGTGTGCTCGCCGTAGTAGCGGGCGTACACCTCCGGGTCCCGGAGCCGGTAGCCGCCGCTGAGGTCGATGATGACCTGTGCCTTGTCGGTGAGATTCGGCACGAGCTCCATCGCCACGGAGGGCGAGACGGCCGTGAAGAGAACGTCGCAGTCGGCGACGTCCTCGGGTGAGCAGAAGAGCAGATCGGTACTGCCGCGCAGGTTGGGGTGGGCGGTGTCCACCCGGCGGCCGGAAAGCCTGCTCGACACCGCGCTGACGATGTCCACTTCGGGGTGGCCGAGGAGCAGCCGCAGCAGCTCACCGCCGATGTACCCTGACGCGCCGTAGACGCCGGCACGGATCACAAGGGCCTCCAGGTCTGAATGACGGATGGATCGGTGGAACGGATGGGGCACGCCTGACCCCGGACACGCGTCCGGGGCACCGGCGTACGGGTCCTACTCGCCCCAGTCCTCTTCGACCTCCGGGGCCAGCGCGAGCAGCAGGGGCTCGGCGGTGATCACTTCGAGCTCGCTCAGGCAGCCGCCGCATTCGACGATCTCGCTCTGGCGCACACCGTCGGGAACGGTGACGGTGCCTTCACACTCCGGGCAGGTGGCAACCGCGGTGGCGGTGGTCATCCCAGTCCTCCTCGTATCGGACGGGCCGGGTCATCTCTCCGGCTCCGCCACGAGCGTCGGTGCTGGACGGGTCCCCGGGGTAGTCGGGGGAATCCCCTACAGCCCCGGCGACGCGGGGCGCCGGCCGGCGTAGGGATACCTCCCGACTGTCGGGGGACGGGGCGCGCTGCGAGCCTCGATAGCGGGCTCGATCCGAGATCCCGTAACCCATGCACCGGAGGGCTGAAACCGCCATGTCTGACGCCGAATTCGACGAAGAGGTCTTTCTGTTCCCCGCGTCGTTCGGGCAGGAGCGGTTGTGGTTGCTGGATTGCCTGGGTGCGGGTTCGGCGTATCACGTGGCGGGTGGTCTGCGGGTTTCGGGTTCGCTTGATGTGGGTGTGCTGGAGGCTGCGGTGGCGGGGGTGGTGGCTCGTCATGAGGCGCTGCGTACCCGGTTCGCGTGGGTGGACGGTGCGCTGCAGCAGGTGGTGACGGAGGCGGACGATCTGCCGGTGTCCGTGCCGGTGGTGGTGGTCGAGGGTCTGCTGGAGGAGTGGTTCGAGGGTGTGGTGGAGGAGCCCTTCGACCTGGCCGCGGGTCCGCTGGTGCGTGTGGTGGTGGGCCGGCTGGGTGAGGGTGAGTGGGCGGTCGGTCTGGTCGCGCACCACACGATCGTCGACGGCTGGTCGATGGGCCTGATCCTGCGGGAACTCGGCGCCCTCTACGGTGCCTTCACTGCGGGTGCCGATCCGGAGACGGTCCTGCCCGCTCTGGATCTGCAGTACGGGGACTTCGCGGTGTGGCAGCGCGAGGAACTCTCCGGCGATGCCCTCGAAGAGGGGCTCGCCTACTGGAAGGAGACGCTGGCGGGTGCTTCGGGTCTGGAGGTGCCGGCTGAGCGTCCCCGTACTGATTCGGCGTCCTCCTACCCGGCCGGACAGGTCCCGGTCGTGGTTCCGGCCGCTCTTGCGGGCCGGCTGAAGACGGTTGCGGAGACGGGCCGGGCGACGGTGTTCCAGGGTCTGCTGGCTTCGTTTGCGTCGGTGCTGGGGCGTTGGTCGGGTCAGTCGGATGTGGTGGTGGCGACGCCGGTGGCGGGTCGTTCACGGGCCGAGCTGGAGGATGTGGTCGGGTTCTTCGTGAACACGATCGCCCTGCGTCTGGACACTTCCGGCCGTGGTTCGTTCACGGACATGCTGGGCCGGGCCCGTGAGACGGTGCTGGGTGCGCTGGCGCATCAGGACGTGCCGTTCGAGAAGGTCGCGCAGGCCGCCGGGAGTGACCTGGTCCGGGTCCTGCTGGCTCTGGACAACACCCCGCGCGGCGGCTGGGAACTCCCCGGAGCGGTCGTTTCGGAGTTCCAGGCCGGTGGGGGGCGGGCCCAGTTCGAGATTGCTCTGCACCTGCGTGAGCGTGGCGACGGGTCTTTGGAGGGGCGTCTGGAATACGCGGCGGACCTTTTCGACGCGGACGGCATGGAACGCCTGGCGGGTGCCTGGCTGCGACTCCTGGAAGCAGCCGTCACCACCCCCGAAACGGTCCTGAACTCGCACCAGTTGTCGAGTCCGGCCGAGCAGGCCCTGATCGCGTCGTTCACGTCTCCGGATCCGGAGCCGGTGACGGGTCTGATGCACGAGGAGATCGCCCGGCAGGCCGCCGCGACCCCCGACGCCCTCGCCGTCACCGACGAGACCGGCGCGTCTCTCACCTACCGTGAGCTGGACGCTGCGGCGAACCGTCTCGCCAACCACCTGCAGACTGCGGGTATCGGTGTTGAGGACGTGGTGGGCGTCTGCCTGCACCGCTCCCTTGATCTCGTCGTCGCTCTGGTCGGTGTGCTGAAGGCCGGCGCCGCCTACCTCCCCCTGGATCCCGACTACCCGACCGGGCGCCTCACCGCGATGGCCACCGGCTCACGGGTCCCGCTGGTCCTCACCCACGACCTCGCCCAGGACGTTGCCTCGTCCCTCGAACTCCCGGCCGGCGCACGCCTGGTCAACCTCGACACCGACCGCACGGTTATCGACCAGGCGTCTGCCGAAGCCCCGCAGACCGGGGTGGGTCCCGACAATGCGGCCTACGTCCTCTACACGTCGGGTTCGACCGGTGCCCCCAAGGGCGCGGTCAACACGCATGCCGCGTTCGTCAACCGGATCGCCTGGACACAGAACGCCTACCAGCTCGACCACACCGACCGGGTCCTGTTCAAGACCCCCATCGGGTTCGACGTCTCAGGCTGGGAATGGACCTGGCCCCTGACCGCCGGCGCCACCATCCAGCTCGTCACCCCCGGCGGACACCGCGACCCCGCCCACCTCGCCCACCTCATCCAGAAGACCGGCACGACCGTCTGCCACTTCGTGCCCTCCATGCTCCGCTACTTCCTCGAACACCCCGACACCCCCGACGCCACCACCCTCACCGACGTCATCGTCTCCGGCGAAGAACTCACCCCCCACCTCGCCACCACCTTCCACACCACCCTCCCCCACACCCGCCTCCACAACCTCTACGGCCCCACCGAAGCCGCCATCGACGTCACCGCCCACACCGTCGACCCCCACCACACCACCACCCGCATCCCCATCGGCACCCCCATCACCGGCACCGAACTCCACGTCCTGGACACCCACCACCAGCCCGTCCCCATCGGCGTCACCGGACACCTCCACATCGGCGGCACCGCCCTCGCCCGCGGCTACCACCACCAGAGCGCACTCACCGCCGACCGCTTCACCCCCCACCCCACCCGACCCGGCCACCGCCTCTACGCCACCGGCGACCAAGCCCGCTGGACCACCCACGGCACCCTCGAATACCTCGGCCGCAACGACCACCAGATCAAAATCCGCGGCCAACGCATCGAACCCGCCGAAATCGACACCGCACTCCACACCCACCCCGACATCACCCACACCATCACCACCACCCACACCACCCCCGACGGCACCACCCACCTCGCCACCTACTACACCACCACCCCCCACACCACACCCCCCACACCCCAACAACTCCGCACCCACCTCCGCACCCACCTCCCCACCGCCATGATCCCCACCTACCTCACCCACCTCACCCACCTCCCCCAACTCCCCAACGGCAAGACCAACACCAAACAACTCCCCCCGCCCGAGGCGCTGTTGAGCGAACGCACGCCGGTCGCTCCACGTACTCCGGACGAGTTCGTGCTGGCCAAGCTCTGGTCCGAGGTGCTCGGGATCCAGGACGTCAGCGTCCAGGACGACTTCTACGACGTGGGCGGCGACTCTCTGCGGGCGGTCCAGGTGTTCCAGCTCCTCTCCGACGCCGGCTCCCCCGTCCCGCTCTCCGTACTGCTCGGCAATCACACGATCGAGCAGCTCGCCACCCAGCTCGGCAGTGGCACCGGCACCGGCACCGGCACCGGCAGCAGCCCCGCATCCGATGCCGATACCGATTCCGCCGAGGTCCGCGAGGTCCACGAGGCACTCGCCCCCTGAACCACCGCACACGTACCGATCCCGCCCGGACGTCCCGGGCAGCCGAATGGAGAACTTCGCATGACCACCGCACCAGTGAGCATCGAGACAGCGATCACCGAGGACCGCCTCCGGACTGCCGTCGCCGCCGGGCTCGAACTCTTCCTGAAGGGATTCACCGTCTTCCGCGCGGCGCAGAAGACCCACGACATCCCGCCGGCCGAGCTGGCCTCGTTCCAGGCGCTCTGGAACGACCTGGCCCCCGACGAGAACCTGAACGGCGGGACGTACCGCACCCGCCGCTACGGCCGGGTCCGCGCCCAGATCCTCGCCGACGGACCGGTGTTCACCGCTCTGCCGCACAGCACCTTCCAGCAGTCCGCCGAGCACATCCCGATCCACATGGGCAAGGCCCGTCACTTCGAGCCCATAAGCCAGGAGAACCTCTCCCACCCGGCACTGCTGACCCTGCTCACCGACGGGCTGGGGCTGATCGCGTCGAGCGACAGCCGCAAGGAATGGGAGATCGGACTGCACATGGTGCGGACGGTCGCCGACGAGAACCCCGGTCTGCCGACCCCCGAGGGCCGTCACCGCGACGGTCACGACTACGTGGGCATGCACCTGCTGGGCCGCCGCGACTGCGTCGGCGGCACGTCCATCGTCTACCGCGAGGGCCAGCCGGACACCACGCTGACCCTGCTGGAGCCGCTGGACGGAATGATGGTCGTCGACGCCGCGGTCATGCACGAGGTGACCCCGATCGCCGCGACCTCCGGCCTGGGCACGCGCGACATGCTGCTCGTGGACTACAACGCGATCGGCGACGAGATGCGGGAGTCCCGGCCGTGACGCTGCCGAGCTCCGCCCCGGCGCAGGACGGTACGGACCCCGTACCGCTGCTGCTGGAACTCGTACAGACCCCCTCCGTGTCGGGCGGTGAGGCGGCGGCCGCGCAGGCCCTGGTCGACTGGTTCCGCCGGTCCGGCTTCACCGCGTACGTCGACGGGGCCGGCAATGCCGTCGGGGAGATCGGCGGCCGCGCCGAGGACCCGGTGATCATGCTGCTGGGCCACATCGACACGGTCCCCGGCATCCTGCCCGTCGAGGTCCGCGGCGAGATCCTGCACGGCCGCGGCACCGTCGACGCGAAGGGCCCGCTGGCCGCCTTCGCCTGGGCCGCGGCCCGGGCGGCCGCCGCCGGGGTCCGCGCCCGGATCCTGGTGGTCGGGGCCGTGGACGAGGAGCGGGAGTCGGTCGGCGCGCTGCACCTGGTCGACCGGTACGCGCCGGACGCCCTGGTGATCGGTGAGCCGAGCGGGGTCGACGGGGTGGTGCTCGGCTACAAGGGCATCCTGCGGCTGCGGTACGAGGTGGAGCGGCCCGCCGCGCACACCAGCAGCCCGGAGGAGAAGGCCACCGAGGTCGCCACCGAGTTCTGGGACCTGCTCCGGGACCGGCTGACCGGCCACCGGCCGGACGCCTCGTTCTTCGAGCAGGCCCTGCCCGCCCTGGTGGGCATGGCCGGTGACATCGAGCGGGCCTCGCTCGACATCTCCGTGCGGCTGCCCCCGGACTTCGACACCGACGAGCTGCTGGGCTGGCTCGACGAGCAGGCGCGGGGCGGCCGGATCACGGTCGTCGAGCGCACCGCGGCGGTCCGCTCCCCGCGCACCGACCCGGTGGTGCGGGCGCTGACCACCGCGATCCGGGGCCGCGGGCTGCGGCCCGTGCCCAAGGTGAAGCTCGGTTCGTCCGACATGAACGTGGTCGTGCCGCAGTGGCGCTGCCCGGTCGCCGCGTACGGACCCGGCGACGCCCACCTCGACCACACCGACCACGAACACATCGATCTGCGTGACTACCGGCTCGCCATCGACGTCCTGACCGATGCCCTCGGGCTCCTCGCCGCATCACTCGGCGGGGTCACCGTGAGCGCCGGCGAGAAAACAGGGGCCCTCCAATGAACGAATCCCTCACGACCCGCACGCCCTTCCGTCCGGGCGACCCGGACGCGCCGCTCGCAGTGCTCTACTCCCGCATCCGCGTCGAGGAGCGCAAGCTCCTCGAGGAGCTCGACCGCCGCAACGTCCCGTACGACCTGATCGACTCCCGTACCGCGGTGTTCCGCCCGGACGGGCCGGGACTGCCCTACCGGGGCGCGCTGAGCCGGGAGATCTCCCACACCCGCAACGTGTACGCGACCCGGCTGCTGGAGCACGCGGGGCTGACCGTGGTCAACAGCCACGACATCATCTCCACCTGCGGCGACAAGCTGCTGACGACGCTGCGGCTGCTGCAGGCGGGCATCCCGACCCCGCGCGTGCTGGTCGGCCTGACCCCCGACGCGGCGCTGGACGCCCTCGAGGAGTTCGGCTACCCGGTCGTCGCCAAGCCGCTCACCGGTTCCTGGGGCCGGCTCGGCGCCCGCCTCAAGGAGCGCGAGACGGCGGAGGCGGTGCTGGAGCACAAGGCCGCCCTGACCGGTCCCCAGCACCAGATCACGTACATCCAGGACTACATCGACAAGCCGGGCCGGGACATCCGGGCGTACGTGTTCGGCCGCGAGGTGGTCGGCGCGATCTACAAGTACTCGGACCACTGGCGCACCAACACCGCGCGCGGCGGCAGGCCCGTGGTCTGCCCGGTCACCCCGGACCTGGAGAAGCTGCTGGTCGCGACGGCCGAGGCGATGGGCGAGGGAGTGCTCGCCGTGGACCTCCTGGAGGGCCCGGACGGCGAGGTGTTCGTCAACGAGATCAACCACACGCCCGAGTTCCACGGCGCGATCGACGTGCTCGGCACGGGCATGGTCGGCCGCTACGTGGACTACGTCCTGAACCGGCTGGCCGCCCGATGACGAACGAGACGAACGGGACCACCCCGATGAGCACGCACAGCACCCAGAGCACGCACACCACCGCCACCCGGGTCACCGCGATCGCGCTGGCCGGCCCCACCCCCTGCGACGGCCGCCTGCTGGACGTGCCGGCCGGACAGTACGACTGGCTGCGGCTGCTCGTCACCACCGACGGCGCGGAGCAGCAGGACGAGCTGGACGAGGAGGTGTGGCTCCACTACCGGGGCGGCGCCGACCCCGAGTGGCTGCGGACCACCGGCACCGGGGCCGACGGCCGCCGGACCGCCCGGATCCCCGTGACCCGCCGGGACGACCTGCTCGCCGTCCGGCTGCCCGTCCGGGCCGGGATCACCGTGCACGCCGCCGACCTCACCGCCGATACGGCACCTTCCGCACCGACCACCGACTTCCCGATCGGAGCATGACCTCCATGTCCAAGCTCGCCATGTTCGGCGGCACCCGCACGGTGACCGCCCAGGACGCGGACCCGTCACTGATCGCCTGGCCGGTGGTGACCGACGCGGAACGCGAGTCGGCGCTGCGGGTCTTCGACAGCGGCCAGTTCACCTCGAACAACACCAACGGCGAGGTCCAGCTCCTGGAGCGGGAGTGGGCCGAGTACGTGGGCGCCGCGCACTGCGCCGCCGTGTCCAACGGCACCGCCGCCATCGAGCTGGCCCTGGCCGCGGCCGGGATCGAGCCGGGCGCCGAGGTGCTGGTACCCGCGTTCACCTTCATCGCCAGCGCCATCGGCCCCGTCCAGCGCTCGCTGACCCCGGTGTTCGTGGACATCGACCCGGTCACCTTCTGCATGGACCCGGTGGCGGCCGAGGCCGCGATCACCCCGCGCACCAAGGCGATCGTGGTCGTGCACCTGCACGGTCTGCCGGCCGACATGACCGCCTTCCGGGCACTGGCCGCCCGCCACGGGCTGCTGCTGATCGAGGACGCCGCCCAGTCCCACGCGGCGACCTATCAGGGCGCCCGTACCGGCTCGCTCGGCGACATCGCCACCTTCAGCCTCAACGTGGTGAAGAACCTGCCGACCTGCGGCGAGGGCGGGCTGGTCACCACCAACTCCGCCGACCTGCACCGCGAGGTGGAGCTGCGCCGGCAGTTCGGCGAGAAGCTCCAGGGCGCCAGGGAGCGCGACTACCGCTCGCGGATGCTCGCCGGGAACGAGAAGCTCAGCGCCGTGCAGGCCGCGTTCGCCCGCGCCCAGCTGGCCCGCCTCGACGAGTACCACGAGGCGCGCACCCGCAACGTCGAGGCCTTCCTCGACCGGATCCGGCACCTGCCGGGCCTGCTGGTCCCGCACACCCCGGCCGACCGCACGCACGCCTGGCACATCCTGCGGCTGCGCTTCGACCCGGCCGCGATGGGCCACGCCGGGGTGGCACCGGGCGCGATGCGCTCGATCCTGCACCGCGCGCTGCGGGCCGAGGGCGTTCCCGCGCAGCCGTACCAGCTGGTGCCGCTGCCCGGCCAGCCCGCCTTCCGCGAACTGGGTTACCGGGCCGAGGACTTCCCGGTCACCTGCGAGGTGATCGAAGACTCGCTGACCCTGCAGCGCTGGCACCTCAACCCGGCCTCCGGTCCGGTGCTCCAGCGCATCGCGGACGGCTTCGAGAAGGTCTGGGGTCACCTGGACACGCTCGGTGCGGCCGCCGCCGGCCTGGACTACCGGCCCGTGTGGGCGACCGCGCAGAAGGCGGGGGTCTGACATGGCCACCGCCATCGGCACCCGGTCCACCGAGGAGCTGGCCGAGGTCGTCCGGGAGCAGATCCTGGAGATGGGCCTCAGCGAGCACGGTACGCACATCGGCGGCAGCCTCTCGGCGGCCGACGTGATGACACTGCTCTACAACGAGGTGCTGCGGCTGCGCCCGGAGGAGCCCGAGTGGGCCGACCGGGACCGCTTCATCCTCAGCAAGGGTCACGCCTCCGCCGCCCTGTATGCGGTGCTCGCGGCCCGCGGCTTCCTGCCCGTCGAGGAGCTCGCCCAGTACGGGGTCTCCGGTGGCCGGCTGGCCGGCCACCCGCTGCGCCGGCTGCCCGGTGTGGAGTTCCCCTCGGGTTCGCTGGGCCACGGCCTGTCGCTCGGTGTCGGCAGTGCCGTCGCCGCTCGCCGCCAGGGCCGCCCCAGCCGGGTCTTCGTCCTGATGGGCGACGGGGAGATCCAGGAGGGCTCGGTGTGGGAGGCCGCGATGTCGGCGGCCCACCTGCGGCTGGACAACCTGGTCGGGATCGTGGACCGCAACCGGCTCCAGATCACCGGGCACACGGAGGAGCGGATGGGCCTGGAGCCCCTCGCCGACAAGTGGCGCAGCTTCGGCTGGGACACCGTCGAGGTGGACGGGCACGACCTGGACGCCCTGCGCGCCGTGTTCGCCGCCCTGCCCGCCCCGTCGGGCCGGCCCACGATGGTGATCGCCGAGACGGTCAAGGGCAAGGGCGTCCCGCTGTTCGAGGACAAGAAGAAGTCTCATTCGGTGAAGCTCAGCCCGAATCTGCACCGGCGCGCGCTGGGCGGACTCCGGGCCCGTTCGAGGAGGAACCCGTGACCGTCGTCGAGGAAACAGCCCCGGCCGCCGTGTCCGCGTGGCAGGAGCGGTACGCGGCCGCCTGCCGCGACGTGTACCGGTCCACCCTGTTCGACCTGGCCAAGTCCGATGCCCGGATCTTCGCGGTGGACACGGACATGGGCGGGCTGGAGGACAGTTTCGAGCCCGAACTGCCCGCCCAGTACGTGAACGTGGGCATCGCCGAGGCGAACCTGATGGGCGTCTCGGCGGGACTCGCCGCCGACGGCCTGGTGCCGTTCGCGAACACCATCGCCTCGTTCGCGGCCACCCGGGCCTGCGAGCAGGTGAAGGTGGACATCGCGGGCAACAACCTGCCGGTGCGGATCGTGGGCACCCACGGCGGTTTCTCCGCCGGGCACTACGGGCCGACGCACCACTCGCTGGAGGACGTGGCGATCCTGCGCACCCTGCCCAACCTGACGGTGGTGGTGCCGGCCGACGCCGCGGAGACCGAGTACGCCATCCGTGCGATCGCCGACACCGAGGCCTTCCCCGGTCCGGTGTACGTGCGGCTGGGCCGCAGTGCCACGCCGCTGGTCCACCAGGGCCCGTACGAGTTCCGGATCGGCAAGGCGGACCTGCTGCGGCCGGGCGGCGACGTGACCATCGTGGCGACCGGCCCGCTGCCGGTGTCCGAGGCGCTGGCCGCGGCCGGACTCCTCGCGGAGCGCGGGATCGACGCCCGGGTGCTGAACATGCACACGGTCAAGCCGATCGACGAGGAGGCCGTACTGGCCGCCGCGCGCGAGACGGCCGGGCTGGTCACCGTCGAGGACTCGGTGCTGGTCGGCGGTCTCGGCTCGGCCGTCACCGAGCTGACCTCCGAGCGGTGGCCGTGCCGGGTGCGCCGGATCGGCGTCCCGGACGGCTTCCACGACGAGGTCGGCAGCGAGCGCGAGCTGCTGGTGCTGGCCGGGGTGACCGCGGAGCGGATCGCCGAGGCCGCCGAGGACGTGGTCGTGCGCAGTCGCTGACGTGACGTCAACGGCCTCCGTCCGCCCGCAGCGGGGCCCTCGGGAACGAGCGGCACAGCGCGAGGGCGGGCTCCACGAGGGTGCGGGGCATCAGGTAGGGCGCGATCTCGGCCGGTGTACGGCCGAAGGTCAGCAGGTCCCCGCGCACCGGGTCCACGTCGACGGAGTCGGCGTGACCGGCGAGCAGCTCGCGCCACCGGTCCGCCGCGGAACGGTCCACCCCGGTAGATGTCACCCAGGCGTCCGTGCCCAGGTGCAGGGTGGTCCCGCCGGCCCGCAGCGCGCGGTCCGCCAGCCCGGCGAACTCGTCCACGGCCCTGTCGCGGTGCGTCGTGAGCACCGCGGCGACCCGGCCGTCGCCGGTGGCGAACCAGTCCACCAGGGCGGTGCCCGCCGGCAGGGTACCGGTCGGGTACGGGTGGGCGGCGGGTTCGGGCGGCCCGTCGAGCAGCCGCTCCATCGTCACCTCCGACAGCGGCTTGTCGGGGTTGGGGAGGTAGCGCACGGTCCGGTAGCCGAGCCTCGCGTACACCGGCGGATTGCCCCGTTCGACCACCGCGTCGAGGACCACCCGGTCCGCGCCGGCGGCGGCGACATCCGTCTCCAGGGCTCGTACCAGGCGCCGGGCCAGACCCGTTCCGAGGGCTTCGGGGGACACGCCGAGCCGGCCGACCCCCCAGGTGGTGGGGCCCTTGGGAATCGCGCGGATGCTCCCGACCAGCCGGCCGTCCGCGTTGCGGGCGATCCACAGCCCGGCCCCGCCGGCCAGATCCGCCCGCACGTCCTCGGCGTTCTCGAAAGCGCCGTCCGGCCGCGGGAGTCCGGGCAGGGGATCCGCGTCGGCGAATGAGGCGCGGGTGACCTCCGCGATCCGTTCCGCGAGATCGATGGAGGCGGCCGCATCCGGGCCGAATCCCAAGAATTCAATTCCTATCGCACTGTCAAGGAGGTTCATATGCCGAACCTAATGGATGTCGCACAACCTCGGGTGAACCAAGTGACCTTCACCCCGGTGCCCCTGGACGGCCTTTTCAATGGAAAGGGCGTTTCCACGCCACGGCGCTGGCCGACGACCGGCGGCTTCAATGTGTGGGGCAATACCTTTCCGGCCGAGGGATTTCCCGGCACGGACGGTGAGACCTTCGTGGAGGGCGTCCCGTACCTGCTGCCCGGCAAAGGCGGCCCGGCTGCGGCCGGCACCGCGATGGACAACGTCCGCTGCCGCGGCCAGCTCCTCGACGTGCCTGCCGGCGAGCACCGGTGGATCCACGTCCTGGGCGCCGCCGAACGCCGCACGGAGGACGAGCTGCTCGTCCACTACGCCGACGGCGCGGTGCGCCGCCAGTGGCTCCGGATCTCCGATTTCTGGCCGGAAACCGACCAGAGGTTCGGGGAGTTGCTGGCCTTCCGGACCCGCTACCTGATGTACCCGCGGCACTCCCAGCACAACATGCCGCCGTCCGTGTGGGCGCAGCGCGTGCCGGTCACCGTGCCCGGCACCGTGACCGCCCTGGAGCTGCCGGACAACCCGGCCATGCACCTGTTCGCCATCACCCTGGAGACCCGAGAGACGGTGGAATCATGAGGGTCGAGCTGCCCAACATCGCGCACTGGCGCCACGACCTGGGCCACTGCCTGCACACCACCATGGGTGTGCTCCTGCAGCACCACGGCCTGGACCCGCTCCAGGTGCTCGGCGCCAACTGGGGCTTCTTCCACCGGCCCGGAGACGTCCGCCGCGAGGAGTACTACTTCCCGCTGCACCGGGACGGACTGCTGGAGAGCCTGGCCCCGCACCACCCGGTGTGGTCGCGCTGGCACTGGCCGAAGGACGCGGAGTCCGGCTGGCGGGAGGTCCGGGAGGCGGTCCTCGCCGGGAACGCGGTCGCGGCCGCGGCCGACAACTTCCACCTGCCGTTCCGCCCCGCCTACCGCGACGTGCACACCAACCACCTGCTCACGGTGTACGGCTTCGACGACGAGCGCGAGCTGGTGCTGATCTCCGACCCGGTGCCGCCCCGCTTCCAGGGCGCCATCCCGCTGGGCCAGTTCACCGACGCCCGCGACTCCGCCAACCCGGTGCTCCACAACCGCGACCTGTTCTTCACCGACAACCCGGTGGCCAACCGCTGGCTGGAGGTGGGCGTGAGCGGTGAGGTCCCGCCGCACGACCGGGACTTCGTACGGGGCGTCCTCGCGGCCAACGACGCCGGATTCGCGGCCGTCCACCCCGGCCCCGAGCTCTCCGGCCTGGCGGGCCAGCGGGTCTTCCTCGACGGGCTGGCCGACCGGCTCGGCGACGGCGACGCGTCCGTGATCGACGAGGCGTTCATCGCCACCGGCGCGGTCCTCGCGATGACCGGCGTGCACGGCGACTACCTGGCCGCCACGGCCCGCCAGTTCGACTCCCCGCAGCTGATGGAGGCCTCCCGCACGGTGGACCGCGTCGCCCACTCCTGGAGTGCGCTGCGCATCGACGTGGCGATGGCCCGCGACGAGCCGGCAAGCGCCGAGACCTCCGTACGCAACCGGTCCAAGCTGCTGCTGGCCGAGCAGGAGCTGGCCCTGGAGCGGCTGCGCGCCGCGGCCCGCGCCCTCTGAGCCCGGCGTCCGGCGCCCGCCCTCCTCCCCCGCATCCCTCTTCCATCTCCCTTCGAGAGGCCGAGATGAACGACGTAAAGATCCATTCGCTGCCCGCGCACCTGCGCGTGGCCTTCACGGAGGCGGTGGCCGACCGGGTCGCGGCCGGCGCCCGGGGCGACACGGTGCTCGGCCGCCCCGAGTGGGAGCTGCCCGAGCGGCTCGCCGACCAGCTGCGGGACTGGCTGGGCAGTCCCGACCCGGTCGACGGCTTCCGGGTGGTGCGCGGCCTGTTCGACGGTTTCGCCCAGCCCGGTCCGACGCCCGCGCACTGGGCGGAGACCGACCCCGACGACTCCGCGGCGCACGACGTGGCGCTGGCGCTGGCGGCCCGGCTGCTCGGCCGGGTCTTCGGCTGGACCGACCAGCAGGACGGCCGGGTGGTCCACAACATCCTGCCCAGCCGCGGCTACGAGCAGATGCAGGTCGGCGCGAGCAGCACTGTCCCGCTCACCTGGCACACCGAGGACGGGTTCCACCCCGAGCGCGCCGACCTGCTGCTGCTGGCCTGCATCCGCAACCCCGATGCCATCGGCACGCTGCTGGCCGGAATTCAACGCGCTCCGCTGTCGCCGGAGGCGATCGAGCAGCTGCGCCGGCCGCTGCTGGTGATCGAGCCGGACGACAGCTACGAGGACGAGGACGCGTCCCACGAGGAGCGGATCGGCATGGCCACCGTGTGGGACGGGGACCATGGCCTGGGCGTCCGCTACGACCCGAGCTACACCGTGACGCTGACCGACGACCCGGCCTTCTCCGCGGCCTATCAGCAGCTGGGCGCCGCTTTCGAGGAGTGCGGATTCATCGTCCCGCTGGAGCCGGGCGACCTGCTGATGGTCGACAACAACGCGGTGGTGCACGGGCGGATAGCTTTCCGGGCCCGCTACGACGGCACCGACCGCTGGCTCAAGCGGGTACTGGTCCGCGCGCAGGGGGTCCGGCCCGCTCGAGAACTGCTCGAGCACGGATACCACCAGCAGCAGACCGACCCGGAGAACCAGGTGGTCCCGGCCGGGGTCTGACCGGACTTTGTCAGATTGCGGCCCTGTTTCCCCTCGCATCTGACAAGGAATCACCCGCGCATTGGCTCTCGCGTCACCGTGTGGCTACGTTCGGCTCGCCGAATACCCATCAGACGCTCTGTGAATGGAGGGCCCATGGACGTGCAGCTGCCCGGACGTCGGGCCGATGCCGAGAGAACGGGAATGACGACCGAACCCCTCAAACAGCTGGCCGCCGAGGGCGTCTCCCTGTGGCTGGAGGGCGTCGGCCACCGCCGGTTGTCCTCCGGGGAACTGACCGGCCTCGTCACCTCGCACGGCGTCAGCGGTGTCAGCTGCGCCCCGCACGGGCCCTCCGGGCTGCTCGACCGCAGCGACTACCGGGCCAGGCTCGACGAGCTGTCCTCCTACGGAGCGGGCGTCGCGGAGGCGGCCCGCGCCCTGGCCGCCCGCGACGTGCGGACGGCGTGCGACACCCTGCTGCCGATGTGGGAGCGCAGCCGGGGCGCCGACGGGCAGGTGTGCGCGGCGATCGGCCACACCCGGGACGTACGGGGGGCACTGGCCGAGGCGCGTTCGCTGCACTGGACGGTGGACCGGCCGAACCTGCTGGTGCGGCTGCCCGCCGACCCGGTGGGGCTGGCCACGGCGAGCGACTGCCTGGCCGAGGGCATCGGGGTGGCCTTCGGGCCGGTGTACAGCGCCGAGAGCTACGAACTGGTCCTGGAGGCCTGGCTGCTGGGCCTGGAGCGGGCGGTGGCGGCGGGGCTCGCGCCCGGCCGGATCCCGGCCGCCGTGCAGGTGCCGGTCAGCGAGATCGACACGGCTGCGCGGGCCCTGCTGGGCGCGCATACCGGGCGGACCGCGGAGGCACTGCGCGGCCGGGTGGCCGTCGCGGTGGCCCGGCTGGTCTTCAGCGCGTACGAGCGCCGCCTCGACTCCCCGCGCTGGCGGGAGCTGGTCCGCGCCGGGGCCCGGCCGCACCGGCTGGTGTGGTCCTTCGACGGGGAGGCGGCGGACCGTCTCTCGGGCGGTCTGGTGGCCGAGGGGACCGTGCAGTCGCTGACCGCCGAGGGGCTGCGGACCCTGTCGGCGACGGTGGTCCTGATGGAGGGCGACACCCTCTCGGGCCGTGTGCACAGCGCGCGGGAGGACCTGAGGCTGCTGGCCGATCTGGGCGTGGACTGGGAGCAGCGGGCCAAGGAGCTGGGCACCGAGTCCCCGCACCGCCAGTACGGCGCCTGGCGCGAGCTGGTGGACGCGGTGGGCGCGGCCATGGAACAGCAGACCGGCCGGTGACCCCTGGGGGGCACCGGCCGGATCCTGCGGGGACGGGGGTCAGCCCGTAAGCGCTGCGAAGGTGCGCTCTCGGCCCGGGAAGCCGCTGTCCGAGAGGCCGAGCAGCGGAGCGGACTTGACCGCGGTCTCCTCGAACTCCGCCTCCGGGCCGGACAGGGCCACGATGGCCCCGCCGATCCCGTAGCGGACCCGGCCCGGGGTCATCACCAGGGTGCGGATGACGATGCTCAGGTCGGCCTCGCCGGAGAGCGAGAAGTACCCGATGGCGCCGGCGTACACCCCGCGCGGGCCCGCTTCGAGCTTGTCGATGAGCTGCATGGTGCGCCGCTTGGGAGCGCCGGTCATCGAGCCGCCGGGGAAGGCGGCGCGGACGCAGTCCACGGCGGTGAGTTCGGGCCGCAGCCGGGCCCGGACGGTGCTGACGAGCTGGTGGACCGTCGCGTACGTCTCCACGCGGAAGATGTCGTCGGCTTCGACGGAGCCGGTGCGGGCACAGCGGCCCAGGTCGTTGCGGACCAGGTCGACGATCATCAGGTTCTCGCTGCGGTCCTTCTCGCAGCCGGCCAGCTCGCGGCGGATCTCCGCGTCCTCCGCGGGGGTTGCCCCGCGCGGCCGGGTGCCCTTGATGGGCCGCGATTCGGCGTATCCCTCGCCGTCCACCCGGAGGAACCGCTCGGGCGAGGTGCTGAGGACCGAGACGTCCCCGAACCGGAGCAGCGCGCCGAAGGGCGCGGGGTGGCTGCGGCGCAACTGCCGGTACGTCTGCCAGGGATCGGGCGAGCCGTCCGCCTCGGCCATGTTGGTCAGGCAGACCTCATAGGTCTCACCGGCCGCGATCTCCTGCTGGCACTCGTCGATGAGCGAGAGGTAGCTGTCCCGGTCGTGCCGCAGCCGCAGTCCGGTGAGCGGCTGCTGCGGCAGCGGCTCGGGCAGGGAGCGGCCGGCGGTGGCGCGCAGCCGGTCGGCGGTGGTGCGCAGCCAGTCGCGGGCGGTGCCCTCGTCGCCCTCCGGGGCGAGGGCGAGCAGGTAGGTGGTGCCGGTGTGGTGGTCGAGGACCACGGCCCGGTCGGCGAAGACCATGACCGCGTCGGGCTGTTCGGACCGGTGGGCCTGGTCGCCGCCGCACTGGGCCTTGAGCTCGTAGCCGAGGTAGCCGACCCAGCCGAGGGCGAAGCCGAAGGGCAGTTCGGGGACCTGGACGTCGAGGGACTTCAGGTCGCGGGCGATCCAGTCGAGGAAGTGCTCGGCCACGATCTGGCCGGTGGCGCCGGCCTCGCCGGTCACGGTGACGGTGCCGCTGGCCACGTCCCCGGTCGCGACCCGGGCCATCGGGCCCTTGTCGTCGCCCATGAAGGAGAACCGGCCGGCGCTGTCGGTGCGGCTGCTGTCGAGCCAGAAGGCGTGGGCGCTGCCCTGGAACAGCTCCTCGAAGGCCGCCTCGTCGTCCCAGCGGGTGGTGAGGAAGTCGGCGAGGACCCGCAGCCGGGTGCGCGGGGCCTGCGGTCCGGCGGGGAGGGCGGCCGCAGCGGTGACGGCTGCAGCAGCGGCGACGGGAGCGGTGGGACGCGGCAGCGCGGGGCGGGCCGCCCGGCGGGAGGCGGTCCGGCCGCGCCCCTCGTGGTGCTCGGCGACCAGGCGCCGGAAGTTGCGGACGAGCTCGTGCCCGTACGTGGTGGAGATGGACTCGGGGTGGAACTGCACGCCCCAGCGCGGCAGCTCGCGGTGGCGCAGCGCCATCACCACGCCGTCGTCGCTCCAGGCGGTCGCCTCCAGCTCGTCGGGCAGGTCGGTGACGGCGAGCGAGTGGTAGCGCACCACCTCGAACGGGGAGGGCAGACCGGCGAAGAGGCCGGTGCCGTCGTGCAGTACGGGCGAGGTCCGGCCGTGCCGGGGCTCGGCCGCCCGGACCACCCGTCCGCCGTGGGCGTGGGCGAGCCCCTGGTGCCCCAGGCAGATGCCGAGGAGCGGCAGGTCCCCGTGGTCCAGGATGTCCCGGCAGATCCCGAAGTCCGCCCGGCGCTCCGGCGTCCCGGGCCCCGGCGAGAGCACCACGGCGTCGAACCCGTCGAGCAGGTCCGGGCTCCAGCGCGTCTCGTCGTTGCGGACCACGACGGGCTCGTGGCCCGTCACCTCCGCGATCTGGTGGAAGAGGTTGTAGGTGAAGGAGTCGTAGTTGTCGACGAGCAGGGTGCGCACGGGGACCTCGCTGGGGCAGAGGGAGCTGAGGGGTGGGAGGCGGCTCAGACGGCCGGGACGATCTCCAGCAGCAGGTGGTCGACGGGGTGCGCGCCTTCCTGCACGACGGTGGAGCTCAGGGTGCGCAGCTCGCGGCCGGTCTCGGCGGCCAGGGCGTGCAGGGCGCGGAGGTCGCCGCGCGAGCTGAAGTGCAGCAGCGCCGAGCCGCCGGGGGTCAGCCGGTCCGGGACCTCGGCCAGGAAGCGGCGGTGGGCGGCGTATCCGGGGTCGACGTACGCCATGTCGTGGACCGAGCCGTAGACGTGCCCGGCCGGGGCGAGCACGTAGTTGGAACTCCAGAAGACGAGGTCGAAGCGCTCGGCGGGGTCGAGGGAGTCGAAGAGGTCGCTGTGGACCGCCTCGACCCGGTCGGCCAGTCCGTGGCGCTGGGCGTTGAGCCGGGCGTTGGCCACGGCCTGGGGGTTGATGTCGGAGGCGACCACCCGCTCGCAGCCGGCCAGCGCCCCGGTGATCGCGATCACGCCGGTGCCGCAGCCGATCTCCAGCATGGAGCCGCGGCGGGGGGTGGTCCACTCCTCGGTCCAGCCGAGGAAGTCCAGGGCGATGCCGGTGCTGGGCGAGTAGGTCGGGCAGAACACGTCGTCGAGCAGATTCCACTTACGGCCGCGCAGGTCGAACTCGCGGGGCCGGTCGGCCCGGGTGCGGGACTGGGCGCTCCGGGCCAGCGAGCGCTCGTAGTCGCGTACTTCGGCAGCCGGATCCGCGCTCTGCGCCGGCATTCCGGCGGGCAGCGGCGCGATGACGGATGCGGAGATCGGCTGGGACGAGGCGCTCTGAACCCGGGTCTGCTGCATGACGTAATTTCCCCCTTGTGGCATTCCTGCGTGAGATTCACGACTGGCCCCCGCCGGGGGACCGGATGCCCGAAGTCTGGTTCGCAGACGCCTGCTTACGGAAGGTGAGCCCTCAACACACCCGGTGCCCATAAGTGGTGCCGCGACCACTGCCCCGGATCCAAAAACAAACAATCGCCCCAAAGGAGACGGAAATACGGAATCCTTTAATCCGTCTGCAGGTACGGATTGTTGACAATTGACTGTGGAGAGTGCATCGCCTAGGTTCGCGGGACCGAGATGTCACCACGAACCCAATCCATGATCTGGAGGAAGAAAAGTGGCGCTGGACCCTGTCTCCATCGAGGTCAGGGCCCTGGCCGTACTCGAACTGCTCGCGCGGGAGGCCCCCGCCTCCGCCTACGAGGAAATCGCCGCCTCCGCCCGCGCCGCCGGCGCCACCGAGGCGGAACTGGCCGCTGTGGACAAGGCCCTGGAGCACGCCGCCGTCGTCCGCGCCCAGCTCGGCCGCCGCCAGCAGCGCGAGGCCAGCCTCTCCGCCCTCGTCGACACCGCCCGGGACCTGACCCTCCCCTTCGACCTCGACGCCCTGCTCAAGGTGATCACCCGCCGCGCCCGGCTGCTGCTCAACCTCGACATGGCGTACATCAGCTTCTACGAGGACCCCGAGAGCGACGGCTACGTCCGCACCGCCGACGGCCACGCCACCGCGCTGACCGTGGGCTTCCGGGTACCCCGCCAGGGCGGGCTCGGCAGCGCCTCGCGCAGCAACAGCGCGCCGTTCTGGACCTCCGACTACATGGCCGACGAGCGGATCGCCCATCACCCCGTGATCGACGAAGTGGTGCGCGCCGAGGGCCTGCACGCCATCCTCGCGGTGCCGCTCATCGGCCACGGCACCTCCTTCGGCGTGCTCTACTCCGCCGACCGCAACGTCCGGCACTTCACCCCGGAAGAGGTCTCCCTGATGGCCTCGCTCGGCGACCTCGCCAGCGTGGCCATCGACAAGGCCCGGGTGCTCAACCAGGCCCGCACCGACATCACCGCCCTGGAGCAGTACAGCTCGAAGGCCAAGTCCCACCTGACCTCGGCCCACCGCGTCAACGAGATCCACCAGCGCATGATCGGCCTGCTGCTCGAGGGCTCCGGCCTGACCGCGCTGACGGCCCTCACCGCCGACGCCCTCGGCGGTACCGTCTCCGTCCTCGACCCCCGCGGCCGCACCCTCGCCGCCACCGGCGACCTGCCCGCCGGCAACACTCCCGATGTGGCCGAGGCCCTGCTCACCCAGTTCGCCGACGAGCCGGTGCAGTTGGCCGGCGACCACTGGCTCGTGCCCGTCACGGCCGGCACCGAGCGGCTCGGCGGCATCCTCCTGCACACCACCGCGGTGCTCGACGAGGACGAGCTGCGCCTGCTGCAACTGGCCGCGGGCACCACCGGCGTGCTGCTGCTCATGGAACGCAACACCGCCATGGCCGAGAGCCAGGTCCGCGACGAGTTCTGCGACGCCCTGCTCAGCACCCCGCTGCGGCCGCTGCCCCAGCTCCGCGACCGGGCCCGGATCCTCGGCATCGACCTGGAGCGCCCGTACGCCGTCGTGGCCATCCGTCCCGAGGGCGGCTCGCAGGGCCGGGCCGTCGTCTGGGCCTCCTCGTACGCCCTGGTCTCCGGCGGCCTGTGCAGCGTCCGCAGCGACAGCATCGCCCTGCTCTTGCCCTCCGAGGATCCCGGGGCGACCGCCCGCCAGGTCTCCCAGGAGCTGTCCCCGCTGCTCGGCCACCCCGTGACGGTCGGCGCGGCCGGGCCCACGAACCGCATCGAGGACTTCCAGCCGGCCTACGCCGAGGCGGTCCGCTGCCTCAGCGCCCTGGGCGCCATCGGCGGCATCGGCTCCAGTGCCTCCGCGAAGGAACTCGGCTTCCTCGGGCTGCTGCTCGGCGACCACCACAGCGTGCGGGACTACATCACGCACACCATCGGCCCGGTCATCGACTACGACACGCACCGCTTCACCAATCTCGTCCAGACCCTGGAGGCGTACTTCGAATCGGGCGGCAGCCCGACCTACGCCGCCGAGGCCCTCCACGTCCACCCGAACACCGTCTCCCGCCGCCTGGAGCGAATGACGGCCCTGCTCGGCGACGACTGGCAGGAACCGGCCAGGGCCCTGGAGGTCCAGCTCGCGCTGCGGCTGCACCGGACCCGCGACACCCTCGGGAACCGCCAGGAGGACCGCCCGCTCTGACGGCCCGCCCGACAGTCCGGCCGTACGGCGTAGGCCGCCCCCCGGCGGCCTACGCCGTACGCCTGCGTCCCGCGTAGCCGCGGTCGGCGAATCCGGTGCGCCGGTCCGCTGCCGCGTAGCCGCCGAAACCTCCGAAGCCGGTGGCCGCGTCACCGAACCCGCCGCCGTGGCCCGGCCGCTGTCCGTAGGCGTGGCTCGATCCGTGGCCGTAGCCATGGCCGTAGCCGGGTCCGTAGCCCGAGCTCATCCGCTCGGCCGCGACCGCCGCCATCGCCGCGGTGGCCTGCGCCACCGAGGCCAGGGTCACGTGCCGGTGCCATCCCTGGTACGAGCGCCCCTCGAAGTCCCGCATCCCCACCCGGTCCGACAGATCGGTGGCTCCGCGCTCGATCCGGCGCGACAGCTGCCCCAGCCTCATCAGCACGGCGGGCGGCGCGCCGGTCATGTCGGTCAGCCAGTACCGCTCCGGCCGGCGCCGGGCGTCCGACCACTCCCCCACCAGCAGCAACGGCCCGCGGCCGGCCGGCCGGCGCCGGACCCCGGCGGCTCCCGCGCCCGCGCTCTCCGGCAGTTCCACTTGCAGGGTCGCCAGGAAGCCGAGGCGTACGGTCCGGTCCGCGCGGTCCTCGTAGCGCACCGGGCGGCGCAGCATCCCGGCCGCGTCCATGATCTGCCCGGCCGTCACCGGCTTCCCGGCCCCCCGCGGCAGCTGCGGGTCGGTGACGTGCAACGGGGTCGCTGCCGACACCTCCACCATGAACGGCATCTCGGCCGCCCCCAGCCACCCCGTGATCAGTTCCGCGCCGCCCTCCACCGCGTCCACGACCACCGGCAGCCGGCGCACCGCACGGGTCCGGGCGATGTCCAGCACGGCGCGCGCCGCGCAGTCGGCCAGGGTGGTCTCCTCCGGCAGGTGCAGGGCCCAGCTCACCGGGACGCTCGCCTCCTCGGAGGCGGCCCAGGCCCCGTACGCCTGCTGCCCGTTGACCACGTGCCCGGTCTCGGGGTCGAACCGGCGCTCCACTCCCACCGAGTGCGCCCCCGACTTCGGGATCACCATCGGCTTGACCACCCAGGCCTGCAGCTTGAGCATGCCGTCGAGCTGGACGGCGAGGTTCTCGCGGACCGAGTCCCAGTCCCAGGTGGAGCAGGAGATGAAGTGGTGCAGGCTCTGCTCCCCGGCCGGCATCCCGGCGTGCGCGGCGATGTTCCGCATGGTCTTGCGCCCACGGGCGGTGAGGAGCCCCCGTACGTACAGCTCGGCCTTGCGCCGCTGGTCGGCACGCGGCAGCGGGTCGAAGAGGGTCTGGCACAGCTGGCCGACCTGGTCCAAGGCCGTGAGGCCGGTCTGTGAGCGCGTGAACTGCACGAGCTGCGATCCCATGGAGATCTCGCCCTCCCCCTCGGTCGGTTGCTGTACCCCCAGAGCCTCTCCCGGGGGAGGGCCTCACCACGAGGGCCGTCCGGCACACACCCTGCCCCGGGGGTGGTGGCCGGACCACCACCCCCGGGTCCCGGGGGCCCCGGAAGCCGGGATCGCGGCCCGGGGGGTGGTGGCCGGACCACCCCTCGCTCCCGGGATCCCGCCCCGGGGCGGGACCGACTTGCGCGAAGGCCTGAGATGGGGTTGCGTCGAAGGAGGTGGGTACGTGGGTTTCCGTCTCCCCCGGGTTGGGTGGTGAGCCATCGTGCTGTTCACCCATCGCGCGGACGCCGGCGAGCAGCTCGCCCAGGCGCTGCAGCACCTGCAGGGGACGGATCCCGTCGTACTGGGCCTGCCCCGCGGCGGCGTCCCGGTCGCCTTCCGGGTGGCCCGCGCGCTCGGCGCCCCGCTCGATGTGATCGTCGTGCGCAAGCTCGGCGTTCCCCACCACCGTGAGCTGGGCTTCGGCGCCATCGGCGAGGGAGGCGTACGCGTCATCAGCGAGGACATCGTCCGCAGCGGCCGGCTCCGCCGGGAGGACGTCGAGGCCGTCGAGCACGCCGAGGAGGCGGAGCTCGCCCGGCAGGCCCGCAGGTTCCGCGGGGACCGGCCGCGGACGCCCCTCACCGGCCGGACCGTGATCGTCGTGGACGACGGGATCGCGACCGGGGCGACGGCGGCGGCCGCGTGCGAGGTCGTACGTGCTCAGGGCGCGGCCCGGGTGGTGCTGGCCGCTCCGGTGGCCCCGCCGGACGCGGTCGCACGGCTGGGCTCCGCGGCCGACGAGGTGGTGTGCCTGTCCACTCCGCACGCCTTCCGCGCCGTCGGCGAGTGGTACCAGGACTTCTCCCAGACCTCCGACGAGGAGGTCGTCTTCCTGCTGGCACGGGCGGCGGCCGACTCCGCCGCCCGTCCGCCCGTGCGGGCCGTCGCGGTCGAGGTGGACGCAGACGGCCTCGCCCTGGCCGGGGACCTCGCCCTGCCGGAGGGCGCCGGGGCGGTCGTGGTGTTCGCCCACGGCTCCGGCAGCAGCCGCCACAGCCCGCGCAACCGGTCGGTGGCGGCGGACCTCAACCGGGCGGGCCTCGGCACACTGCTCCTCGACCTGCTCACGCCCGCCGAGGAGACCGACCGGGCCAACGTCTTCGACATCGGGACGCTGGCCGGACGGCTCGCGGCCGCCACCGCCTGGCTGCGCCGCCGCGAGTCCCTCCCGGTCGGCTGGTTCGGGGCGAGTACCGGGGCCGCGGCGGCGCTGTGGGCCGCCGCATCGGACCCCGGTATCGGCGCCGTGGTCTCCCGCGGGGGCCGGCCCGACCTGGCCGGTCCGCGGCTCGCCGCCGTACGGGCCCCCACACTGCTGATCGTGGGCGGCCGGGACACCACGGTGCTCGACCTCAATCGCTCGGCCCTGGGCGAGCTGCGCTGCGAGAACCGGCTGGAGATCGTCCCGGGGGCCACGCACCTCTTCGAGGAGCCGGGAGCCCTGGACCGGGTGGCCGGCCTGGCCCGCGACTGGTTCACCCGCCACCTGACGCCGGGGCCCGGCGGCGGGTAACGGCGCGCAGGCTCCGTGGCGCGGTGGCGGGCCCGCGGCGCCGCGCGCGACCATGGGGGTATGGAGCAGGCGTCGGTGCACGATGTCAGCACCCCGGGCCGCATCGCGTCGCCGGGTGAGGGCATCAGCCCGCAGGAGCTGGCGCTCGCGGCCCGTAACCACGGACTTCCGCTGGAGGCCCTGCGCTACGAGGTCACACCGCCGGGACTGCACTACGTCCTGGTCCACTACGACATACCCGCCGCCGACCCCGCCGGATGGTCCCTGGCCGTCGACGGCCGGGTCCGTACCCCGCTGACGCTGGACCTCGCCGCCCTGCGCGCCTTCCCCGCCGTCACCCACCGCGTCACGATGGAATGCGCGGGCAACGGCCGGGCCCGCCTCACCCCCCGGCCGGTCAGCCAGCCGTGGCTGCTGGAGGCGGTGGGCACCGCCGACTGGACGGGGGTGCCGCTGCGCCTCGTTCTCGACGGGGCCGGGGTGGAGCCGGACGCCGTGGAGGCCGTGTTCACCGGGGCCGACCACGGGGTCGAACGCGGCGTCGAGCAGGACTACCGGCGCAGCCTGCCGGTGGCGGCCGCCACCGGGGACGACCACGGGGTACTGATCGCCTACTCCATGAACGGCCTGCCCCTGCCCCCGCAGCACGGGTGTCCGCTGCGGCTGGTCGTCCCGGGCTGGTACGGCATGGCGCACGTCAAATGGCTCCGCGGGATCACCCTGGTCGACACGCCGTTCACCGGGTTCCAGCAGGCCGAGGCCTACCGGTACCGGCGGTCCGCCGACGATCCGGACGACCCCGGCGTGCCGGTCACCCGGATCGCACCGCGCGCCCTGATGGTCCCGCCGGGATTCCCCGACTTCATGACCCGCACCCGTGTGGTGCACCCCGGCCCCGTACCGCTGGAGGGGCGGGCCTGGTCCGGCCACGGGGCCGTCACCCGGGTGGAGGTGAGCGCCGACGGGGGCCGCTCCTGGATCCGGGCCGTGGTGGCGCCCCGGGGGCCGCACCGGTGGGCCTGGCAGGCCTGGTCCTGCGTCTGGACGGCCACACCGGGCCATCACACGCTCACGGTCCGCGCCACGGACGCCGAGGGCCGTACGCAGCCCCTCGAACAGCCGTGGAACCGGGGTGGTTTCGGCAACAACCTGGTCCAGGACGTCCCGGTCCTGTGCTGCTGATCAGGAGATGCCGAGGAGCCTGACCGCTTGGTAGTAGGTCCACGCGGTGCCGTCGCACGAGCTCCTGCGGGGGCCCGAGTACTGCGCGCAGACCCTCTTCAGGTCCGCGTGGAACGCCAGGTCCAGCCGTGCCTTGGCGGCCGGGAACAGCCCTGCCGCCCGGTGGTTGCGGTAGCCGAAGTCGTGGCGCGCGCAGGCCGCGGCGAAGGGGAAGCCGAGGGGGTTGTCGGGGGACGAGGTGCACTGGTCCGTCGACCAGTCGAAGCCGTACGCGGCCCAGGCCTCCCGGTGCTCGCGGGCGTCGGCCCACGCCTGGTAGCTGGCGGCACTGGTCTGCGTCCAGCGGGTCAGCACCAGCGGTTTGTCGGCCGGGACCTGCGGTGCGGCCCAGGCCGCCGGGGCGAGGGCGAGCACCGCCGTGGCGGCGGCGGTGGCGAGGGCGGGGACGAGAGCGGGGACGAGGCGGCGACGGCGCATGGATCTCCTCGGTGCCGGGGCGGACGGGTCACCTGCGGCCAACTCCCCCGGGCACCTCTCGGTTACTGCGCGCCCGACGGAACCGGGCCCCGCCAACCCTCAGGTATGAGTCCGTATGGGACTTGCGGCGCACTCCGGGTTCGTCCTGAGGAGGGACGCGCGACGGGGCCCTGCCCGCCGAGACTGTGAGCATGAACCGCCGCCCGCTCGTCATCGCCGCAGCCACCGTGGGAGTCCTCGCCACCGCGGCCTTCGCGCTGCCCAACCTGCCGCCGAACCCCGTGACCGACACGATCGACCGCAAGGTGTACAAGGAGACGGGCAAGCGCTTCGCGAGCGCCGCCGACGCGCCCCGGCGCGCGGAGGCCGCGTTCGCCCTGCCCGCCTGGATACCCAAGGACGCCACCGACGTCCGCATACGGGTGCGCAACACCGGCGAGGCCCGGCTGATCCGGTTCACCCTCGGCGCGACGCCGCTGGACGGCCCCCAGTGCAGCGCGGGCACGCCGAAGCCGGTGGCCGCTCCCGCTCTGCACGCCAAGTGGTGGCCGGACAGCCTCCGGACCGAGGGGCGGTCCGAGTGCCGGGACGCCCAGCAGTACCAGGTCGCGGTGCGCGGCAAGCGGGTCTACGCCTGGACGGACGGCACCCCGTCCCCGGGCGCCGGGCCCCGGGGCGGCGCCGCCGCGCCGCGGACCCAGGGCTGACCGTCCCGCCGGGGCGGGGCCTGCCCGGTCAGTCGCGGGCCAGCGCCGCCGCGGTGGCCCGGGCGAAGCCCTCCGGGTTGTCGAGCATGATGTTGTGCCCGCAGTCGGGGACGGAGACCACCGTCACGCCCGAGGCCTCCAGGGCTTCGGCGCCCGGGAGCGGGCCGTCCGCCTCCGGCAGCAGGTAGGCGCACGGGACCTTCGACTCCAGCAGCAGCTCACGCATGGTGGGTGTGGTGCCGGCGGCCAGGTGAACGGCGCTGCGGTACAGGGCGGTTCGGCCGGCCAGCCGCATCGTGGCCCACCAGTGCGCGCTGACCCGGTCCCGGACCTCGGCCCAGCCGCCGGCCAGGAATTCCTCCTCGGTGTAGGAGGCGATCCCGCTGCTCCCCGGCATGACGGGGACGGGCTGCTGCGGATCCAGATTGGCGTCGACGAGCACCAGACGGGACACCATGCGGGGATGCCGGTCCGCGAGCACGATGGCCACGGCCCCGCCCATGCTGTGGGCGATCAGCTCGGCGCCCTCCACACCGGCCTCGGCGAGGGCGGCCGCCAGCGCGTCCGCATGCGCCTCGAGGGTGTAGGTGAACCCCTCGGGCCGGTCGCTGTGCCCGTGCCCCAGCAGATCGACCAGCAGCGAACGCCGCCCCGCCAGCAGCGGATGCGTGGCGCTCGCGGCGAAGTACGCGGGCGAGGTGGATCCGAGCCCGTGCACGTAGACCCGGGCCGGTTCGTCCCCCGGCAGCTCCACCCAGCGGATCCGGTCGCCCTCCGGCGTGACCACGGCGTTCCTCACGATGCTCCCCCTCGAATCCACAAGACACTCGCTTACGGCCGCAACAGGCTAAGGGCTGCCCCGGCCGACGGGGCGCCGCGGGCCGCCACGCCGCGTCGCGGATCGGCTGACCATCCGTCACGGGCGCACTATCGTGGCCGCCATGGAAATCCGCCGGGCCCTCACCACCGCCGAGCTCTCGGCCGCCGAGCCCCTCTTCGACGGGCCCGCCCGCGAGGAGTGGTCCGAGCGCTTCCTCGCCGCCCCGGGGCACGTGATGCTCATCGCCTACGTCGACGGAGTACCCGCCGGGATGGTCTCCGGCATTGAGATGATCCACCCCGACAAGGGCACCGAGATGTGCCTGTACGAGCTCTCCGTGGACGAGGGGTACCGCCGCCGCGGCATCGGCCGCGATCTGACCCTGGCCCTGGCCGAGGAGGCGAAGTCGCGCGGCTGTTACGGCATGTGGGTGGGGGTCGACACCGACAACGAGCCCGCTCTGGCCACCTACACGGCCGCCGGCGCCCGCGACGAGGGCGTCTTCTCGATGCGTGGCTGGCCCCTCGCCCCGTAGCCGGGAGGGCACCCGCCCACCGCCTCCCCGCACGCCGCCTCCCCGCCAACCCTGCACCGCCGAGCGGCGCTTAGGGTGAGCGCGGATCAACTCATCGGTTGATCAGGGATGGGGGGAGACCGATGAACAGCGCGACCGAGGTGTTCGAGCCACTGCGGGCGGACGATCCGTCCACCGTGGCCGGATACCGCATCGCGGCCCGGCTCGGCGCGGGCGGTATGGGCCGGGTCTACCTTTCGCACACCCAGGGCGGGCGACCGGTCGCGATCAAGGTCGTACGGCCGGAACTGGCCGAGGACCCCGCGTTCCGAAGACGGTTCCGCCGCGAGGTGGAGGCCGCCCGCCGGGTCCGGGGCGCGTACACCGCCGAGCTGATCGACGCCGACGCGGACGGGATTCCGCCGTGGCTGGCCACGCTCTACGTACCCGGGCCCTCTCTGTCCCAGGCGGTGGACCGGCGCGGCCCGCTGCCCGTACCCGCCGTGCTGTGGCTGATGGCGGGCGTGGCCGAGGCCCTGCAGGCCATCCATGCCGCGGGCATCGTGCACCGGGACATGAAGCCGTCGAACGTGCTGCTGGCCGCCGACGGGCCCCGCGTCATCGACTTCGGCATCTCGCTGGCGTCCGACTCCACCGCGTACACCGCCACGGGCGCCACCATCGGCACGCCCCAGTACATGTCGCCCGAGCAGGCCTCGGCGGGTGAGGTCACGGCAGCCGCCGACGTCTTCTCGCTGGGCCAGACGGCGGCGTTCGCCGCACTGGGCGAGCCCCTCTACGGCACCGGCCCCTCCCCGATGGTGCTCTACCGGATCGTGCACTCCGAGCCCGATCTGTCCCGGCTGCCGGAGGAGCTGCGTCCACTGCTGGCCCGGTGCCTGGCCGCCGATCCGCAGGAGCGGGCCACCCCGGCGGAGATCGTGGAGTGGTGCCGGCGGCAACTGGGCGAGGACGCCGACGCGGACAGCGGCCCGGCCCTCTGGCGGGAGGTGACCGGGCCCGAGCTGACCGTCCCGGAGCCCGTCGCGGATCCCGCCCCGCAGCCCGGCCCGGAGCCCGGCCAGGCGCATGCCGCGCTGCCCGTTCCGGCGCCCGCCGGGGCGCCCGTTCCTCCGAACACGATCCACCGGGTATGGCAGCCTCCGCAGACGGCGGCGCCGGAAGGGCCGGAACAACGGCGCAGGCGCCGACGGCGCAACGCGCTGCTCACCGCCGTGTCCGCGACGGCCCTCGCGCTGGTGGCGGGCACGGCCTGGACGGTCGTCGACAGGATGTCGGACGGCAGGCAGGACCCGGCGCGGGCTCAGGCCAAGCAGTCCCCGGCGGCTTCGACGGCCGGCCGGGCGGGCGGTCCGGCGAGCGGCGGTCCGGCCCCGGAGGCCGTGAAATCCACGCCGAGCCCGAGCCCGAGCCCGAGCGCGCCGCCGAGGCCCATGCCCTACGGCTCCCTGCACCTGGACGAATCGAACTCGATCGGCATCCAGGAACCGGTGGAGCGCGCGAACCCCACGGGCGACATCCGCCTGGACTGCGAACGGGTCGGCTGCGAACTGCAGAGCGACACCAGCGCGATCACCATGCTGCGGGGCAAGCCGAACGGCTCCCTCGAGACCTGCCGGACCGCCCTCAAGGACACCACCGCCCGGCGTCAGACGCTGATCACGGCGGCGGCCGGCAGCGAATTCTGCGTCAAGCACCCGTCGGGTGAGATCGCCCTGCTCGTGCTCACGCTGAAGTCGACCCCGGGGATGTCGGACCGGGAGAGCTTCCTGGTGCTGGACATGACGGTCTGGCGCACGGCCTGACCGACGTGCCGGCGTATCCGTGCCCCGGCTCGGATACGCCCGCGCGGCGGCGTGTCGTGCGCCCACTCGGCGCACCCTCCGCGCGCCCGCTCCGCCGCTCGCCGAGCATCGGCCGCATGACCGCATTCGCCGCGTTCCTCCCCGCCGCCGCACTCCTCGCGGCGGCCACCACGGGCGCCCCTCCCGCCCTCCGCCCCGACGCTCCCCACTCCGACGCCGCCCCCTATGTCGTCGTCCTCAAGGACACCGCCTCCCGAGCCCCGGCACGCGCCCTGGCCGCCGAGGCGGTGGACGCGGGTGACGAGGTCGGGGCCGTCTACGACGCCGCCCTGAACGGCTTCGCCGTCCGCACCACGGCCGCCCGCGCCGCCGCCCTGGCCGCCGACCCCCGGGTGGCCTCCGTGGAGCCGGACACGGAGTTCCACACCACCGGCACGGCCGACACCACCGACACCCCCGACGCGGCCGACACCCCCGGCACGCCCGGAGCGCGGATGCAGCCCCAGGCGCCCGCGCCCTGGTCCCTGGACCGGATCGACCAGCGCGAACTCCCGCTCGACGGCTCGTACACGTACCCCACCAGGGCCGAGGGCGTCACCGTCTACGTGGTCGACACCGGGATCAACACCGGCCACCGGGAGTTCGGGGGCCGCGCCCGCAACGGCTACAACGCGGTGTTCCTCGGCAGCTCCCGCGACTGCAGCGGCCACGGCACGCACGTCGCGGCGACCGTGGGCGGGGAGACGTACGGGGTCGCCAAGGGGGTCTCGCTCGTCGGGGTGAAGGTGGCCGACTGCCGCGGTTCCGCGAGTCTTTCGGCCATCCTCAAGGGGCTCGACTGGGTGGTGAAGGACGCGACCCGGGCGCGGGCCACCCCCGCGGTGGCCAACATGAGCATCGGCGGCACCCCCAGCTACGCCCTCGACGCGGCGGTGGTCCGGGCCGTGGCCTCCGGCATCACCTTCACCGCGGCCGCCGGCAATGACGGCAAGGACGCCTGCTCCGGGTCCCCGGCCTCCGTCCCCGAGGCCATCACGGTCGGCGCGACCGACGCCGAGGACCGGCGCGCGCCCTTCTCCAACCACGGCCGCTGCGTGGACATCTCGGCGCCCGGCGTGGGCATCACCTCGGCCTGGAAGGACACCGAAACCGCCACGGCCCGCGCCTCCGGCACCTCGATGGCCGCCCCGCACGTGGCCGGGGCCGCCGCGCTGATCCTGGCGCGCGGGATCGCGCGCACCCCGGCGCAGGTGTCCGAGGAACTGCTGCACAGCGCCGTGCCCGACCGGATCTCCGACCTCCGGCCCGGCACCCCGAACCTGCTGCTCCACACCCCCACCGGACGCTAGGTCCTGTCCACCTGCTCCGCAGCCACCCCGACCAGTCGGTATCCGACGGGCCATCAGACTCTCCCTGATGGCCCATCAATTTCTGTGTGCTTCGGGCGAAAGCAAGTCATTGACTTCTCATCACGGCGACGCGTCAATATCGGCCACCGCACCGGCTCGGCCTCCCCCACACAGCGGGTGGGGGGAGGGGTTCGTCATGACGAAGGAGTCGCGACCCAGTGAGTACGAGAATGCTCAGACGAAGAGTGCTGGCCGGGGCGGGAGCCCTGTCTCTGGCCCTGACGGGCGGCGTGGTGGCCCTGACGGGTTCCGCGCAGGCCGCGACCAAGACCACGGCCGTCTTCGAGAACTGCGACGCCCCGGCGCCGCAGCCGGACGGCTCCGGCAACCAGAACTTCACCGTCACCCTGCCCGACGGCGCCAAGGCCGGCGATGTCGTCCCGATCACGATCGACCCGGGTGCGAGCCCGCTGATCCCCTCGTTCTCCGTGACCACGGTGAACACGTCCAAGATCACCCTCAAGGTCGGTACCACCACCCAGGTGGTCACCAGCCCGCCGGAGACCGTCTCCGTCGTGGCCGGGCAGCCCCTCGACCCCAAGGCGTTCTCCGGAACGATCAGGATCCCGGACGGCACCGAGGGCACCACGGTCCAGGTCGCCCTCGACCTGGCGGTGACCGACGCGGACCTCTCCGGTTCGGTCTTCACCACCACCTGCACCCCGGCGCCGCGTCCCAGCGCCTCGCTCGGCTCGGTCGCCGTGGAGGCCCTGCCCAAGGACCCGGTCACGACGAGGCTGACGCCCAACAGCGGACCGGCGGGCACCGTCGTCGCCGTGACCGGCGCCAACTTCCCGGCCGGCGCCGTCACGTGCTCGGCCCTGCTCGCGGGCACGGCGACCGGTGACACCGGTGCGGGCACGGCGGACGCGTCCGGCGCGGCAACCTGCAACGTCACGGTCACCAAGAAGGCCGACGCGATCAGGATCGACGGTTCGATCACCCCGTACAAGGCCTTCGTGTTCCTGGAGGAGCAGGCCGGCGTGAAGAACCCGGTCGACGTCGAGGTCCTGCCCGGCCCGCTGGGCCTCGGCCCGAAGGACGGCCAGCCGGCCGTCAGCTTCGGTTCCGTCACCATCAACGGCAAGGCCCAGTCGGTGGTCGGCGTCTTCAACGCCGCGACCGTCCAGGACTTCCGCGGCGGCTCGCTCGGCTGGGACGTGACGGCGACGCGCACGCCGTTCCTGAACCAGGCCACCGGCCACTCGATGGCGAAGGCGCAGATCGGCATCCAGCCGTCCTGCACCGTGACCAACCCGGACAGCCCGAGCACCTGCACCGCGGGCACCCCCGGCGCGATCTCCGACGTCCCGATGAAGGTGGCCTCCCAGGCCGCCGGCGGGGACGAGCTGACCGGCGGTGAGTTCGCCGTCGGCGGCGCCGGGATGATCCAGCTCCCGCCCTTCATGTTCGCGGACACCTACCAGACGGTCGTGACCTTCTCGATCGCCTGACCCGTACGGCCGCTCGACCAGGGTGGTGCGGCGCTCCGGCGCCGCACCACCCCTTCCCCTTTCCGCGCCGACTGGAGACCGCCCATGCCCCTCCGCAGCCGCAGCCGCACGTGCAGCCGCCCCCGTAGCCGCACCCGCACCTTCCTGTACGGCCTTCTCCTCGGCCTGCTGCTCGGCGCGGGCCTGTTGCCGGCCACCGCGGCGACGGCCGCGGACAACGGCACGTGGGGGGTGTTCCCGACGCCCGCGGCCGGCGCGGCGATGACCGACCGCGCCTACTTCTTCCACCAGGGCACGGCCGGGAGCACCCTCAGCGACAGCGTGACCCTCCTGAACTCCTCCGACAAGGAGCTGACGTTCCAGGTCTTCGCCACCGACGCCGTGAACACCCCGGCCGGCGGCGCCTTCGCGCTGCTGCCGGTGGAGACGAGGCCCAAGGACGTCGGCGCCTGGATCACCCTGGCGCCGGAGACCGCGAGCACCGTCACCGTGCCCGCCAAGGGCCGCAAGGACATCCCGTTCACCGTGCAGGTCCCGGCGGACGCGACGCCCGGTGACCACGTCGGCGGGATCGTCGCCCTGGGCACCGCCGTGGAGGGCGTACAGCAGGACGGCAAGGTCCAGGTCGGCGTGAAGCGCTCGGTCGGCGCCCGGCTCTACTTCCGGGTGCCGGGGCCCGTCACGGCGGGACTGAGCGTGGAGGACGTGCGGGTGAGCCGGTCGGCGCCGCTGCTGCCCTGGATCGGGAACGCCCGCGCCACGGTCTCGTACGCACTGGTCAACCGGGGCAATGTCGTCGTGGAACCCGAGGTGACGGTCTCCGCCGAGGGGCTGTTCGGGCGCAAGGTGCTGGACCGGCCCGCCCGCGGACTGAAGCTGTCCCTGCTGCCGGGCCAGCGGATCGAGCTGACCGAACCGTGGCCTGACGCCCCCCAGTCGGACTGGGTGACCGTCAGGATCAGGGCGGGCGCGGCGGGCCACCCCGATCTGCTCCCGGAGGCGGAGACGGAGTTCATCGCCGTGCCGTGGCCGGCCGTCGGCCTGCTCCTGGTCCTGGCCGGCGCGACGGCCACCGTGTGGGCGCTGCGCCGCCGGCGTCACGCGGAGGGCGAACAGCAGGAACCCGTAGCGGACTTGGCTGGGACGCGCTGACCGGCGAGGGTGTCCCCGGGTGACGGTATTCGGCCATCACCGGCGGGCGGGGAGGCACCACATGGAACGACAGCACGGCGACGCGGCCAAGGGCACGGGGCTGTTGACCCGCATCGAGCGGGCGCTGGGCACCGGCACCGCCGCCTACCTGCCCGGCGACGGCTGGATCCGCCTCACCCTCCCGCTGGAGGACGGCGGACCGGCCCCCGTCACGGTGGACGTGATCGCGGACACCGGACGGGCGCCGAAGGGGATCGTGTACCTGCTGCCCGGCGGCGGCCTGAACTTCGCGGCGGACTTCTTCACCCCGGGCGGACCGGGCGACCACAACCTCGCCCACGAACTGCGGCGCCGGGGCCTGCTCGTCGTCGGGGTCACCCCGCGCGAGGACGCGGCCGCGGCCGCCGGCATCACCGCCGGGCGGGGGCTCGCGGCGCACCGCCGGGACCTGGCCGCGGTGGTGCGCGCGCTGGATTCCCTCCTGGGCCTGCCGTACCAGTACGCGGGCCACTCCGCAGGGGCCGCCCTCGCCCTGGACGCCGCCTCGCACGACACCTCGCCGCGGCTGCGCCGGGTGGTGGCGCTGGACACCACCGGCCCGTACACGGGTGAGCGGGCCCTGCGGGCGGCCGCGACGTGCGACGCGTACGCCACCCAGCTCGCGCAGGGCGTCACCACCGTCGATCCGGGGCTCGCCGCCGTGGTCGCGAAGGCGGTGGCCGATCCGGACGGCGTCTCCCCGGTGCCCTGGCCGTCGGACCCCGCTCAGCGCTTCACCCATGCGGGGCTGGCCCACTTCGCGCTGATCCGCACCGCCGCCCTCCCGGGCCCGGCGAACTGGATCTACACCCAGGGGCACAGCGCCGGCAGCCATGCCTTCGGCCCGACCCCGGCCGAGGACCGGTTCGCCCTGACCCACACCCCGCTGGCCGTCTGGCACGCGGCCACCTCCGCCCTCGGCAGCGGCCTCGTCGCGACCGCCCTGATGCGGGATCTCGCGGCGGTCTGGGCGGGCGACGACGCCACCTACCGGATCGCCTGGGACCGGATCCGCGCCGAGGTCGTCTGGGTGAACACCGCCCTGGGCCGCGGCGACCACCCCCGGGGAGCGGAGCTGATCCGCGCCGCCGGGAACGAACGGGTCACCTTCACCGTGGTCCCCGGCTACGGCCACGGCGACGCGGTCTGGGGCGCCAAGGCCGCCACGGACGTCTGGTCGAGGTTCTGACGGGCGCCGGGAAACGCGACTCGCCCCCGCGGTGAGGGTTGCGGGGGCGAGTCGGCCGGTCCTACGGGGCTTGCCCGCGGTCAGTGGTTGCGGGGGAAGCCCAGGTCCACGCCGAGGTGGCCCTCGGAGGGGTCCGGCCAGCGGGTCGTGACGACCTTGCCGCGGGTGTAGAAGTGGATGCCGTCGTTGCCGTAGATGTGGTGGTCGCCGAAGAGCGAGTCCTTCCAGCCACCGAAGGAGTGGTAGCCCACCGGCACCGGGATCGGCACGTTGACGCCGACCATGCCGGCCTCGATCTCCAGCTGGAAGCGGCGGGCGGCGCCGCCGTCGCGGGTGAAGATCGCGGTGCCGTTGCCGAACGGCGAGGCGTTGATGAGCGCCACGCCCTCCTCGTAGGTCTCGGCGCGCAGCACGCACAGCACCGGGCCGAAGATCTCGTCGCGGTAGGCGTCGGAGTCGGTCTTGACGCGGTCCAGCAGGGACAGGCCGATCCAGTGGCCGTTCTCGTTGCCCTCGACCGTGAAGCCGGTGCCGTCGAGGACGACGTCCGCGCCCTGGTCGGCCGCGCCCTTCACGTAGGAGGCGACCTTGTCGCGGTGGGCGGCGGTGATCAGCGGGCCCATCTCGGAGTTCGGGTCGTTGCCGGGGCCGATCTTGATCTTCTCGGCGCGCTCGCGGATCTTCTCGACGAGCTCGTCGCCGATCGCGCCGACGGCGACCACGGCGGAGATCGCCATGCAGCGCTCACCGGCCGAGCCGTAGGCGGCAGAGACGGCCGCGTCGGCGGCGGCGTCCAGGTCGGCGTCCGGCAGGACCAGCATGTGGTTCTTGGCGCCGCCGAGGGCCTGGACGCGCTTGCCGTTGGCCGAGGCGGTGGTGTGGATGTGGCGGGCGATCGGGGTCGAGCCGACGAAGGAGACGGCGGCGATGCCGGGGTGGGCGAGCAGTGCGTCCACGGCCACCTTGTCGCCGTGGACCACGTTCAGCACGCCCGCCGGCAGACCGGCCTCGCTCGCCAGCTCGGCGAGCTTGTTGGCGGCCGACGGGTCCTTCTCGCTCGGCTTGAGGATGAAGGTGTTTCCGCAGGCCACAGCAAGCGGGAACATCCACATCGGGACCATCGCCGGGAAGTTGAAGGGCGTGATGCCCGCGACGACGCCCAGCGGCTGGCGGATCGAGGAGACGTCCACCCGGTTGGAGACGGAGGTGGACAGCTCGCCCTTGAGCTGCGTGGTGATCCCGCAGGCCAGCTCGACGATCTCCAGGCCCCGGGCGACCTCGCCGAGCGCGTCCGAGTGGACCTTGCCGTGCTCGGCGGTGATCAGCTCGGCGATGGCGTCACGGTTGGCGTCCAGCAGGGCGCGGTAGGCGAACAGCACCTTGGTGCGGGCGGCCAGCGAGGACTGGCCCCAGGTGAGGTAGGCCTCCTGGGCGACCCGTACGGCCGCGTCGACCTCGTCGGCCGAGGCGAGCGCGACCTGCGTGGTGACCTCGCCGGTGGCCGGGTCGGTGACCGGGCCGTAGTTGCCCGACGCGCCCTCGACGGTCTTGCCACCGATCCAGTGGTTGACGGTCTTCATTGCCTTGCTCCTTCACAGATGGCGACGTCGCTGCGCGGCTTGCCGGTCGTACTCTTCACGGGCCGTGGCAGCGGCCTTGCGGGTCGCGGTCTCGGCCACAGGAACATCCCACCACGCCTGTGCCGGGGGTGGGCCCGACACAGTGTCGGGCGTTCGGGTCTGTACGTAGACACATGTGGGACGGGTCGCCGAGCGGGCCTCGGCGAGGGCTTCGCGCAGGTCACGCGTGGTGCGGGCACGGATCACGGCCATTCCGAGGGACGCCGCGCAGGCCGCGAGGTCCACCGGAAGGGTGTCCCCCGTATACCCGGAGTCGGGTGCCCGGAAGCGGTACGCGGTGGCGAACCCCTCGCCGCCCACCGCCCCCGACAGGCCGCCGATGGAGGCGTAGCCGTGGTTGTCGAGGATCACCACCCTGACCGGGATCCCCTCCTGCACGGCCGTGACGATCTCGGTCGGATTCATCAGGTACGTGCCGTCGCCGACCAGCGCCCACACCGGGCGGCCGGGTGCGGCCAGCGCCACCCCGATGGCGGCGGGGATCTCGTAGCCCATGCAGGAGTAGCCGTACTCGACGTGGTACTGGTCGTGCGACCGGGCCCGCCACAGTTTGTGCAGGTCGCCGGGGAGGGAGCCGGCCGCGTTGATCAGGATGTCGGTGTCGTCGACCAGGGCGTCGAGCAGCCCGAGCACTTGGGCCTGGGTGGGCGGAGCATCCTCGTCCGCCTCCGGGACGGCGTAGGCACGGTCGACGCGGCTCTCCCAGCGGGCCCGCTCCGCCGCGTACCCCGCCCCGTACGCCGGATCGGTGCGGTGACCGGCGAGGGCGTCCCGGAGCTCGTCGAGGCCCTCGCGGGCGTCGGCGACCAGAGGCAGGGCGGCGAGCTTGTGGGCGTCGTACGGGTCGAGGTTGAGGCCGATGAACCGGACGGCCGGATTCTGGAAGAGGGTCGCGGAGGCGGTGGTGAAGTCGGTCAGCCGGGTCCCGGCGGCGATGACGAGATCGGCCTCCCGTGCGAGCGCGGCGGCGGTGGACGTCCCGGTGTGGCCGATCCCGCCCACGTCGGCGGGGTGCCCGTACGGCAGGACGCCCTTGCCCGCCTGGGTGACGGCCACCGGGATCCCCGTGGCCTCCGCGAAGGCGGCCAGCGCCGCGCGGGCCTCGCTGTGCCGGATCCCGCCGCCGGCGACGATCAGCGGGCGCGCGGAGCCCCGTACGGCCTCGGCGGCGCGGGCCAGCTCGTGCCGGTCCGGCCGGGGCCGGCGCACGCCCCACACCCGCTCGGCGAAGAACTCCTCGGGCCAGTCGTACGCCTGCGCCTGCACGTCCTGCGGCAGGGCGAGGGTGACGGCGCCGGTCTGCACCGGATCGGTGAGCACCCGTACGGCCTGCAGCGCGGCCGGGACCAGGGCCTCGGGGCGGGTGATCCGGTCGAAGTGGCGGGAGACGGGCCGCAGGGTGTCGTTGACGGAGACGTCCCCGGCGTACGGGACCTCCAGCTGCTGGAGGACGGGGTCGGCGGGCCGGGTGGCGAAGGTGTCCCCGGGCAGCAGGAGCACCGGGATCCGGTTGATGGTGGCGAGGGCGGCACCGGTGACGAGGTTGGTGGCGCCGGGCCCGATGGACGTGGTGACGGCGTGCGCGGAGAGCCGGCCGCACTGACGGGCGTACCCGACGGCGGCGTGCACCATGGCCTGCTCGTTGCGGCCCTGGAGGAACGGCATCGCCTCGGGCCCGCTCTCCAGGAGGGCCTGGCCGATGCCCGCCACGTTCCCGTGCCCGAAGATCCCCCAGGTGGCGGCGATCAGCCGGTGCCGGTGCCCGTCGCGCTCGGTGTACTGGCGGGACAGGAAGCGGACGAGCGCCTGCGCGACGGTGAGCCTCACCGGTGGTCCTCCGCCCGGGAGCGGGGCGGCCGGGGGAACGGCAGCCGGGGGTCGACGTCCTGCCCGTCCCAGGTGCCGCGGATCCAGCCGTGGTCGGGGTGGTCCCGGATCAGCCACTCCCGCGTCGCGCCCGGTCCGGCCATCACGTTCAGGTAGTACATGTCGTGCCCGGGGGCGGCGATGGACGGCCCGTGCCAGCCGTCGGGGATCAGCACGGCGTCCCCGGTGCGCACCTCGGCGAGGACGTCGGTCTTCCCGGCCGGGGAGGGGGTCACGCGCTGGTAGCCGAGCCCGGGGGTGTCCCCGTGCGGGGCGATCTCGAAGTAGTAGATCTCCTCCAGGCGGGACTCCTCGCCGGGGTGGTGCTCGTCGTGCTTGTGGGGCGGGTACGAGGACCAGTTCCCACCGGGGGTGAGCACCTCGACGGCGATGAGCCGGTCGCAGTCGAAGCCGTCCGGGCCGGCGGCGGCGAAGTTGTTGACCTGTCGCGAGCACTGGCCCGCGCCGCGGAGTTCCACGGGGACCTGTCCGGCGGGCCCGTACCGGGCAGGGAGCCGCGTCTCGCACCGCGCCCCGGCGAGGGCGAACCGGCCCCCGGCGGCCGATCGGATCTCCGCGTCCGCGTCCCGCGGCAGGTAGACGAAGTCGCTGACGCCGCTGAACACCCCGTTCCGCCCGTGCAGTTGGAACACCTCCGGCCCCGCCGGAGGACGGGGGGCAGGGTTCGGGCCAGAGCCCCGCTCTTTCAGCCCCGCCGGCGTTTGAGGCGCGGGGTCCGGGGCGGCGCCCCGGCAGCGGACCTCGCACCCGCCCGACAACGGGAGCACGATCCACTCCGACTCCCCGCACTCGTGCCCGTACACCTCCCCCGGGGCCAGGTCGAGGACCGTCAGCCTCGTCCACTCCATCCCCCACTCAGACACCACCGGCACGCCCCAGCACCTCCTCCACCTCGTGAGAGAACGGCATCGCCGCCCCGCACGCCAGCCGCGAGGCGACGATCGCCCCGGCCGCGTTCGCGTACCGCATCACCGCCTCCAGCTCCCACCCCGCCAGCAGCCCGTGGCACAGCGCCCCGCCGAACGCATCTCCCGCGCCCAGCCCGTTGACCACTTCGACCGGCACCGGTGCGACCTCCGCCACCGTCCCGTCCCGGTGGACCGCCAGCACGCCCTTCGGTCCCCGTTTGACGACGGCCAGTTCCACGCCCGCCGCCAGCAGGGCCCTCGCCGCCGCGTGCGGATCGGACTCGCCCGTGGCGATCTCGCACTCCTCCGCGTTGCCCACGGCCACCGTCGCCCACCGCAGCGCCCGTTCGTAGTACGGCCCGGGTTTCTCCCGCCACAGCATCGGCCGCCAGTCCAGGTCGAAGACCGTCGTACCGGTGCGCGCGCGGGCCTCCAGGGCCGCCAGTGTCGCCGCCCGCGAGGGCTCCTCGCTCAGGCCCGTGCCCGTCATCCAGAACAGGCGGGCGGCCCGTACCGCCGCCAGGTCCACCTCGTCCGCCGCGATCTCCAGATCCGGCGCCTTCGGCAGCCGGTAGAAGTACAGCGGGAAATGGTCCGGCGGGAAGATCTCGCAGAAGGTGATGGGGGTCGGCAGTCCGGGCACCTCTGTCACCCAGCGGTCGTCCACCCCGAATCCCCGCAGTTCGGACCGCAGGTACCCGCCGAAGGGGTCCGCGCCGGTCCTGGTGATCACCGCCACCCGTCGCCCCAGCCGGGCCGCCGCGACGGCCACGTTCGTCGGGGAGCCGCCCAGGAACTTGCCGAAGGTCTCGGCCTCGGCCAGTGGAATGCCGGTCGTCAACGGGTAGAGATCCACCCCGATCCGGCCCATCGTGATCAGGTCGAACGCGAACGGATCGCCGGTGCCGGTCACAGTCAGTCCTCCCGTTGGTCCTCCACCCTAAGGTGGCCGTTATGACGTCCTCCCCGCCCGCGCTGACCCGTATCCGCATCGGTTCGGCTCCGGACTCCTGGGGGGTCTGGTTTCCCGACGACCCCCGGCAGACCCCGTGGGAACGCTTCCTCGACGAGGTCGCGGACGCCGGGTACGAGTGGATCGAACTCGGCCCCTACGGCTATCTGCCCACCGATCCCGCCCGCCTCGCCGAGGAAACGGCCAAGCGCGGGCTGCGCGTCTCGGCCGGCACCGTCTTCACCGGACTCCATCACGGGCCCGCCGTGTGGGAGGACACCTGGGCGCACGTGTCGCGGATCGCGGCGCTCACCCGGGCCATGGGCGCCGCCCATCTCGTCGTCATCCCCTCCTTCTGGCGGGACGACAAGACCGGGGAGGTGCTGGAGGACCGCACCCTGACCCCCGGCCAATGGCGTGAACTGGCCTCCCAGACCGAGCGGCTCGGCCGGGAGGTCCAGGACCGGTACGGGCTGCGGATCGTCGTCCATCCGCATGCCGACACCCACATCGACACCCCGGAGAACGTGGCACGTTTCCTGGACGCCACCGACCCCGGCCTGGTATCGCTCTGCCTGGACACGGGGCACTACGCGTACTGCGGCGGGGACAGCGTGCAGGCCCTCGAGACCTTCGGCGAGCGGATCGGCTACCTCCACCTCAAGCAGGTGGATCCGCGGATCCTCGCCGAAGTCGTCGCGCAGGAACTGCCCTTCGGTCCGGCCGTGGGCCGGGGGGTGATGTGCGAACCGCCCTCGGGGGTGCCCGCGCTGGAACCGGTGCTCGCGGCGGCCCAGCGTCTGGGCGTCGACCTCTTCGCCGTCGTGGAGCAGGACATGTACCCGTGCCCGCCCGACCGGCCGCTGCCGATCGCCCGGCGCACCCGCGCCTACCTCCGCTCCTGCGGAGCCCGCTGACCCACGCAAGGAAAGGAAGGACGACATGAGCACGCTCGGCATCGCAGTCATCGGCACCGGGAAGATGGGCGCCGACCACGTGCGCCGGATCGGGGGGACCGTCGGCGGGGCCCGCGTGGTGGCCGTGGCCGACCCGGACGGGGACCGGGTCAAGGAGATCGCGGGATCCCTGGACGGGGCGACGGCGCACACCGACCCGGCGGCCGCGATAGCCGCACCCGGGGTGCAGGCCGTACTGATCGCCTCTCCCGGTCCGGCCCACGAGGAGGCGATCCTGCGCGCCCTGGAGCGGGAGCTGCCGGTGCTGTGCGAAAAGCCGCTGACCCCGGACCCGGCGGGGGCGCTGCGCGTCATGGAGGCCGAACAGCGGCTGGGGCGGCGCCTGGTGCAGGTGGGGTTCATGCGGCGGTACGACGCCGAATACGAGCGGCTGAAGCAGCTGCTGGACGCGGGCGGGATCGGGCGCCCGCTCTTCCTGCACTGCCGTCACCGCAATGCCTCCTCGCCGTCGTTCTTCACCAGCGACATGCTGATCAGCGACTCGGTGGTGCACGAGGTGGACGCGGCCCGGTGGTTGCTGGGTCAGGAGATCACCGCCGTCACGGTGCTCTCCCCCAGGCCCACGGCGGCCGCTCCCGAGGGGCTGAGCGATCCCCGGCTGGTGCTGCTGGAGACCTCCGGCGGGGCCGTGGTGGACGTGGAGATCTTCGTCAACTGTGGTTTCGGCTACCAGGTGCAGTGCGAGGCGGTCGGCGAGGCGGGCAGCGCCCGGATCGGCGACGGTCACGCGATGGTGGTGCAGTCGGCCGGCCGGTGGGGCGGCGAGATCGCCCAGGACTTCACGGTGCGCTTCGCCGATGCCTACGACCGGCAGCTGCGGAGCTGGGTGGCGGCGGCCGGTCGCGGCCGGGTCGCCGGGCCCGACGCATGGGACGGCTACGCCGCGGCCGCAGTCTCCGAGGCGGGGCTTTCGGCCGCGCGCAGCGGCGTACGGACCGAGGTGGAGCTGGCGGAGCGTCCGGCCCTGTACCGCTGACGCCCCGCCGGTTCCTCACGGGACCTCTGTGGCCCCCTTGTCACAGTGATCCCTCTTCTGTCACGCATGTCCGCATCACGCGGGTATTCCGTCACAGGCGCTCGACAGCCCCTCCCCTGCCGTCGCTCCGCGTCGTTCCCCGGGCACAACGCGAGTGATCGTCAGTGTCCACGTGCCGGCTCCCCCGACGGCCTCCCGGCCGGCCCCGCGGCGTGGACAAGGAGGTGTCCAGCATGAGCGACCGACAGCTGTGGTCGTACAAGGAGATCGCTGCCCACATCCGGGTCCAGCCGGACACCGTGCGCTCGTACCGCAAGCACGGGCTGCTGCCCACGCCCGACCACGTGGAGAGGGGCAAGCCCTACTGGTACGCCGACACCGTGCGCGCCTGGGTGGCCCGCCGGCCCGGGAACCGGGGCCGCCGCGAGGACTGACCGGTGCGGCGGGGGTGCGGCGGCGGTACGGGGCCCCACGCGGGTCCCCCGCACCGCCCCCGCCTAGGTACCGGCGCCGACGGGTATCCGGTCCGGCTCCTGCTTCGGGGGCGCGGACTCCCCCTCGCTCAGGCCGAACCTCTCGTGCAGTCGGCGCAATGGGGCGGGGGCCCACCAGGTGGCCCGGCCGGTCAGCTTCATCACCGCCGGGACCAGAAGGCTGCGGACGACCATGGCGTCCATCAGGACCGCCAGCGCGATCCCGAGCCCCAGCATCTTGGTGTTGGTCACCCGGGAGGTGCCGATGGCCACCATCACCACCGCCAGGATCACGGCGGCCGCGGTGATCAGCCCGCCGGTGCGGGCCAGCCCCGTCCGGACGGCGCTCTCATGGTCCCCGGTCCGGTCGTACTCCTCCTTGATACGGGAGATGAGGAAGACCCCGTAGTCCATGGAGAGCCCGAAGGCGATGCAGAACATCAGCACCGGCAGGGTGGTCTCTATGTCCCCGGTGGCGGTGAAGGAGAGGAGCCCGGAGAGGTTGCCCTCCTGGAACACCCACACCACCGCCCCGAACATCGCGGTGAGACTGAGGGCGTTGAGCAGCACCGCCTGCAGCGGTATCAGCAGGCTCCCGGTGAGCAGGAACACCAGCAGCAGCGTGGCCAGGACGACGAGGGCCGCCGCCGCGGGCAGTGCGCCCGCGATGGCCTTCTGCGCGTCGACGAGCACGGCCGCCTGTCCGGTCACCGAGGTCTTGAAGCCGGCGTCCACGGCGCGGACCTCGTCGACCAGGTCCCGGGCCGTCTGTCCCACGGCCTCGCCCTCGACGGCTATCGAGAAGGAGGCGTAGTCGCTTCCCGTCGCGGAGGCGACCGGCCCGTCGACCCGGACCACTCCGGGCAGCGCTGCCAGCCGGTCCCGGTAGTCCGCGAGGCGGTCGGGGCCGGGCGATCCCTCGGCGAGCACCGTCAGACCGCCGCCGGGGCTGTTCGGGAACCCGTCCCGGATCTGCTCCTGCACCACGTGCGAGGGGGCGTCCTTCGGGAGCTGCCGGTCGTCCACCGTGCCGAACTTGACGCCGATGAAGGGCAGTCCGAGCAGCAGCAGGCCAACCGTGGTGGCCACGGCGAACACCGGGGCGCGCCGCATCACCAGGGCGGCCGTCCGGGCCCAGCCCTTCCCCGTCTCCTCCGGTCCGGCGGAGGCCCGCGGCCGGCCGCGCCGCCACAGCCGGCGCAGGTCGAGGGCGTTGACGCGCTCGCCGAGGAGCACCAGGGCGGCCGGCAGCACGATCAGTGCGGCCGCCGCCGCGAGCAGGACGACCGCGACTCCGGCGTAGGCGAAGGAGCGCAGGAAGTACATGGGGAAGAAGAGCATCGCCGAGAGCGAGACGGCGACGGTGAGCGCCGAGAACAGCACGGTGCGCCCGGCGGTGCGCAGGGTGGCCCCGACGGCGGCCACGGGATCGCGTCCGGCGGCGAGTTCCTCGCGGAACCGGCGGACGATGAACAGGGCGTAGTCGATGGCGAGCCCGAGGCCGAGTGCGGTGGTCAGGTTCTGGGCGAAGACGGAGACGTCGGTGACTTCGGTGAGCCCGCGCAGCACGGCATTGGTACCGAGGATGGCCACGATGCCGACACCCAGCGGGAGCAGGGCGGCGACCGCGCTGCCGAAGACGAGGACGAGCAGGACGAGGGTGACGGGCAGCGCGATCAGCTCGGCGCGCAGCAGGTCCTCCTGGATGGTCTCGGTGACCTCGCGCTGGACCGCGGCGGGGCCGCCGAGCGAGACCCGCACCGGGCCGTGCGCGCCCTCGTAGCGCGGGGCGATGCGCTCCAGCGCGGCGGTGGCCGTCTTCTCGTCGCCCTGGACGCGGGCGGCGATGAGTGCCTGCCGGCCGTCCTCGGAGCGCAGCGCGGGCAGCCGGGTGCTCCAGTACGAACCGACGCCGACGACCCCCCGTTCGGCGGCGAGCGCGGTGGCGAGCCGTCCGGCCTCGGCGGCGACGGCGGGATCGTCGACCCCGCCGGTGCCCGGCGCGGCGTCGACGAGCAGGAGCAGGTTGGGCTCGGAGTGCGGGAACTCGCGCTCCAGGGCCTGTGTGGCGTAGGTGGACTGGGCGCCCGGGTCCTCCCAGCCGCCACTTCCCAGCCGGTCGGCGACGCCGCCGCCCGCGAACACGGCCAGGGCCGTGACCAGCAGGGCGAGCAGCAGCGTGAGCCGCGGCCGGGCCGTGACGAACCGGGTCCACCCCCCGGCCGCCGCGGAGGACGGCGGATTCTTGACTTCGGACATGACTCGGTGTCCCCTTCACCGTGATTGCCAGGCCACATAGACTGGCAAACACGAGCAGTCGCTCGCGTTTCTCAAGAATGCGAGCGATCACTCGCGTTTGTCAATCGCCCACGGGAAGCAGGGGATTGGACATGCCGAGGACGCCAGCGGCCAAAAGCACTGAAAAAGGGACCAAAAGCTCCGCCGAAATCGCCGCGGCCCCCGCCGACACGGCCGCCGCGACCACGGCCGCCCCCACCCCGCGCCGCCGCCAGGCCCGCGGCGAGCGCCGCATCTCCCAGCTGCTCTCCGCCGCCGCCGGGGTGTTCTGCCGTACCGGCTACGCCGCGGCCAGCACCAACGCCATCGCCCGCGAGGCAGGCGTGTCGCCGGGCACCCTCTACCAGTACTTCCCGAACAAAGAGGCCATCGCGATGGAGCTCGGCGGCCAGCTGCTCCAGCGCGCGAACGAGATGCACGGGCAGGCCTTCCGCCCCGAGAACCTCAAACGCCCGCTGCCCGAGCTGCTCGACGCCGTTCTCGACCCGGTCATCGCCTTCAACTGCGAGAACCCGGCCTTCTGGGCCCTCATGCACGGCACCGGCGTCCCCGGCATCGCCCAGGAGCACGAGGAACTGCACGCCGGCCTGCTCACGCGGATCGACGCCGTCCTGCGCGACTTCTGCCCGCAGGCCGCGCCCCACGAGCTCGCGCACACCTCGAACATGATCCTGGGCATCTTCAAGGCGTCCCTGGACCTGATCCTGGCCCACGAGGGCGACGAGCGCGCCGCCTACATCGCCGAGCTCAAGACCGTCCTGCTGCGCTACCTGGAGCCGATGATCACCGCGACTCCCGCCCACTGACCCGCCCGGCCCGCCCGGCCCGCAGCACCTCGCCACCCTCCGGGCCCCGTGCGCGGGCCGGCAGCAGAAGGACCGGCCGTACGGCGAACCGCGCGCCGCCGCGCGGGGTCCGGGCGATGACCCGGGAGAGCCACGACGGTCGGGGCCGCAGCGCACCGCCGCCGCCACGATCAGGGCGAGGCCTCCCGGGTGATCCATACCGGCCATTTATGTACAGTCCGGCCATACCGGCCAGTTTTCCGTCCAGGATCGAAAGACCGGGAGCCGATGCTCGCTTTCATACCCCCCAGGGGTATAGTCTCGAAGAGTCGGGAGGACGGTGGAAACATCGGCCGCCCCTCCCGGTGACCGGCACACGCCCCTGAAGAGGAGAACGACATGACCGCCGAGACGGACACCCAGACCACCACCGTCTACCGGGTGACCGGCATGACCTGCGGGCACTGTGAGGGCGCGGTGACCGCCGAGCTCTCCGCCCTGCCGGGCGTCAGCACGGTCAAGGCCGTCGCCGCGACCGGCGAGGTCACCGTGGTCTCCGCCGCCCCGCTCGCGGACGAGGACGTCCGCGCCGCCGTCGACGAGGCCGGCTACGAGCTCGTCGGACAGGTCTGAGCGGCCCGCACCTCCCGCACGGCATCCGCGGCAGCAGCCCCGCGGAACCCTGCCGGGCCGTGCCGGCCAGCTGATACTGGACCCGTACGGCCCGGCCCTCCCCCTGGAGCCGGAACATGAGCAGCAGCACAGTGCACGACGGACCCATAACGGCGGTCGAGCTCTCGATCGGCGGGATGACCTGCGCCTCCTGCGCGGCCCGCATCGAGAAGAAGCTCAACCGGATGGACGGCGTCGAGGCCTCGGTGAACTACGCCACCGAGAAGGCCCTCGTCTCCTACACCGGTGACGTGCAGGTCGCCGACCTGATCGCGACCGTCGTCAGGACCGGGTACACCGCCGAGGAGCCCCCGCCGCCGGCCCCGGAGGCCGCCGAGGAGGCGGAGGGACGGACCGAGGCGCCCGACCCGGCACTCGCCGCACTGCGGCAGCGACTGCTGGTCTCCGTCGCGCTCGCCCTGCCCGTAGTCCTGCTCGCGATGGTCCCCGCCCTGCAGTTCGACAACTGGCAGTGGCTCTCCCTGACCCTCGCGGCCCCCGTCGTCATCTGGGGCGGGTTCCCCTTCCACAAGGCCGCCTGGACCAACGCCCGGCACGGCGCAGCCACCATGGACACCCTGGTCTCCGTCGGCACGCTGGCCGCCTTCGCCTGGTCGCTGTGGGCCCTGTTCTTCGGCCACGCGGGCATGCCCGGCATGCGCCACGGGTTCGACCTCACGATCTCCCGCACGGACGGCTCCTCCGCCATCTACCTGGAGGTCGCGGCCGGCGTCGTCTCCTTCATCCTGCTGGGCCGCTACCTGGAGGCCCGCTCCAAGCGGAAGGCGGGCGCCGCCCTCAAGGCCCTGCTGGAACTGGGAGCCAAGGACGTTGTCGTCCTGCGCGCCGGCCAGGAGGTCCGGATCCCGGTGAGCGCCCTCGCGGCCGGCGACCGGTTCGTCGTCCGCCCCGGCGAGAAGATCGCCACCGACGGCACCGTCGTCGAGGGCAGCTCCGCCGTGGACGCCTCCATGCTGACCGGCGAGTCCGTCCCGGTCGACGTCACCGTGGGCGACTCCGTCACCGGGGCCACCGTCAACACCTCCGGACGCCTGGTCGTCGAGGCCACCCGGATCGGCGCCGACACCCAGCTCGCCCGGATGGCGAAGATGGTGGAGGACGCGCAGAACGGCAAGGCCGAGGTGCAGCGCCTCGCCGACCAGATCTCCGGGATCTTCGTGCCCGTCGTCCTGGTGCTCGCGCTCGGCACCTGGATCACCTGGCTGCTGATCACCGACGACCCCGCCGCCGCCTTCACCGCGGCCGTGGCCGTCCTGATCATCGCCTGCCCCTGCGCCCTGGGCCTGGCCACCCCGACCGCGCTGATGGTCGGCACCGGGCGGGGCGCGCAGCTCGGCATCCTGATCAAGGGACCCGAGGTACTGGAGTCCACCCGCCGCGTGGACACCGTCGTGCTGGACAAGACCGGCACCGTCACCACCGGCCGGATGACGCTCTCCGGCGTCTTCACCGCCACAGACGTGGACGAGCGCGAACTGCTGCGCCTCGCCGGGTCCCTGGAGCACGCCTCGGAGCACCCGATCGCCCGGGCCGTGGCCACCGGGGCCGTGGAGCGTGCGGGCGCCCTGCCCGTCCCGGAGTCCTTCGAGAACGTCGCCGGGCTCGGCGTCCAGGGCGTGGTCGACGGGCACGCCGTCCTGGTGGGCCGCGAGCGGCTGCTGGCCGACTGGTCGATCGAGCTGCCGGCCGCACTGGCCGGGGCCAAGGCGGCCGCCGAGGCCGCGGGCGGCACCGCCGTCCTGGTGGCCTGGGACGGCGCGGCACGCGGGGTCCTGACCGTGGCCGACGCGGTCAAGGAGACCAGCGCCGAGGCGGTCGCCCGGCTCCGCGCGCTCGGCCTCACCCCGGTGCTGCTGACCGGTGACAACAGGGCCGTGGCCGAGACGGTGGCCCGCGAGGTGGGCATCGACGAGGTGATCGCCGAGGTGCTCCCGCAGGACAAGGTGGACGTCGTACGCCGCCTGCAGGCCGAGGGCCGTACGGTCGCCATGGTCGGCGACGGGGTCAACGACGCGGCGGCCCTCGCCCAGGCGGACCTGGGACTGGCCATGGGCACCGGCACGGACGCGGCCATCGAGGCCGGGGACCTGACCCTCGTCCGGGGCGACCTGCGGGTCGCGGCGGACGCCATCCGGCTCTCCCGCCGGACCCTGTCCACCATCAAGGGCAACCTGTTCTGGGCCTTCGGATACAACGTGGCGGCCCTGCCGCTGGCGGCCGCCGGTCTGCTCAATCCGATGATCGCGGGGGCCGCGATGGCCTTCTCCTCGGTCTTCGTGGTGACCAACAGCCTCCGGTTGCGGTCCTTCCGCTAGTGGCCCGCCTCCCCACGGTGCGCACACTTCCTTCACGGGAGACGCAGATCACAGTGACCGCAACGTAACCATCCGGGGTCGTCACAGGTCTAATGGGGCGATACCAAGAACGTCTTGGGGGACGTTTCACGGAGACCTGGGGGGTTTCCGTGGGTATCAGACGGCCGGGACACGTACCCGCGGGAGGCTTTGAGCGGCCCTCCCGGACGAACGGGTCCCGGCACACCGACGCCCCGACTCGGGTCCCGTGGGGGGAATCCGTTTCGGGGAAAGGGAAGCGCCCCGACCGTCGACCCGTGGGGGGATCGACGGCGGGGCGCTTCTCGTACGAGCAGGACCACCTGCGGCGTGCAACCGCGCGGCCGCACGCCGCGCGGAGGAAAGCCTCGGGTCAGCGGGCTTCCACGGGGACGAAGTCGCGCAGGACCTCGCCGGTGTAGATCTGGCGCGGGCGGCCGATGCGGGAACCCGGCTCCTTGATCATCTCGTGCCACTGGGCGATCCAGCCGGGAAGGCGGCCGAGCGCGAAGAGCACGGTGAACATCTCGGTGGGGAAGCCCATCGCCCGGTAGATCAGACCGGTGTAGAAGTCCACGTTCGGGTAGAGGTTGCGCTCGACGAAGTAGTCGTCGGCCAGCGCGTGCTCTTCCAGCTTGAGCGCGATGTCGAGCAGCTCGTCGCTCTTGCCGAGCGCCGAGAGGACGTCGTGCGCCGCCGCCTTGATGATCTTCGCCCGGGGGTCGAAGCTCTTGTAGACACGGTGTCCGAAGCCCATGAGGCGGACGCCGTCCTCCTTGTTCTTCACCTTGCGGATGAAGGCATCGACGTCGCCGCCGTCGTTCTTGATGCCTTCCAGCATCTCGAGGACGGACTGGTTGGCGCCACCGTGCAGCGGACCCCACAGGGCCGAGATGCCGGCGGAGATCGAGGCGAACATGTTCGCCTGCGAGGAGCCGACCAGACGCACGGTGGAGGTCGAGCAGTTCTGCTCGTGGTCCGCGTGCAGGATGAGCAGCTTGTCGAGTGCGGAGACCACGACCGGGTCCAGGTCGTACTCCTGGGCCGGCACGGAGAAGGTCATGCGCAGGAAGTTCTCGACGTAGCCGAGGTCGTTGCGCGGGTAGACCACCGGGTGGCCGACCGACTTCTTGTACGCGTAGGCCGCGATCGTCGGGAGCTTGGCCAGCAGCCGGATCGTCGAGAGGTTGCGCTGCGTCTCGTCGAACGGGTTGTGGCTGTCCTGGTAGAACGTCGACAGCGCGCTGACCACGGAGGACAGCATCGCCATCGGGTGCGCGTCACGCGGGAAGCCGTCGTAGAAGCGCTTCACGTCCTCGTGCAGCAGCGTGTGCTGGGTGATGTCGTTGCGGAACGACGCGAGCTGGTCGACGGTCGGCAGCTCGCCGTTGATCAGCAGGTACGCGACCTCGATGAAGGTCGAGCGCTCGGCGAGCTGCTCGATCGGGTAGCCGCGGTAGCGCAGGATGCCCTGCTCACCGTCGAGGTAGGTGATCGCGGACTTGTAGGCCGCGGTGTTGCCGTACCCACTGTCCAAGGTGACGAGCCCGGTCTGGGCCCGCAGCTTCGAGATGTCGAAGCCCTGGTCACCGACGGTGCTTTCGACCACCGGGTAGGTGTATTCACCGTCCGCGTACCGGAGTACTACAGAGTTGTCGCTCACGTCATCCCTCACCGACGTAGTGCCTCTTCTTCGAGGTGCCCTGACTGCCTCTACCTTCCCCCATTTGGCGCAGGAGAGTGCACTCGGGGTCGGCCTTTGGTGCTTGTGACGGCACTGAGTGCCGCCAACCTCCTCATCCTGCCCCCCAGCACCGGATGCCGGAACCCCAAATGATCGATCATCTAGGTGATGTTTCCCACCGGTATCCGGCCGGACAGCCGGGCAGCGACCGCCGTGTACCTCCTGCCTGCGGAAACGGTACGCACCGCTTGGCCGAGCGCCTTGCGGGACCCGACGAGGACGACCAGTTTCTTCGCCCTGGTCACCGCCGTGTAGAGCAAGTTGCGCTGGAGCATCATCCAGGCCCCGGTGGTGACGGGGATCACCACGGCCGGATATTCACTCCCCTGTGAACGGTGAATGGTGACGGCGTAGGCGTGGGCCAGCTCGTCGAGCTCCCCGAACTCGTACACAATCTCCTCATCCTCCTCCGTCCGCACCGTCAGGCGCTGTTCGTCCAGGTCCAAACCGGTGACCACGCCGACCGTGCCGTTGAAGACGCCGCTCACGCCCTTCTCGTAGTTGTTCCGGATCTGGGTCACCTTGTCGCCCACCCTGAAGACCCTGCCGCCGAACCTCTTCTCCGGCAGACCGGGCCGGGCCGGCGTCATGGCCTGCTGGAGCAGCCCGTTGAGGTTTCCGGCGCCGGCCGGACCGCGGTGCATCGGCGCAAGCACCTGGACGTCCCGCCGCGGATCGAGTCCGAACCTGGCCGGAATCCTGCGGGCCGCCACGTCCACGGCCAGCACCCCGGCCGCCTCGGTGTCCTCCTCGGGGAAGAGGAAGAAGTCCGGCAGCCCGTCGGTGATCGGCGGCAACCCGGTGTTGATCCGGTGGGCGTTGGTGACCACTCCGGATTGCTGCGCCTGCCGGAAGATCCGCGTCAGGCGCACCGCGGGCACCGGGCCGCCCTCCGCGAGCAGGTCCCGCAGCACCTCCCCGGCGCCGACCGACGGCAGCTGGTCCACATCGCCGACCAGCAGCAGGTGTGCGCCGGGGGCCACCGCCTTGACCAGCTTGTTGGCCAGCAGCAGGTCCAGCATCGAGGCCTCGTCGACCACGACCAGGTCCGCGTCCAGGGGCCGCTCCCGGTCGTACGCCGCGTCCCCGCCCGGCTTGAGCTCCAGCAGCCGGTGCACCGTGGAGGCCTCGGCCCCGGTGAGTTCGGCCAGCCGCTTCGCCGCCCGGCCGGTGGGCGCGGCCAGCACCACCTTGGCCTTCTTCGCCCGGGCCAGCTCGACGATCGAGCGGACAGTGAAGGACTTGCCGCAGCCCGGGCCGCCCGTGAGGACGGCGACCCGGCGGGTCAGCGCCAGCTTGACCGCGTCCCGCTGCTCGGGGGCGAGCGTGGCCCCCGTCCGCCCCGCGAGCCAGCCCAGGGCCTTGTCCCAGTCCACGTCCCGGAAGCCCGGCATCCGGTCGTCCTCGGCGTGCAGCAGCCGGCGCACCTGCCCCACCAGGGACAGCTCGGCCCGGTGGAAGGGCACCAGGTACACGGCGGTGAGCGGATCCGGCCCGCCCTGCGGATCCGGTACGGACTCCCGCACGACCCCTTCCGGGTCGGCGGCGAGTTCGGCCAGGCAGTCGATCACCAGCCCGGTGTCCACCTGGAGCAGCTTGACCCCGTCGGCGATGAGCCGGTCCTCGGGCAGGAAGCAGTGGCCCTGGTCGGTGGACTGGGACAGGGCGTACTGCAGGCCCGCCTTGACCCGCTCGGGGCTGTCGTGCGGGATGCCGACGGCCTGGGCGATGCGGTCGGCGGTGAGGAAGCCGATGCCCCACACGTCGGCGGCGAGCCGGTAGGGCTGGTTCTTCACCACGGAGATGGAGGCGTCCCCGTACTTCTTGTAGATGCGCACGGCGATGGAGGTGGAGACGCCGACGCCCTGGAGGAAGACCATGACCTCCTTGATCGCCTTCTGCTCCTCCCAGGCGGCCCCGATCAGCTTCGTCCGTTTGGGGCCGAGCCCGGGCACCTCGATCAGCCTCTTCGGCTCGCCCTCGATGACATCGAGGGTGTCGGTGCCGAAGTGCTCCACGATCCGGTCGGCGATCTTCGGTCCGATGCCCTTGATCAGACCGGAGCCGAGGTAGCGGCGGATGCCCTGGATGGTCGCCGGGAGCACGGTCCGGTAGTTCTCCACGGTGAACTGCTTGCCGTACTGCGGGTGGGATCCCCAGCGTCCCTCCATGCGCAGGGACTCGCCGGGCTGGGCGCCCAGCAGCGAGCCGACCACGGTGAGCAGGTCACCGCTGCCGCGGCCGGTGTCCACGCGGGCGACCGTGTACCCGCTCTCCTCGTTGGCGTAGGTGATGCGTTCGAGCACGCCGTCGACCACCGCCAGTTGCACCGCCCGCGGCGCCCCCTCTGCTGCCATGCCCCGAAACTACCGGGCGGCGCCGACAGCGCGCCGGTCCTGTGGACAACGCAAAGGGGGTCCCGCCTCGCGGCCGGACCCCCTCACGGTTACCCCTCCCGTGTCGGACTTCCCGATCCCCCCAGATCCCTCCCCGGAAGCACCGACGCAACATACGACCCTCGATGCGCCCGGAGGGTTGCATCCGGAATCGCAGCTTTACGTTTCCGTTACCCAACGCCTACTCAAGGTGCCGGCGAATCGGCACAGAAGTAGCGTTTCCGGCATGAGTGAATCTTCATTCCAGGACGACGTGCTGGGCGAGCTCGGCGACGACAGGCTGACCGAGATCGCCGGCCTGCTCGGCACGGACACCGACGGCGCCAGGGCCACCGTCACGGAGACCGTCGGCGCCATGACCGGCGACCTCCGGCAGAAGGCGGACGCGGACGACGACGAGGGCGTGGAGGTGCGCCGGGCCCTCGCCGAGGTGGCCGAGCCCCCGCTGCAGGGCGTGTCCACGCTCGGCGGCCTCGGCGGCCTGCTCAGCGGCGGAATGATGGCCGGGGTGCTGGCCAAGGTGAGCAAGCCCGTGGCGAACGCCGTCTCGAAGAAGACCGGCATCCCCGCCGCCACGGTCAGCCGGGTGATCGAGATGCTGATCCCGGTCCTGCTGGCGGTCCTCGCGAAGCGCGCCTCCGGCAAGGCGGCGGGCGCCGGGACGGCGGGTACGGCGGGTACGGCGGGCTCGGCCCCCGGCAGCGCCCCCGCGGCGGGCGGCGGCCTCGGAGACCTGCTGGGCGACATCCTCGGCGGCGGCAAGAAGTAGCCCCTCGGGCCCGGCCCGATCGGCAGGACACCCCCTAGAGTTGCCCCATGGCTGAGAGCGTGCGGCTCCGCGACCCGGAACCGGGGGACCTGGGGTGGATCGTGCAGCGCCACGGCGCGCTGTACGCCTCCGAGTACGGCTGGAACAGCGACTTCGAGGGCCTGGTCGCCCGGATCGTCGCGGACTTCGCCCAGGACCACGACCCCCACCTCGAACGCGTGTGGATCGCGGAGCTGGACGGCCGCCCCGTCGGCTCGGTGATGTGCGTACGGGAGGAGGGCGCGCCCGGCACCGCCCGGCTGCGGCTGCTCCTGGTCGACCCGCAGGGCCGCGGCCGCGGCGTCGGCACCCTGCTGGTCGACACCGTCGTGGCCTTCGCCCGCTCCGTGGGCTACCGCGAGCTGGTGCTGTGGACCAACGACGTGCTGACCGACGCCCGCGAGCTCTATCTGCGGGCCGGCTTCACCCTGATAGCGGAGCGGCACCACCGCTCGTACGGAGTGAGCCTGACGGGACAGGACTGGCGGCTCCCGCTGCAGGAGGGCTCCCCGCGCTGACGCCCGAACCGACCCCCGTACGGTTCACGGCGCGCGCGGGGGCCAGCGAGGTCAGCGCCACGCCGCCCACCAGCAGTAGGGCCGCCAGCCAGCGCAGCCCCGAGACGGACTCCCCGAGGACCAGGGCCGCCGAGGACATCCCGAAGACGGGGACCAGCAGCGAGAACGGCGCCACCGAGGAGGCCGGGTAGCGGCGCAGCAGGTAGCCCCAGGCGCCGAAGCCGAAGACGGTGGACACCCAGGCGACGTAGCCGATGACGGCCGCCCCGGACCAGTCCAGCGCCCGCAGCGCGGCGAGGTCCCGTTCGGGGCCCTCCAGCAGCAGCGAGAGCGCGAGCAGCGGCAGTACCGGAACCGTGCACACCCACACCATGAAGTTCAGGGCGTCGGGCGGCGAGGCCTTGCGGGTCAGGACGTTGGACACGCCCCAGCAGGCGGCGGCCGCGACGACCAGGGTGAAGCCGAGCACCGGCCCGGAGGTCCCCCCGTCCACCGCGGCGACCGCGATCCCGGCCAGCGCCACGGTCATCCCGAGCACCCGCACCCGGCCCGGCCGTTCGCGCAGGACGACGGCGGCGAGCACGGCGGTGAAGACGGCCTGGACCTGGAGGACGAGGGAGGACAGCCCGGCCGGCATCCCGGCGTCCATGCCGGTGAAGAGCAGGCCGAACTTGGCGATGCCGAGCGCGATCCCGACCCCGACGATCCACTTCCAGGCGACCTTGGGCCGACCGACGAGGAACACCGCGGGCAGGGCGGCGACCAGGAAGCGCAGGGCGGACAGGAGCAGCGGCGGGAAGTGGTCGAGGCCGATCTCGATGACCACGAAGTTGAAGCCCCAGACGGCGGCGACGAGCACGGCGAGTGCGGTGTGTACGGGACGCATGCTCCGAGCATCGACCCCCCGACCATGTAGCACCAGCTCGGATCTCTTCCGGGATGGATGAAGCATTGCTTACGCATGTCCGCGGTGCCACGATGGAGGCATGCTCGATCTCGCCCGGCTGCGCGCCCTGCACGCCGTCTCCGTCCACGGCTCGGTCGCCGGCGCGGCGGCCGCCCTCGGCTACACCCCCTCGGCGGTCTCGCAGCAGATCTCCAAGCTGGAACGGGAGACCCGCACCACCCTGCTGGAACGGCGCGGCCGTGGGGTCGCACTCACCGAGGAGGCCCGCCATCTGGCCGACACGGCCCAGGAGTTGCTGGCGATCGTGGAGCGCGCGGAGACCACCCTGGAGGAGCGGCGCGGGCAGCCGAGCGGGCTGCTGACGGTGGCCGCCTTCGCCTCGGCGGCGCGCGGGCTGATGCCGCAGGTGCTGGCGGACCTGGCCCTGCGGCATCCGGCGCTCGACGTACGGCTCACGGAGGTGGACCCGCACCTGTCCGTGGAACTGGTGGCCCGCGGGGTCACCGATCTGGCAGTGGCCCACGACTGGGACATCGCCCCGCTGCCCGCGCCCGAGGGGATCGAGCAGGCGGTGATCGGGGACGACCTCTGCGATCTGGTGGTGCCGGCCGGACACCCCTTCACCACCCGCCGGGTCATCCGGCGCTCCGACCTCGGCGGCGAGCGCTGGGTGTGCCAGCCGCCGGGCCGGGTCTGCCACGACTGGCTGATGCGGACCCTGCGCACCGCCGGTTTCGAGCCCGACATCGCGCATGTCGCCGAGGAGAACCACACCATCGTCGCCCTGGTCGCGGCCGGCCTCGGGGTGGCCGTCGTACCCCGGCTGGGCACCGGAGCGCTCCCGCCGGGCGCGGTGGCCGTACCGCTGGAGCCGGGCCCCGTACGCCGGCTGTACGCCCTGTGGCGCACCGGCGCCGCCCGCCGCCCGGCGATCACCGAAGCCGTCCGCACCCTCCAGGACCACTGGGCCGCACGCGGCTGAGCATCGGCCGCACATACGTCGCCCGGGGCGACACGCCGCCGACACGCCCGGTCCCGCCCGGAGGGCAGCGGTAGGGTCCGGCGCGTGCCGAACCACGCCTCGCGCCGGAATCTGCTCGCCGCGGCCGCCATGGCCGCCGTAACGGCCGCCGGGGCCGCTTCCGCCGCGGCGGGACCCCGCCGCGGCAGCGTCCCCGACGACGCGCGGCCCCCGGGCAGCCGCCCCGGCCGGGCGCGGCTGCGCGCGATCGTGGACGGGATGAGCCTCGACGAGAAGGTCGGGCAGCTCTTCGTCTCCCGGGCGTACGGGCATTCGGCGACCGATCCCGAGCCGGCGGACGCCGAGCAGAACCTGGCTGCCTTCGGGGTGCGCACCGCCGCCGAGCTGGTCTCCCGGTACCACCTCGGCGGGATCATCTACTTCGCCTGGGCCCACAACACCCAGGACCCGCGGCAGATCGCCTCGCTCTCGGTGGGCCTGCAGCAGGCCGCCCTCACCACCGGCGCCCGGATCCCACTGCTGCTCTCCACCGACCAGGAGCACGGCGCCGTGGCCCGGATCGGCAGGCCGGCGGCCCTGCTCCCGGGGGCGATGGCGCTCGGTGCGGCCGGTTCCACCGCGCACGCCCGGCGGGCCGCGCGCATCGCGGGCACGGAGCTGGCCGCCATGGGCATCCGGCAGGACTACGCGCCGGTGGCCGACGTCAACGTCAATCCGGCCAATCCGGTGATCGGCGTACGGTCCTTCGGCTCCGACCCGCACGCCGTGGCGGAGCTGGTGGCCGCCCAGGTCCACGGCTACCAGGGCGCCGGGGTGGCCGCCACCGCCAAGCACTTCCCCGGCCACGGGGACACCGAGACCGACAGCCACGTCGGCCTGCCGGTGATGCGGCACACCCGCGCCGCCTGGGAGGAGCTGGACGAACCGCCCTTCCGGGCCGCGGTGGAGGCGGGCGTGGACGCCATCATGACGGCGCACATCGTCTTCCCCGCGCTCGATCCCTCGGGGGACCCGGCGACCCTCTCCCGGCCGATCGTCACCGGCCTGCTGCGCGAACGCCTGGGCTTCGAGGGGGTGGTGGTCACCGACGCCCTCGACATGGCCGGGGTCCGCCAGAAGTACGGGGACGACCGCGTCCCCGTACTGGCCCTGCTGGCGGGCTGCGACCAGCTGCTGAACCCCCCGGACCTGGGGCTCGCGCACCGCAGCGTGCGGGCGGCCGTCGAGGCGGGCGAGCTGTCCGCGGCACGGATCGAGCAGTCGGTGCTGCGGATCCTGGAACTGAAGGCCCGCCGGGGCCTGCTCGACGAGGCGTACACCACGGGCCGGGATGTGGACAGCGTCGTGGGCATCCAGGAGCACCTCGACGCCGCCGACACGATCGCGGCCGCCACCACGACCCTGCTGGCCGATCCCCGCGGGCTGGTGCCCTTCGACGGGACGGCCGGGCCACGGCTGCTGGTCACCGGGGCGGACCCGGTCTCCCCCTCGGGTACCACCGGGCCCCCTACGGTCGTACTGGCCCGGGAACTGACCGCACTGGGCTGCCGGGCCACGGCGGTGCCGCCCGCCCGCGCCGTGGCGGCCGCGCCCGGTCACGCGGCGGTGTTGGTGTGCACGTACAACGTCCCGGAGGGGATGAGTCCGCAGCGCACGCTGGTGGCGGACCTGATCGCGACCGGTGTTCCGGTCGTCTCGCTGGCCGTCCGCAATCCGTACGACCCGGCCCGGCTGCCGGCCTGTGCGGCGGAGCTGGCGACGTACTCCTGGACGGATGTGGAGATGCGGGCGGCGGCCCGGGTGCTCACCGGGAGGGTCCGGCCCTCCGGCCGGCTCCCCGTCCCCGTCCCCGGCCGCTACCCGCTGGGCCACGGGCTGACGCGCTGATCGCTCAGGCACCGGCCCGCGGCCCGCGTGTCCCGGTTACGGCCGCAGCTGCGGCTCGCGCTCCAGGTCGGGCTGGTCGAGCTGCGCGTCCGGCGCCGCCAGCGGCGCCGCCTTCCCCGCGTCGGCGAGCGCCGCGGCCGGGGCGACCCCGGCCCACTGCAGGATCTTCGAGGTGGCGAGGGCCTTCTCGCCGTCCATGAGCCTGGAGACGTTCGCCCCGTGGTTGGCGCCCGGCGCGATCATGACGTGGCTGTCGCGCACCCCGTAGCCGAGGCGGAACGGCTCGGCGCCCCACGGGTCGTTCTGCCCGTACACGAAGAGCATCTGGTTGGCGTTGTTGCGCACCCACTTGTCGACGTCCGCCATCGCGCCCGGCTGGAAGGTCATGGGGATGTCGCGGGGCACGAAGTTGCGCGGCGGCTGGTAGCCGTAGCGGCTCAGGCCCTTCAGGTGCGGCTGCTTGATGTCCGGGGAGCCGAGCTGCGTACCCGCCTGGTAGTAGTACGGCGTGTACGTCTGCAGGCCCTGGTCGGAGTAGGCCGAGAAGCCGGAGATCGCGTCGATCGTGTCCCAGATCTCCTGGTCGCTCGCGGTGGCGGCGGCCGGGACGGAAGCGCAGTCGGCGAGCAGGCTGTACTGCCAGAAGGCCCACACGTAGTCGAGCACGACGGCCTCGTAGGCCCTGTCGAGGTCGCCGACGGTGGTGAAGGTCCAGCCGTTCTCGGCCGCGGCGACCGCGTACTTGGCCTCCAGCGGCTCGCGGCGTACCAGCGCCTCGCGCTGCACGGCGTTCAGCCGGTCGCGGCACTCCTTGGTGCCGACCTTGGCGAAGAACCGGTCGTAGGCCGAGTCCTCGTTGTTGACGACGTCGTTGGGCGCGACGTACGCGACGACGCCGTCCATGTCCCGCGGGTAGAAGCGCTCGTAGTACGTCGCCGTCATCCCGCCCTTGCTGGCGCCGGTGGACAGCCAGTTCTTCGGGTAGATCCTCTTCAGCGCGGTGAAGATGCGGTGCTGGTCACTGGCGGCCTGCCAGATGTCCAGGTGGGACCAGTTGGCCGGGTCGGGCCGGGAGGGAGTGAAGAATCGATACTCCATGGACACCTGGTTGCCGTCGATGATGGTCGTCGGCTCACTGCGGCGCGGGCTGGTACTGACGTTGTAGCCGGAGGTGAAGAACACCGACGGCCGCGAGACGTCCTTGTGCAACAGGGTCAGGCGCTGCTTGAAGGTGCCCTTCCACGGCTGCCGGTGGTCCACCGGCTGCTCGTAGTTCAGTACGAAGAAGCGGTAGCCGGGGTACGGCTTCTCCTCGATCAGGCTCATCCCGGGAATGCCGAGGATCTGGTCCTTGATGTCCGTGGCGGCCGTGGGCTCCGCGGCTGTGGCCGCTTGCGCCGTTGAGCCGGCCGCGCCCATGGTGCCGATGAGCACCACGAGCGACAGCAGCCATCCGAGCGTCTTGCGCATTCACCCTCCCCTTGAGTTCACTTCGGTCGCCGTGAACCTAGCCGGGCCAACACGTCACTGACCAGACCTAGTTGGGCCTGTCCCTCAGCACAGGATCCAGCCGGAATCCACCGATCCGGACCCGACGCTCCCCTTTACATACACGCAGCGGCTGATCGCACCGACGGTGACGGGACCGGCATACCGGGTGAATCGCCCGGCCTCGCGCACCGGGGCCCCGCCGCGCGGCTGGATGCTCACCGCCATCCGCCGCCGCTCGCCGGAGACCCGCGCCACGGTCACCGCGCAGGCCTGGTTGCGGCTCTTGTAGACGCGGACCTCGCCCGTCTCGAACTCCACCGTCCTGGCCAGCCGGCCGGCACACCCCTCGGTCGCGGCCCGCGCCACGGGCGGCGTGAACAGCCCGCCCACGCAGAGCCACAGGGCCGCCACGAAAACCCCCAGGGACGCGGCCCGGCGGCCGCGTCTCCCCCCTTGCTGCAACATCCAGTCCCCCGATCGGTCGTACGTACAGCACGCGCACGCACGTACGACGCCCGAACCTTCCGGATGGTTGCCGACCGCAAGGGTCCGGCCCGCCGGTACCGGCCACCCCTCCCTCGTACGAGTGCATCCACAACTTCCCGGCGGGACAGCGGGAGTTCACGCCCGGGACGGCGATTACGCTAGGTGATCACCACTCCGCCCGCCGTAGCCGTGGCTGCAGCCGTGAAAGGCAAAGAGATGACGAACGACCTGCTCGACCGCAAGCTGGAGCGCGCCTTCACGCACCTGGACGCCGACGGGAGCGGCGTGATCGACGCCGCCGACATCATCGCGCTCGGCTCCCGGCTGCTGTCGGCCCTCGCGGAGCCGGCCACCTCTCCCAAGGCGGACCTGGTGATGGGCGGGCTGGCCGACTTCTGGCAGGACCTGTTCACCGAGCTGGACATCGACCGGGACGGCAAGGTCACGCCCGAGGAGTACAAGCTGGGCATGACCCGCCTGTACGCGCAGGGCGGCCCCGCCTACGACCGCTCGTTCCGCCCGATGATGCGGGCCGTCCTCACGATCGTCGACACCGACGACGACGGGCGCATCAGCCCGCAGGAGTTCCACCGGGCGCAGGAGGCCTTCGACACGCAGCTGAGCCCCGCCGACACCGAGGCGCTCTTCCGGCGGATCGACGCGGACGGGGACGGCTCCCTGACCGTCGACGAACTGCTCGACGCAGTACGCGAGTACTACACCGGCACCGACGAGGACGCCCCGGGGAACCTGCTCTTCGGCGAGTTCTGATCCAGAGGCGCCCCCGGGCCCGGCGCAGCCCGGGCCCGGGGCGCCGCTCAGGCCGCGGCGCGCTCGTCCTCGCCGACGAAGGTGCGCCACAGCTCGGCGTACCGGCCGCCGCGCGCCAGGAGTTCGGCGTGGGTGCCGTCCTCCACGACCCGGCCGCGGTCCATGACCACGACCCGGTCGGCGCGCGCCGCGGTGGTCAGCCGGTGCGCGACCACCAGGGTGGTGCGCTTGCCCGCGAGCCGGTCCGTGGCCTGGTTGACCTGGGCCTCGGTGGCCAGGTCGAGGGCGGCGGTGGCCTCGTCGAGCAGCAGCACGTCCGGGTCGACGAGCTCGGCCCGGGCCAGCGCGATCAGCTGGCGCTGGCCCGCGGAGAGGTTGCGGCCGCGCTCGGCGACGGTGTGCAGGTAGCCGCCGTCGAGGGTGGCGATCATGTCGTGGGCGCCGACCGCGCGGGCGGCGGCCTCCACCTCGGCGTCGCTCGCACCGGGCAGCCCGTAGGCGATGGCGTCGCGGACGGTCCCCTGGAAGAGGTAGGCCTCCTGGGGGACGACCCCCAGACGGTGGCGGTATTCCGTCAGCTCCAGCTCCCGCAGGTCGGCGCCGTCGGCGGTGACCCGGCCGGAGGTCGGGTCGTAGAACCGGGCCACCATCTTGACCAGCGTGGACTTGCCCGCCCCGGTCTCGCCGACGAAGGCGACGGTCTGCCCGGCGGGTATCCGCAGGTCGATTCCGGCCAGCGCGTACCCCTTCTCGCCCCGCTCCTCGGCCGTCCCGTACTGGAAGCGGACGTCCTCGAAGACGATCTCCCCGACCGGTGATTCCGGTGTCCGCGGCCGCTGCGGCAGCGGGGTGCTGGTGGGCTCGCGCAGCAGCCCCTGGATCCGGCCGAGGGCGACCGTGGCCTGCTGGTAGCCGTCGAAGACCTGGGAGAGCTGCTGGACGGGCGCGAAGAACAGGTCGATGTAGAGCAGGTACGCGACCAGGGCGCCGGTGGTCAGGGTCCCCGCCTCCACGCGGCCCGCGCCGACGATCAGCACGGCGGCCGCGGCGCCCGAGGACAGCAGCTGCACGAAGGGGAAGTAGACGGATATCAGCCACTGGCCGCGGACCCGGGCCTCGCGGTACGAGTGGCTGCGCTCGGCGTAGCGCTTGGCGCCCGAGCCCTCGCGGCGGAAGGCCTGGACGATGCGCAGGCCCGAGACGGACTCCTGGAGGTCGGCGTTGACCAGGCTGACCCGGTCGCGGGCGAGCTCGTAGGCGGCGACGGACTTGCGGCGGAACACGATCGTGCCGACGACCAGGACGGGCAGGGTCGCGAAGACGATCAGCGCGAGCTCGCCGTCCAGGACGACCAGGGCGATCAGGATGCCGAAGAAGGTGAAGACGGAGACCACGGCGGTCACGAGCCCGGTCTGGAGGAACGAGCTCAGCGAGTCCACGTCGGTGGTCATCCGCGTCATGATCTTGCCGGTGAGCTCGCGCTCGTAGTAGTCGAGGCCGAGGCGCTGCAGCTGGGCGAAGATCTTGACGCGCAGGGAGTACAGCACGCGCTCGCCGGTACGGCCCGTCATCCGGGTTTCGGCGAACTGCGCGGCCCACTGTGCGACGACGACCACGAGGGCGAGCCCGGCGGCCACCCAGACGGCGCCGAGCACGGCCTGCTCCACGCCCTGGTCGATGCCGTGCCGGATCAGGATCGGCAGCAGCAGTCCGGCTCCCGCGTCCGCGGCGACCAGGCCGAGGCTGATGGCGAGCGGCGCCCAGAAGCCGTGGAGCAGACGGCGCAGGCCGTAGCTCTCCTCGGCGGCGGCGGCACGGGTCTCGTCCACCTCGGGGAGGTCGTCGGCGGGCGGCAGCGCGGCCACCTGCGCGAGCAGTTCGGGGGTGGCCGGCATCCCGGCGACCGCCCCGGCCATGGAGTGCCCGGCCCCGGGACCGCCGCTCCCCGGCGCGGGAGCGGAGCCGGCTCCGGTGACGGCTCCGGGTCCGGTGGCGGTCGTGCCGTCGGACTCCTCCTGGCGCCGCCAGAGCTCGGGGGTGACCCCGCCGGCGACCCGGCGCTTGGCGTTGACGGGCTCGGAGTCGATCTCCGCCTCGAGCTCGATGCCGCGTTCGACGTCGCGGTCGAGCTCGCGCTCGAACTCGGTCATCACGCGGGCGTCCGGGGTGCGCGGCGAGGCGGCGCCGAGCGCCTCGGGGTCGGTGAGCAGCCTGCGGTAGAGCGCGGAGCGGCTCTCCAGCTGCGCGTGCGTCCCGATGTCGGCGAGCCGCCCTCGGTCGAGCACGGCGATCCGGTCGGCCAGTGCGAGCGTGGAGCGCCGGTGGGCGATCAGCAGGGTGGTCCGGCCGGCCATGACGGACCGCAGGGCCTCGTGGATCTCGTGCTCGACGCGGGCGTCCACGGCGGAGGTGGCGTCGTCGAGGAGGAGCAGCCGGGGGTCGGTGAGGATGGCCCGGGCCAGCGCGATGCGCTGGCGCTGGCCGCCGGAGAGGGTGAGGCCCTGCTCGCCGACCTCGGTGTCGTACCCGGCGGGCAGCGCCCGGATGAACCCCTCGGCCTGGGCGGCGCGGGCGGCCGCCTCGATCTGCTCCTCGGTGGCGCCGGGGTGCCCGTAGGCGATGTTGGCGCGGATGGTGTCGGAGAAGAGGAAGGAGTCCTCGGGGACCAGTCCGATCGCGCCGCGCAGGGACTCGTACGTCAGCTCGCGTACGTCGTGGCCGCCGACGCGGACCGTGCCGCCGTCGGCGTCGTAGAACCGGGGCAGAAGGAGGGCGACGGTGGACTTGCCGCTGCCGGAGGACCCGACGACGGCGACGGTCTCCCCCTCCGCCACCGTGAGCGAGAACCCGTCGAGGACGGGCCGCTCGGGGTCGTAGCCGAAGCGGACGTCGTCGAACTCGACGGTGGCGGGCACGTCGGCGGGCAGCTCGCGCTCGCCCTCGCGGATCTCGGGCTCGGTGTCGATGAGCTCGAAGACGCGCTCCACGCCGGCGCGGGCCTGCTGTCCGACGGTGAGGACCATGGCGAGCATGCGGACGGGTCCGACGAGCTGGGCGAGGTAGGTGGAGAAGGCGACGAAGGTGCCGAGGGTGACCTGGCCCCTGGTGGCCATCCAGCCGCCGAGGGCCAGCATGGCGACCTGCGCGAGTGCCGGTACGGCCTGGAGGGCGGGGGTGTAGCGCGAGTTGAGGCGGATGGTGCGCATCCGCCCGGCGAACAGCCGGCGGCCGGCCTCGCGCAGCTTGCCGGTCTCCTGCTCCTCCTGGCCGAAGCCCTTGACGACGCGTACGCCGGTCACGGCCCCGTCGACGACGGTGGCGACGGCGGCGGCCTGGCCCTGGGCCCACCAGGTGGCGGGGAAGAGCTTCTTGCGGCTGCGCTTGGCTATGAACCACAGGGCGGGAGCCATGAGCAGGGCGACGAGGGTCAGCAGCGGCGAGAGCCAGAGCATGATCCCGAGGGATATCCCGAAGAGCAGGAAGTTCCCGATCGTCATGGGGAGCATGAAGAGCAGGCCCTGGATCAGCTGGAGGTCGCTGGTGGCGCGGCCGACGATCTGGCCGGTGTTCAGCTCGTCCTGCCGCCGTCCGTCGAGGCGGGCGATCGTGGCGTACATGTCGGTGCGCAGGTCGTGCTGCACGTCGAGGGCGAGCCGGCCGCCGTAGTACCGGCGTATGTAGGTCAGGACGTACACGAGCAGGGCGGCGGCTATGAGCATGGCGGCCCAGGGCGTCATGGGCCTGGTCCGGTCGCCGATGACGTCGTCGATGATGACCTTGGTGACCAGCGGCACGATCGCCATGAGGGCCATGCCGGCCAGCGAGGAGCCGAGCGCGAGCAGCACGTTGGTCCTGTACCGCCAGGTGTAGGCCGCCAGCCGCTTGCCCCAGCCCTGTTTCTCCCCAGCCGCTGTCTCTGCCGCCGCCACGTGAGCCTCCCCGTTCGTCCTGTCCTGCCGGAAGCGCCAACGCTCCGACCGGGGTATTTCATCCCGCCGCAACAATCGCACTGCCGTACGGCAGGGGCGCGCGGGCCGCGTCCGACCGGGGCGGGGACACGGCCGGGGCCGGGTGCGGCCCCTGTCAAGCCACGACTTTCCGGATCTGGGGCGGACGGGGCGCGCTGCGGATGCTGGAGGTCGGCCGCCCGCCGATCGCGGTGGCGCAGCGAAGGGATCGAGGACCATGTCCACTCACCACGAACACCCGACCGGCGCCGGCACGAGCACGGGCTCCGGCTTGATGCAGCGGACCGTCCGCGCCGTCGTCCCCTATGTCACCGCGTTCCTGATCGCGCTGCTCGCGGCCAAGATCGTCGGCCTGCTGACGGAGAACCCCTGGGCCCGGCTGGCCACGGCGCTGGGCGTGGCCGTGGTCAGCCTCCTCCTCCACACCTACGACGAGGAGGAGGCCGACGGTGACTGAGGGATGACCGTCTCGAAGTACAAGGTCCTCGGGCACCATCCGGAACTGGACACCGCACACCGGCGACCCCGGGCGCGCCCTAAAGGTGCGTCGGGGCGAACATTTTCAGGAGCGCCGGCAGGACGACCACCGAGGGGCCGGGGGTGGCCAGGGCCTTCTTGAGGTCGGCCGTCAGCAACTCCGGGGTGGTCGTGGTCGCCGGGACGTCGAAGGACGCCGCCAGGGCGGCGAAGTCGGGGCGGGTGAGCTCGGTGGCCGTCGCGGTCCCGAAGGACGCGGTCATGTACTCGCGCAGGATGCCGTAGCCGCCGTCGTCCACGATCAGCCAGGTGACGTCGAGGTCGTGCTGGCGGGCCGTGGCCAGTTCCGCGATCGAGTACATCGCGCCGCCGTCGCCGGAGACCGCGAGGACCGGGGTGTCCGGTTCCGCGACGGCCGCGCCGATGGCCGCCGGGAAGGCGTAGCCGAGGCCGCCCGCGCCCTGGGCCGAGTGCATGGTGTTGGGGTGCTTCGGGTCAAAGGCGGACCAGGCCCAGTAGGACAGGACCGTCATGTCCCAGAACGACGGGGAGCGCGGCGGCAGTGCCTTGCGGACAGAGGTGAGGAGGTCCTGCTCCAGGGTGACGTCCTGAGTCGCCAGACGGGCGGCGATGTCCGAGAGGACCAGGCGGACGCGCTCCGGGGCGGACGGGTCCTCGCGCTCGGAGACCGTCTCCAGCAGGGCCTGGAGGGCCAGGCGGGCGTCCGCGTGGATGCCCAGGGCCGGGTGGTTGGACTCCAGCTTGCCGAGGTCCGCCTCGATCTGGACGACCCGGCCCGTGGGGAAGAACGTGTGGTAGTTCGAGGACAGTTCACCCAGGCCTGAGCCGACGACCAGCAGGACGTCCGCGTCCTCCAGGAAGTCCGTCATGTGGCGGTCCTCCAGCCAGGACTGGAGGGAGAGCGGGTGCGTCCAGGGGAAGGCGCCCTTGCCGCCGAAGGTGGTGACGACGGGTGCGTTCAGGCGCTCCGCGAGCTGCTTGAGCTTGCCCGCCGCGTCCGAGCGGATCACCCCGCCGCCCGCGATGATCACGGGGCGGGTGGCGTTCTCCAGCCAGTGCGCGGCCAGCGCCGTGAGCTCGGGGCGCGGCGCGAGCTCGTGCGGCGTCGCGTCCATGCCGCTGACCTGCGGGATGACGGTTTCCGTCCGCAGCACGTCCTCCGGGATCTCCACCCAGACCGGGCCGGGCGGGACCGTGAGGGCCGATTCCCAGGCCTCGGCGATCACGCCGGGGATCTGGGAGGGGGTGCGGGCGACCTGGACGGACTTGACCACGTCCCGGAAGGACGCGGACTGGTCCCGCAGCTCGTGCAGGTGCCCGCGCCGCCCGCCGCCGAGGCCCGCCACCGGGACCTGGGAGGAGATCGCGAGCACCGGGGCCGAGGCGGCCGCCGCCTCCGCCAGGGCGGGCAGCGCCATCAGCGCGCCCGGGCCGGTGGACAGCAGCAGCGGTACCGCCTCGCCGGTGATCCGGCCGTACGCGTCGGCCGCGAAGCCCGCGTTGTTCTCCGTACGCAGCCCCACGAGGCGCAGGTCGGAGCGGCCGACCGCGTCGAAGAGGGCGAGGGCGTGCTGGCCGGGCAGGCCGAAGACGGTGGTCGCCCCGAGGCCGCGCAGCGTTTCCACGACCAGGTCCCCGCCCGTCCGCCCCGGCGGCGGCGCGAGCGCGGCCGCCTTCTGGGCTTCGGTGGGACGGAGTACCAGGTCGTGGTCGTGCGTCACTTCGCTTACTTGCCCTTCGCCTGCGCGATCTGTCGCGACATGATCGTGGTCAGCTCGTACGCGGTGTGCGAGGCCGCGACCGAGGTGATCTCGGCGTGATCGTACGCCGGGGCAACCTCGACGACGTCGGCGGAAACGAGGTTGCAGGAGGACAGGCCGCGGATGATCTCCAGCAGCTCGCGGGAGGTCATGCCGCCCGCCTCGGGGGTGCCGGTGCCGGGCGCGTGGGCCGGGTCGAGCACGTCGATGTCGATGGAGATGTACAGCGGGCGGTCACCGATGCGCTGGCGCAGCTGGTCGGCGACCTCGTCGGCGCCGCGGCGGTAGACGTCGGCCGAGGTGACGATGCCGAAGCCCATCTTGGCGTCGTCGTCGAGGTCCTGCTTGCCGTACAGCGGGCCGCGGGTACCGACGTGGGAGAGCGCCTCGGTGTCGAGGATGCCCTCCTCGACGGCACGGCGGAACGGGGTGCCGTGGGTGTACTCGGCGCCGAAGTAGGTGTCCCAGGTGTCCAGGTGGGCGTCGAAGTGGAGCAGCGCGACCGGGCCGTGCTTCTTCGCGACGGAGCGGAGCAGCGGGAGGGCGATGGTGTGGTCGCCGCCCAGGGTCATCAGGCGGGAGCCCGCGGAGAGCAGCTCGTCGGCGGCCGCCTCGACCGTCTCCACGGCCTCGTTGATGTTGAAGGGGTTCACGGCGATGTCACCGGCGTCGGCGACCTGCGCGAGCGCGAACGGGGAGGCGTCCTGGGCCGGGTTGTACGGGCGCAGCAGGCGCGAGGCCTCGCGGATGGCGTTGCCGCCGAAGCGGGCGCCGGGGCGGTAGGACACGCCGGAGTCGAAGGGCACGCCGACGACGGCGACATCGGCGGAGCCGACCTCGTCGAGGCGGGGCAGACGGGCGAAGGTCGCCGGGCCCGCGTAGCGCGGGATGCGGGAGGAGTCGACGGGGCCGCGCGGCTGCGTGCTCATGGGGGGTGCCCTTCTGGTGGTCCTGCGTGTGCGGTACTTCGAGCGTAAGCGGGCTGCCCGGGGGTGGGGAGTGTACGTTTCATCCATCTGGCACAGCTGAAATGTACGGAGTATCCATGTCCGGCCTTCCCCGTGATCCGGCGGACGACCACGCCCCTCCCGGCGCCTCCGCCGCGCCCGGCGGCTCGGGCGCTGCGGGCACCTCCGGGGTCGCGGGCACCTCCGGCGTCGCGGGAGCCTCCGGCGGCCCTGCCGGGGAGCCGCTCACCCCGCCCGTGCTCCTCTCCTCGCTCCTCGGCGACCGGGAGCTCGGCCTGCGCCACCTCGCCGGGCCGGCCACCGCCGGGGTCCACGGGGTGCACGCCTCCGAGATGCCCGACCCCTCCCCGTACCTGCTCGGCGGTGAGCTGCTGCTGACCGCCGGGGCGGGCCCCGCCGACGACCCCGACGGGTACGTGGCCCGGCTGGCCCGGGCCGGGGCGGCCGCGCTCGGCTTCGGGGTGGCCCCGGTGCACGAGGAGGTCCCGGCCGCGCTGGCCGAGGCCTGTGCCCGGCACGGGCTGCCGCTGCTGGAGGTCCCGCCGCGGACCCCCTTCTCGGCGGTCGCCCGCGCGGTGGGGCGGCTGCTGGCGGAGGCCCGGACCCGGGAGCTGCGCCGGGTCACCGAGGCCCAGCAGGCCCTGGCGGCGGCCGCGGCCCGCCCCGATCCGGTCCCGGCGGTGCTGGCCAGGCTCGCGGCGAGCCTGGGCGGGTCGGTCGCCCTGTGGCCGGGTGGCCGGCAGGCGGGCCCGGAACTGCCGGCTCCGGCCCGGGAGGCCCTGTCCGCGCTGCTGGCCCGAGTCGGCCGCGAGGGCGGGCCCGCCACCGCCACGGACCGGGCGGGCGGACACCATCTGGCCGCCTACGCCCTGGCCGGCCGGGCGGCGCTGGGCACCGCGACCCCGGCCCGCGCGCCCGGCGACCACACAGTGGCCTCGGTGGCCGCCGTCCTGCTGACCCTGCTCACCGCCGAGCGGCCCGCCGGGGCGGAGGCCGCGGCCCTGACCCGGCTGCTGCTCGGGGACGCCGTGGACGGGGTGCTCGGCCCGGGGCCCTGGTACGTCGTCCACGCCCGCGGGGCCGGGGATCCGCAGGCCCTCGCGGCCGCGCTGGGCACCGTACTGCTCGACCCGCACGAGGGCGGCGTACGGCTGCTCACCGACCGGGAGCCCGCACCGCAGCCCGGCTGGCGGCTGGGGGTGAGCGACCCGGCCGCGCCCGACGCCCTTGCCACGGCGGACGCCCGGGCCGGGCGGGCCCTGCAGCGCGCGGAGGCGGCCCGCACCCCGCTGGCCCGCCACACCGACCCCGGCCTCGCGGGCTTGGTCGGCGAGGCCGAGGCCCGCGCCCACGCCGAGGCCCTGCTCGGGCCGCTCTCCCCAGCCCTGCGGGAGACCCTTCGCGGCTGGCTGGCCCACCACGGCAACTGGGACCGCACCGCCGCCGCGCTCGGGATCCACCGCAACACCGTCCGCCAGCGCGTCGCGCGCGCCGCCGAGCTGCTGGACCGGGACCTGGACGATCCGGACGTGCGGATGGAGCTGTGGTTCGCGCTGCGCAGCACCTCCGCACGAGGGGGAGGGTGAGCCACCCCACGCTTTCCGCTGCGCCTCCGCTCTGGACAGTCAGATTGACCGACCGGTAACTTAGCCTGAGCAAGCGCTTAGCCATAGGCGGCGGACCGCCGCGACCGAAGGGAGCCGGCCGTGCGCCGTACCGTTTTCAACGAGGACCACGAGGCATTCCGCGAGACCATTCGCGCCTTCATCGAGGCCGAGGTCGTCCCCGTGTACGACGAGTGGTTCGCAGCCGGTCAGGCGCCGCGCGACTTCTACTACAAGCTCGGCGAGCTGGGCGTCTTCGGCATCAACGTGCCCGAGGAGTTCGGCGGCGCGGGCCTGGACACCCACAAGTTCGAGGCCGTCCTCTACGAAGAGACCTCCCGCGCGGGCGTCAACTTCGGCGGCTCCGGCGTGCACGTGCTGCTCGCCCTCCCCTACATCAAGATGCTGGCCGACATCGAGCAGAAGAAGCGCTTCCTGCCGAAGTTCGTCTCCGGCGAGGAGATGTGGGCCCTCGCGATGACCGAGCCGGGCACCGGCTCCGACGTCGCGGGTATGAAGACCACCGCCAAGCTCTCCGAGGACGGCACGCACTACGTCCTCAACGGCTCCAAGACCTTCATCACCGGTGGCGTCCACGCCGACCGCGTGATCGTCTGTGCCCGTACCTCCGCCCCGAGCGAGGACGACCGCCGCTTCGGCATCTCCCTCTTCGCCGTGGACACCAAGTCCGAGGGCTACTCCATCGGCCGCAAGCTCGACAAGCTGGGCCTGAAGACCTCCGACACCGCCGAGCTGGCGTTCGTCGACGTGAAGGTCCCGGTCGAGGACCTGCTCGGCGAGGAGGGCAAGGGCTTCTACTACCTCGGCCACAACCTGGCCTCCGAGCGCTGGGGCATCGCCTTCGGCGCGTACGCCCAGGCCGCCGCGGCCGTCCGGTTCGCCCAGCAGTACGTCACGGAGCGCACCGTCTTCGGCAAGCCCGTCGCGCACTTCCAGAACACCAAGTTCGAGCTGGCCGCCTGCCAGGCCGAGGTGGACGCCGCGCAGGCCGTCGCCGACCGCGCCCTGGAGGCCCTGGACGCCGGCGAGCTGACCCCGGCCGAGGCCGCCTCCGCCAAGCTGTTCTGCACCGAGGTCGCGCACCGCGTGATCGACCGCTGCCTCCAGCTGCACGGCGGCTACGGCTACATGAACGAGTACCCGATCGCCCGCCTGTACGCCGACAACCGCGTGAACCGCATCTACGGCGGCACCAGCGAGATCATGAAGTCCATCATCGCCAAGTCCATGGGTCTGTAAGGAATTCGGGCACCTACCCTTCCCCCATGAACGAGGCACTGACGAATCTCCTCGATCTGCTCGATCTCGAGCAGATCGAGGAGAACATCTTCCGCGGTACCAGCAGGCCTTCGCTGGTACCGCGGGTGTTCGGCGGCCAGGTCGCGGCCCAGGCACTGGTCGCGGCCGGGCGGACCGTCCCCGCGGACCGCACCGCGCACTCCCTGCACTCGTACTTCCTGCGCACCGGGGACACCGGCGCGCCGATCGTCTATTCGGTCGACCGGATCCGCGACGGGCGCTCCTTCACCACGCGCCGGGTCGTCGCCGTCCAGCACGGCCAGCCGATCTTCCACCTCTCCGCGTCGTTCCAGAAGTACGAGGACGGCCTCGACCACCAGGTCACGATGCCGCCGGCCCCGGACCCGGAGACCCTGCCGACCGCGGCCCAGTCGCTGCCGGCGTACCGCGAGATCTTCCGCGACCCCGGCACGGTGGAGCGGCTGATCGAGACGCGGGAGGCGGTGGACCTGCGCTACGCCACGACCCCGCCCTGGGGCAGCGTCGGCGAGCCCGTGGAGCCGCGCTCGCAGGTGTGGTTCCGTACGGCCGGCAAGCTCGACAGCGCCGATCCGCTGCTGCACACCTGCCTGGCCACCTACGTCTCCGACATGACCCTGCTGGACTCCGTACTGCTCGCGCACGGTCGGGGCGGCTGGGCGGTGGGCGACGTGGTCGGCGCCTCGCTGGACCACGCGATGTGGTTCCACCGGCCGTTCCGCGCGGACGAGTGGCTGCTGTACGACCAGGAGTCGCCCTCGGCGGCCGCGGGCCGGGGCCTGGGCCAGGCCCGCATCTGGACCCAGGACGGCCGGCTGGCCGTGACCGTCATCCAGGAGGGTGTCGTACGCGTCCCGCGTGCGTGACGTCCGCCCGGCCGCTCAGTCCCACCAGAACCCCCAGTGGTTGCTACCGGTGACCGCCTCGTCGGCGTAGGCACGGATGCTCCCGGAGCCCTGCCAGATGTTGTCGGGCGAGAAGGCGAAGTGCTCCGCGGCGACGGGGAGCGCGTGGGCGGCCGTACGCGGCGGGGCCGCCACGGACACGTGGAGCTCGTCGAAGCCGAGGGCGACGACGCGGGCGCCGAAGCGGTCCTCCCAGGAGCGCAGGACGGCGCTGATGAGGGCGGTGTCGTTCTCGAAGTTGGCCGGCCCGCCCCAGCCCATCGCGGTCGGTACGTCGGCCCCGCGGCCGGCGGGGATCAGCGCGAGCCGCGGGCTCGGCAGGAAACCGCTCGCGATCAGCTCGTCCGCGAGCGCGCGGGCGGCGGCCTCCGGATCGACGCCGTCCGCCCCTGCCTCCGCGAGGCCAGGCCAGTCCCTGCCGAAGGGCGCGATGATCTCTTCGCCCTCCTCCCCCTCCTCCGGATCGGGAACCGCTCTGCTCCAGAACTCGCGCAGCACCGGCTCGACGTGGTGGTCGTCGGGGTCGGACATCCGCTCGGGCGAGAACTCCCGCTCCTGCCACCACCGTTCGAGCCCGCGCCGCCCCTGGATCAGCACGGCCTGCAGCCCGGCGGCCGCGAGCGCGGAACTCCGGTACGCGGCGAGCGCCCCGACTCCCACGGGCTCGTCGGACACCCACAACAACGACTCGGGCTTCCTGCCACGACTCCGCCGCCCCGGCGCGCTGACGAGCGCTCCCGGCGGCAACTCAAGCCCGATCGACTGCCCTTGGGGATCCTCCGCCAGGGCGGACAGCGGGGTGCGCACCTTCGAAGACTTCGCCATGGGCCGACCGTAACGACCACCACTGACAACCGGCGGGCCTGGAGCGCGCGTCGGTAGGCAATGACACGGAAGGCCCCGGCCGGGAGTCCCGGCCGGGGCCTTTCGCTGTCCGCGCGGCTGCGCCGTCAGCTCAGGCCCGCCGCGTCCAGGAGGTACGCCACCATCGGGTCGTAGTGGCGCGGGTCGCGGACGTGGTCGTCCAGGGGGATCGCCACCTGGAGGGTGCCCTCGGCCTCGCCCAGGAAGAGCGCCGGGTCGTTGCAGTCGGCGTAGCCGACCGCGTCCAGGCCGCGCTGGGCCGCGCAGCCCGCCCAGCCGTGGTCGGCGACGACCAGGTCCGGCTGCGGACGGTTCTCCGCCGTCAGGCCGTCCAGGATCGCGGCCATCGGCTCCGGCGAATGGGTGTGCCACAGGGTCGCGCCGCGCTCCAGGACCGCGACATCGGCGAACTGCCACACCGAGCCCTCGTCCGCCGTCAGGCCCCGGGGGATGACGACGATCTCGCAGCCCGCCGCCCGCAGAGCCGCCGCCGTCGCCCGGTGGACGTCCAGGAGGCCGCCCGGGTGGCCGGTGGCGAACAGCACGCTCTGCCGGTCCGCCGCCGCCTTGCGCAGCCGCGCCGCCAGCCGGTCCAGGCCGGCCACGGTCAGCTCCGGGTCGATGGTGTCCTGGCCGTACCGGATGGCCGGGTCGTCCACGACCCCGCACCGCTCCGCCATCACCGCGAGCACGTCCTGCTCGTCCGCCCAGCGGTCGCCCAGCTCCAGGCCGAGCCAGTAGTGCCGGTCGCCGTTGGCGAGCTTGCGGTAGTGGGAGAGGTTGTTCTCGCGCGGCGTCGCGACCTGCCCCGCGATCCGCGTGCGGACCAGATGGTCGATGAGTTCGGCGCGGGTGGGTACGGGCGTCTCTATCGGCTTCGGCATACGGGCCATTCTGCCGCCGCCGGGCCGGAGGCGGCGCGTCCATTCCGGTCGGCGGACGCCGCGGGTCATGCCGACAGCGCCCCGAACGCGCCGTGCGCGAGGCGCCGCAGCAGCGATTCCGTCGCCTCCCGCCCCAGGGCCGCCAGGTGCGGGGTGGAGTTGAGCAGGCCGAAGACCGCGTGCACGGAGACCCGTACCTCAGCCTCGACGACCTCCGGGTGCAGTTCCCGGACGACCTCCACCCACAGCTCCACGTACTGGCGCTGCAGCTGGCGGACGAGCTTGCGGTCGGTGTCCCGGAGCCGGTCGAGCTCCCGGTCGTGCAGGGTGATCAGCGCCCGGTCGTCGAGCGCGAAGTCGATGTGTCCGTCGATGAGGGAGGACAGCACCCTGGCCGGTTCGCCCGCGGCCTCGGCCACCCGGTGGCGGCCGCCGGTCAGCAGCCGTTCACTGATACCGACGAGAAGTTCGGCGAGCATGGCGTCCTTGCCCGCGAAGTGCCGGTACAGGCCGGGGCCGCTGATGCCCACCGCGGCCCCTATCTCGTCGACGCCGACGCCGTGGAAGCCGCGCGCGGCGAAGAGACGAGCGGCCTCACTGAGGATCTGCTCGCGACGGGTCGGGGCGGCCGCTCTGGTGCTCATGGGAAACCATTCTAGACAGGGCCGTTAGCGGTCGTTAACCTAAGCCCCACACACGTTAACGCTCACTAACAGCGTGCACCGAGCAAGTGGAACGAGCAAGGGAGCTCGACCGATGCAGCAGGCACCAGTGCTGACGAGCGCCGCGGACCCGGCGTCCGAGGCCTGGCGGACCAACGAGGCCGCCCACCGCGAGCTGACCGAGGGCCTGCGCGCCCGGCTCGACGCGGCCCGGCTCGGCGGCGGCGAGAAGGCCCGCGCCCGCCACACCGCCCGCGGGAAGCTCCTCCCCCGCGACCGCGTGGACGCCCTCCTCGACCCCGGATCCCCCTTCCTGGAGCTGGCCCCGCTGGCCGCCGAGGGCATGTACGGGGGTGCGGCCCCCGCCGCCGGGGTCATCGCGGGCATCGGCCGGGTCTCCGGCCGCGAGTGCGTGATCGTCGCGAACGACGCCACCGTCAAGGGCGGCACGTACTACCCGATGACCGTCAAGAAGCACCTCCGCGCCCAGGAGGTGGCGCTGGAGAATCGTCTCCCCTGCCTCTACCTGGTCGACTCCGGCGGCGCCTTCCTCCCCATGCAGGACGAGGTCTTCCCCGACCGGGAGCACTTCGGCCGCATCTTCTACAACCAGGCCCGCATGTCGGGGGCCGGCATCCCGCAGATCGCCGCTGTCCTCGGCTCCTGCACCGCGGGCGGCGCGTACGTACCGGCCATGAGCGACGAGGCCGTCATCGTCCGCAACCAGGGCACGATCTTCCTCGGCGGCCCGCCGCTGGTGAAGGCCGCCACCGGCGAGGTGGTCACGGCCGAGGAGCTCGGCGGCGGCGAGGTCCACTCCCGGATCTCCGGCGTGACCGACCATCTCGCGGAGGACGACGCGCACGCGCTGCGGATCGTCCGCAACATCGTGGCGACCCTGCCCGACCGCGGGGCCCTGCCCTGGTCGGTCGAGGCACCGGAAGAGCCCAAGGTGGACCCGGACGGGCTGTACGGCGCGGTCCCCGTCGACTCGCGCACCCCGTACGACGCCCGCGAGATCATCGCGCGGATCACGGACGGCTCCCGCTTCCAGGAGTTCAAGTCCGAGTTCGGCCAGACGCTGGTCACCGGCTTCGCCCGGATCCACGGACACCCGGTCGGCATCATCGCCAACAACGGCATCCTGTTCGCCGAGTCCGCCCAGAAGGGCGCGCACTTCATCGAGCTGTGCGACCAGCGCGGCATCCCGCTCCTCTTCCTCCAGAACATCTCCGGCTTCATGGTCGGCAAGGACTACGAGGCCGGCGGCATCGCCAAGCACGGCGCCAAGATGGTGACCGCGGTGGCCTGCACCCGGGTGCCGAAGCTGACGGTGGTGGTCGGCGGCTCGTACGGCGCCGGCAACTACTCCATGTGCGGCCGGGCGTACTCGCCCCGCTTCCTGTGGATGTGGCCCAACGCCAAGATCTCCGTGATGGGCGGGGAGCAGGCGGCCTCGGTCCTGGCGACGGTCAAGCGCGACCAGATCGAGGGCGCGGGCCAGGACTGGCCCGCCGAGGACGAGGAGGCCTTCAAGGCCCCGGTCCGCGCGCAGTACGAGGAGCAGGGCAACGCCTACTACGCCACCGCGCGGCTGTGGGACGACGGGGTCATCGACCCGATGGAAACCCGGCAGGTGCTGGGACTGGCCCTGACCGCGTGCGCGAACGCCCCGCTGGGCGACTCGGGCTTCGGCATCTTCCGTATGTGACGTGAGGACCTCACTGATGTTCAGCACTGTTCTGGTGGCGAACCGGGGCGAGATCGCGGTCCGGGTCATCCGCACCCTGCGGCAGCTCGGCATCCGCTCCGTGGCCGTCTTCAGCGACGCCGACGCGGACGCCCGCCACGTACGGGAGGCCGACACGGCCGTCCGCATCGGCCCGGCCGCGGCCGCCGAGAGCTACCTCTCGGTGGAGCGGCTGCTGGATGCCGCCCGGCGCACCGGCGCCGAGGCCGTCCACCCCGGCTACGGCTTCCTCGCCGAGAACGCCGCCTTCGCACAGGCCTGCGCCGACGCCGGCCTCGCCTTCATCGGGCCGCCGGCGAGCGCCATCTCCCTGATGGGCGACAAGATCCGCGCCAAGGAGACCGTGAAGGCGGCGGGCGTGCCCGTCGTACCGGGCTCCTCGGGCAGCGGCCTGACCGACGCCGAACTGGTCTCCGCCTCCATGGAGATCGGTATGCCGGTGCTGCTGAAGCCCTCGGCGGGCGGCGGCGGCAAGGGCATGCGGCTGGTGCGCGACGAGGCGGTGCTGGCCGAGGAGATCGCGGCGGCCCGCCGCGAGGCGCGGTCCTCCTTCGGCGACGACACGCTGCTCGTCGAGCGGTGGATCGACCGGCCGCGGCACATCGAGATCCAGGTGCTGGCGGACGCCCACGGGAACGTGGTGCACCTCGGCGAGCGCGAGTGCTCGCTGCAGCGCCGCCACCAGAAGGTCATCGAGGAGGCGCCCTCGGTCCTGCTCGACGAGAAGACCCGTGCGGCGATGGGCGCGGCGGCGGTCGACGCGGCCCGCTCCTGCGGGTACGTGGGCGCGGGCACGGTGGAGTTCATCGTCCCGGGCGGTGACCCCTCCTCGTACTACTTCATGGAGATGAACACCCGCCTCCAGGTCGAACACCCGGTGACGGAGCTGATCACCGGACTGGACCTGGTGGAGCTCCAGCTCCGGGTGGCGTCCGGCGAACCGCTGGGCTTCGACCAGTCCGACGTGACGCTGACCGGGCACGCCATCGAGGCCCGCGTCTGCGCGGAGGATCCGGCGCGCGGTTTCCTGCCGTCCGGCGGCACCGTCCTGGCCCTGACCGAGCCCTCGAGCGGTGCGGTGCGCACGGACTCCGGGCTGACGGCGGGCGTGCCGGTGGGCTCGACGTACGACCCGATGCTGTCGAAGGTCATCGTCCACGGCCCGGACCGGCCGACGGCCCTGCGCATGCTGCGCGCGGCCCTGGCCGACACCGTGATCCTGGGCGTCCAGACCAACGCGGGCTTCCTGCGCAGGCTGCTGGCGCACCCGGACGTGGTCTCGGGCGACCTGGACACGGGCCTGGTCGAGCGCGACCTGCCGTCCCTCCTGCCGGAGGGGGTCCCGGACGAGGTGTACGCCACGGCGGCCCTGCTGGCGCAGCCCCTTCCGGGAGCGGACCGCAACGGCTGGACCGACCCGTTCGACGCCGCCAGCGGCTGGCGCCTGGGCGGCACGCCCGCGTGGACCGTGCACCACTTCCGCCTGCCGGGCCAGGACCCGGTCACCATCGAAACGCGGCTCAGCGCAGCGGGTTCAGCCTCGCGGGCGTCTGAGGTGCGGGGTCCGGGGCAGAGCTCCGGCGCACCGGCCCGCGGCCGGATCCTCAGCCGCACCCCGGACACCGTCACCGTCGAACTCGACGGCGTCACGCACCGCTTCAGCCACGCCGCCTCCCCGGAGGGGACCTGGCTCGGCCGCGACGCCGACAGCTGGCACGTCCAGTCGTACGACCCTGTCGTGGCGAACCTCGGCGGAGCCGGACACGGCGGCGCGAACACCCTCGCCGCCCCCATGCCCGGCACCGTCACCGTGGTCAAGGTGGCCGTCGGCGACACGGTCACGGCCGGGCAGAGCCTCCTGGTCGTCGAGGCGATGAAGATGGAGCACGTCATCTCCGCCCCGCACGCCGGCACGGTCACCGAGCTGGACGTCACGCCCGGCACCACCGTCGCCATGGACCAGATCCTGGCCGTCGTCACCCCGGACGAGGAGGAGGCCGCGTGAACAGGCTGCCCATGAACGTCCCGGCCCCCGGCCTCCCGGCCCGGGTCCGCATCCACGAGGTCGGCGCCCGCGACGGCCTGCAGAACGAGAAGACCGCCGTCCCCACGGCCGTCAAGGCGGAGTTCATCCACCGCCTCGCGGCCGCCGGACTGCGCACCATCGAGGCCACCAGCTTCGTGCACCCCAAGTGGGTGCCCCAACTGGCCGACGCGGAGGAGCTGTTCCCGCAGCTCGCCGACGTCGGGGCGGAGCTGCCCGTCCTCGTCCCCAACGAGCGCGGCCTCGACCGCGCCCTCGCCCTCGGCGCCCGGCGCATCGCGGTCTTCGGTTCGGCCACCGAGACCTTCGCCTCCCGCAACCTCAACCGCACCGTGGCCGAGTCCCTCGCCATGTTCGAGCCGGTCGTGGCCCGGGCCAAGGAGGGTGACGCACCGGCGCACGTGCGCGGCTACCTCTCCATGTGCTTCGGCGACCCCTGGGAGGGTCCGGTCCCGGTCCACCAGGTCGTCTCCGTGGCCAAGGCCCTGCTGGACATGGGCTGCGACGAGCTGAGCCTCGGCGACACGATCGGCGTGGCCACGCCGGGCCATGTCCGGGCGCTGCTCGCCGCGCTGAACGAGGCCGGTGTCACGACCGACCGGATCGGCGTGCACTTCCACGACACCTACGGCCAGGCCCTGTCCAACACCCTTGCCGCGCTCCAGCACGGGGTGACCACCGTGGACGCCTCCGCAGGCGGCCTCGGCGGATGCCCGTACGCGAAGAGCGCCACCGGCAACCTCGCGACCGAGGACCTGGTGTGGATGCTCGACGGCCTCGGCATCGAGACCGGGGTCGACCTGGCCGCCCTCACCGCCACGAGCGTGTGGATGGCCGAACAGCTGGGACGCCCCAGCCCCTCCCGTACCGTCCGCGCCCTCTCCCACAAGGAGTAGTCACACCATGTCCCTCGACCACCGGCTCACCCCTGAGCACGAGGAACTCCGCCGCACCGTGGAGGCGTTCGCGCACGACGTCGTCGCCCCGAAGATCGGCGACCTGTACGAGCGGCACGAGTTCCCCTACGAGATCGTCGCCGAGATGGGCCGCATGGGCCTGTTCGGCCTGCCGTTCCCGGAGGAGTACGGCGGCATGGGCGGGGACTACCTCGCCCTCGGCATCGCCCTGGAGGAGCTGGCCCGCGTCGACTCCTCGGTCGCGATCACCCTGGAGGCCGGGGTCTCCCTCGGCGCCATGCCGATCTACCTCTTCGGCTCCGAGGAGCAGAAGCAGCAGTGGCTGCCGAAGATGTGCTCCGGCGAGATCCTCGGCGCCTTCGGCCTGACCGAGCCGGGCGCCGGCTCCGACGCGGGCGGTACCCGCACCACCGCCGTCCGCGAGGGCGACGAGTGGGTGATCAACGGCTCGAAGTGCTTCATCACCAACTCCGGTACGGACATCACCGGTCTGGTCACGGTCACCGCCGTGACGGGCCGCAAGGCGGACGGCCGCCCGGAGATCTCCTCGATCATCGTCCCGTCCGGCACCCCGGGCTTCACGGTGGCCGCCCCGTACTCGAAGGTCGGCTGGAACTCCTCGGACACCCGCGAGCTGTCCTTCGACGGCGTACGGGTGCCCCTCGCCAACCTGGTGGGCCAGGAGGGCCGCGGCTACGCGCAGTTCCTGCGGATCCTCGACGAGGGCCGCATCGCCATCTCGGCGCTTGCGACCGGTCTCGCGCAGGGCTGTGTCGACGAGTCGGTGAAGTACGCCAAGGAGCGGCACGCCTTCGGCAAGGCGATCGGCGACAACCAGGCCATCCAGTTCAAGCTGGCCGACATGGAGATGCGCGCCCACATGGCCCGCATCGGCTGGCGCGACGCGGCCTCGCGGCTGGTGGCCGGGGAGCCGTTCAAGAAGGAGGCGGCGATCGCGAAGCTGTACTCCTCGACGGTCGCCGTCGACAACGCGCGCGAGGCGACCCAGATCCACGGCGGCTACGGGTTCATGAACGAGTACCCGGTGGCCCGGATGTGGCGGGACTCCAAGATCCTGGAGATCGGCGAGGGCACGAGCGAGGTCCAGCGCATGCTGATCGCCCGTGAACTGGGCTTCGCCGCCGGCTGACCCGAACGCACCGCCGCCCGGCGCGGGTGCCCGCACCCGCGCCGGAGCCGGCGCCTCCTCGGCCGCCTCCTCGGACGCCCGCGCGGCCGCCCCTGCGCCTCCGCGCCTCCGCACCCCCGCGCCTCCGCGCCTCCGCGCCTCCGCGCCTCCGCGCCTCCGCGCCGACGAGCATCTTCGCTCCGCCCCGGAGGCCCCTGAGGCCCCAAAGCGCCCGTACCTGCTGCGTCCTGCTCCCCGGAACGACGACCGGCAGCCGCAGGGCGGCATGCCGTTCCGCGCCCTCCCCGGTGGAAGGCCGCCGGATCCGTCCCCGGCATGATGATGCCCGGTCGGCCCGCGACGCCCGCGCCGTCACCACTGCCCCGGCGGACGTGCCCCACCTCGCGAGAAGTGATCCACCTCACGGATGGATCTTGCCCCGCCTCTGGACATACCCTTAGGTTAGGCTAACCTTCTCAGCGAACGGCCCAGCGGCCACCCTGCACGCACGAAAGCAGACATCGACATGCCCAAGTCCCGCACCTCCTCCTTCACTCGCCGCGGCTTCGTCGCAGCGGGTGGCGCCCTCGGCCTCGTCGCGGTCCTCGCCGCGTGCGGTGGCACCGACAAGGCGAAGGGTGACGGCGGCAAGGACAACGGCGCCGCGGCCGCCGGTGCCTGGACCTTCAAGGACGACCTCGGCAAGGACGTCAGCAGCCCGGCCAAGCCGAAGAACATCGTCGCCTTCACCGGCACCGCCGCCGCGCTGTACGACTACGGCGTCACGGTCAAGGGCGTGTTCGGCCCGACCAAGACCGCCGACGGCAAGCCCGACGTCCAGGCCGGCTCGCTGGACATCTCCAAGGTCGAGATCCTCGGCAACGTCTACGACGAGTTCAACGTCGAGAAGTTCGCGGCCCTCCAGCCCGACCTGCTGGTCACCAACAGCTGGGACGGCACCTACTGGTACGTGCCGGAGGCCTCGAAGGACAAGATCCTCGGTCTCGCCCCGCACGCCGCGATCAAGGTGGGCGGCGACGTCACCCTCGACAAGGCGCTGGAGCGCACCGCGGAGCTCGCCAAGTCCCTGGGCGCCGACCTGAACTCCAAGAAGACCGTGGACTCCAAGGCCCGCTTCGAGGCCGCCGCCGCGAAGGTGCGCGAGGCCACCAAGGCCAACCCGGGCGTCAAGGTGCTCGTCGGCTCCGGCTCGGACGCGCTCTTCTACGCCTCCACCCCGGACACCTCGGCCGACCTGAAGTACTTCAAGCAGCTCGGCGTCGAGTTCGTCACCCCGGACAAGCTGGACGAGGGCGGCTTCTTCGAGGGCCTCAGCTGGGAGAACGCCGGCAAGTACAAGGCCGACGTCATCCTGCTCGACAACCGCACCGGCACCCTGCAGCCCGAGCAGCTGAAGGACCGGCCGACCTGGGCCGAGCTGCCCGCCGTCAAGGCCGGTCAGGTCACCCCCCGCGTGACCGAGCCCATCTACTCGTACGACAAGTGCGCGCAGATCCTCGAGGACCTCGCGAAGTCCATCCAGAACGCCAAGAAGGTCAGCTGACCCCGGGCGCCCGGTGACCCCGGGCGCCACGCAGGCCGTTCCGACTTCCAGGGGGACCTCTCCGCATGACCGACACCGCATCCGACGCCGCCCCGGCCGTCGCCCACTTCCGGTTCTTCGAGCTCGAAGTGGTCCGCACGCTCCGGCTCGGCCACTCGTTCCTGCGGGTCACGTTCGGCGGGGAGTCCCTCGAGGGATTCCGCTCGGGCGGCTTCGACCAGAGCCTGTCGCTCTTCCTGCCCGCGTCCGGACGCGAGCACACGGTGCTCCCGTCCACGGACGAGGACACCTGGTTCGCCGCCTGGCGCGCGATGCCGGACGAGGAGCGGCCGGTGATGCGCTCCTACACGGTGCGCGAACAGCGCCGTACGCCCGAGGGTGCGGACGAGGTCGACATCGACTTCGTCCTCCACGGGGACACCGGCCCGGCGTCCCGCTGGGCCGGGCAGGCCGTGGCCGGCCGCCGGATCCTGGCGATCGGACCGGCCGTCGCGGAGAACAAGTCCGTACGCTTCCAGCCGCCGGCCGACACCGACGCGATCTGGATGTACGCGGACGAGACCGCCCTGCCGGCCGCGGCCGCGATCCTGGACCGGCTGCCCGCCGGGACCGGCGTCAGGGCCTGGTTCGAGGTCCCGCACGAGGACGACCGGATCGAGCTGGCGGCGCCCGCCGACGCGGACATCACCTGGATCGTGCGCGAGAGCGAGGGCCGGGAGCGGACGGAGCAGGTGCTGAGCGTGCTGCGCGCGGCCGGACCGGTTGCCGCCGAAGCCCCGTACGCCTGGCTCGCCGGCGAGGCCGGCACGATCCGCTCGGTGCGCCGCCACTTCGTGCAGGAACGATCCGTCGACCGCCGCGCGGTGCGCTTCACCGGCTACTGGCGACTCGGCGCGAGCGAGGAGCAGCTCCTCGCGGAGGCGTACGCGGGCAAGGCTCCGAGCGAGGACCCGACGTCCGAGCTGTAGCCAACTCGCATTCACGGCAGACCAGTTGAGATGGGCCCTGGCTTTCCAGCCAGGGCCCATCTGTATTTGGCCAATCGATAAGGTTAGGCTAACCTAAACGACGCACGCCACACCCCCGCCCCCTTCTGCCCCTGCCCGGAGGAAAGTTGATGCGCTCGCATCTGCTGAACGAGACGACCGCGGACCTCTACCGGCGCTCCGTCACCGAGGGCGTCGACCGTGTCGCCGCCAAACTCGCGACCACGGAGCGGCCCCACACCGGTATATCCGTCGACGAACTCGCCCCGGTCATCAACGGAATCGACCTGGACAAGCCGCTCGAGGACGCGGCCGCCGTCCTGGACGAGCTGGAGGACGTCTACCTGCGCGACGCGGTGTACTTCCACCACCCGCGCTACCTGGGCCACCTCAACTGCCCGGTCGTCATACCCGCCGTGCTCGGCGAGGCGATCCTCTCGGCCGTCAACTCCTCGCTCGACACCTGGGACCAGTCCATCGGCGGCACGCTGATCGAGCGCCGCCTCATCGACTGGACCACCGAGCGCATCGGCCTCGGCCCGGCCGCGGACGGCATCTTCACCTCCGGCGGCAGCCAGTCCAACTTCCACGCCCTGCTCCTCGCCCGTGACGAGGCCTGCCGGCTCGTCATGAAGAAGGCTCTCGACGAGGGACGCGAGCTCACCAAGGCCGAACTCCTGCCGAAGCTGCGCATCTTCACCTCCGAGGCCAGCCACTTCAGCGTCCAGAAGTCCGCCGCCATGCTCGGACTCGGCTACGAGGCCGTCATCTCCGTCCCGGTCGACCGCAACCGCCGGATGGACACCGCGGTGCTCGCCCTGGAACTGGAGGAGTGCGCCGCCGAGGGCCTCTTCCCGATGGCCGTCGTCGCCACCGCCGGCACCACCGACTTCGGGTCCATCGACCCGCTCCCCGAGATCGCCCGCCTGGCCGACGAGCACTCCGCGTGGATGCACGTGGACGCCGCCTACGGCTGCGGACTGCTGGTCTCCCCGACCCGCCGGCACCTCCTCGACGGCATCGAGCGCGCCGACTCGGTCACCGTCGACTACCACAAGTCGTTCTTCCAGCCGGTCAGCTCCAGCGCCATGCTGGTGCGCGACCGCGACACCCTCAAGCACGCCACGTACCACGCGGACTACCTCAACCCGCGCCGCATGGCCGAGGAGCGCATCCCCAACCAGGTCGACAAGTCCATCCAGACCACGCGCCGGTTCGACGCGCTCAAGCTCTGGGTGACCCTGCGCGTCATGGGCGCCGACGGTGTCGGCTCGCTCTTCGACGAGGTCATCGACCTGGCCGCGGCCGGCTGGGACATCATCGACGCCGACCCGCGCTTCGAGGTCGTCGTCAAGCCGCAGATCTCCACCCTCGTCTTCCGCTACGTCCCCCAGGACGGCGAAGACATCCGCGCCGACCTGGTCGACGAGGCCAACCTGCACGCCCGCAAGGCCCTGTTCGCCTCCGGTGAGGCCGTCGTGGCCGGCACCAAGGTGGACGGGAAGCAGTACCTGAAGTTCACCCTCCTCAACCCGCAGACCACGACGGCCGACATCACCGCCGTCCTCGACCTTCTCGCCGCACATGCCGAGCAGTTCCTGGGAGAATCCCTTGCCCTCCACCGCTGAGACCCACGACTTCATCGGCATCGGCGTCGGTCCGTTCAACCTCGGACTCGCCTGCCTGACCGCCCCGCTCGACGAGATCGACGGCCTCTTCATCGAGTCGAAGCCGCACTTCGAGTGGCACGCCGGGATGTTCCTGGACGGCGCGCACCTGCAGACGCCGTTCATGTCGGACCTGGTCACGCTCGCCGACCCGACCTCGCCCTTCTCCTTCCTGAACTACCTGAAGGACAAGGACCGGCTGTACTCCTTCTACATCCGGGAGAACTTCTACCCGCTGCGGGCCGAGTACAACGACTACTGCCGCTGGGCCGCCGACCGCCTCGACAACGTCCAGTGGTCCACCTCGGTCACCGAGGTCACCTACGACGAGCAGGCCGGCCTGTACGAGGTCCGCACGGACAAGGGCGAGACCCACCGGGCCCCCCGCCTGGTCCTGGGCACCGGCACCCCGCCGCACGTCCCGCAGTCCTGCGAGAACCTCGGCGGCGACTTCCTGCACAACTCCGCCTACATGCAGAACAAGGCGGAGCTGCAGAAGAAGAAGTCGATCACCCTCATCGGCTCCGGCCAGAGCGCGGCCGAGATCTACTACGACCTGCTCGCCGAGATCGACGTCCACGGCTACCAGCTCAACTGGGTCACCCGCTCGCCGCGGTTCTTCCCTCTCGAGTACACGAAGCTGACCCTGGAGATGACCTCCCCCGAGTACGTGGACTACTTCCACGCGCTCCCCGAGGACACCCGGTACCGGCTGGAGACCCAGCAGAAGAACCTCTTCAAGGGCATCGACGGCGACCTGATCAACGCCATCTTCGACCTGCTCTACCAGAAGAAGGTCAGCATGCCGGGCGCGGTCCCGACCACCCTGCTGACCAACACCTCCCTGAACAGCACCGCGTACGACACCACCACGGGCACGTACACGCTGGGGCTGCGCCAGGAGGAGCAGGAGCGCGACTTCTCCCTCAGCTCCGAGGGCCTGGTGCTGGCCACCGGCTACAAGTACACCTTCCCGGAGTTCCTGAACCCGGTGCGGGACCGCCTGAACTTCGACGGCCACGGCCGTCTCGACGCCGCCCGCAACTACAGCATCGACACCACGGGCCGCGGGGTCTACCTGCAGAACGGCACCACCCACAACCACTCCCTCACCTCGCCCGACCTGGGCATGGCGGCGTACCGGAACGCGTACATCGTCGGTGAGCTCCTCGGCCGCGAGCACTACAAGGTCGAGAAGTCCATCGCGTTCCAGCAGTTCGCCGCCCCGGAAGGCACCCTCTGATGAGCACCACCGAACTCCTCTACTCCCGCACCGACAAGGAACTCGGTTCCTTCGCCGTGCGCCCCCTGGACCCCTTCGCCGACGCGGAGCTGCTCCACGGCTGGGTCACGCACCCCAAGGCGTCGTTCTGGATGATGCAGGACGCCTCCCTGCCGGACGTCGAGCGCGAGTACATGAGGATCGCCGCCCACGAGCACCACCAGGCCTTCATAGGCCTGCACGAGGGCCGCCCCGCCTTCCTGATGGAGACCTACGACCCCTCCGAGCTGGAGCTGGTCGGCCTCTACGACGCCCTGCCCGGCGACGTCGGCATGCACTTCCTCGTCGCCCCGAGCGACACCCCGCTGCACGGCTTCACCCGCGCGGTCATCACCACGGTGATGGCCGCGGTCTTCGCCGACCCGGCCACCGAGCGCGTCGTGGTCGAGCCGGACGTCGCCAACACCGCCGTGCACGCACTGAACGAGGCCGTCGGCTTCGTGCCGGAGCGCCGGGTCACCAAGCCGGAGAAGGAAGCCCTGCTGAGCTTCTGCACCCGCGCGCAGTTCGAGGCCGCCACGGCCGTCCAGGAGGTCCGCGCATGAGCCTCGCCGACGCCGTCGCCCACCTCTCCCCCCAGCTGTGGGCCCGCGCCAACCGCGCCCTCGTCCGCAAGGGCCTCGCGGAGTTCTCCCACGAGCGCCTGCTGTCCCCGAAGCCGCTCGGCTCCGGCCTCTACTCGGTCCTGAGCGACGACTCCACCGTGGAGTACCGCTTCAAGGCCGTCCTGCACGCCCTCGACCACTGGTCGGTCGACGAGGCCTCCATCACCCGGCACCGGGACGGCGCCGAGCTGGAGCTGGACGCCCTCGACTTCCACATCGAGCTGCGCGAGTCCCTGGGCCTGAGCCCCGAGGTGCTGCCCGTCTACCTGGAGGAGATCTCCTCCACCCTGGCCGGCACCGGCTACAAGTACACGAAGCCGCAGATCTCCTCCGACGTCCTCGCGAAGTCCTCCTTCCAGGACATCGAAACCGGCATGACCGAGGGCCACCCCTGCTTCGTCGCGAACAACGGCCGGCTCGGCTTCGGGGTGCACGAGTACCTCTCGTACGCCCCGGAGACCGCCAGCCCCGTCCACCTGGTGTGGGTGGCCGCCCGCAAGGACGTCTCCACCTTCACGGCGGGCGCGGGCCTGGACCACGACTCCTTCATGCGCGAGGAGCTCGGCGAGGAGACCATCGGCGTCTTCGCGGAGCGGATGACCGCGCTGGGCCTGGACCTGGCCGACTTCCACCTCTTCCCCGTGCACCCCTGGCAGTGGTGGAACAAGACCACGGTCACCTTCGCGGCCGAGATCGCGAACCACCGGCTGGTGCTGCTGGGCGAGGGCCCGGACGAGTACCTCGCGCAGCAGTCGATCCGCACGTTCTTCAACCGGAGCGCTCCGGAGAAGCACTACGTGAAGACGGCCATCTCGGTCCTGAACATGGGCTTCATGCGAGGCCTGTCGGCCGCGTACATGGAGGCCACCCCGGCCATCAACGACTGGCTGCACCAGCTGATCGAGGGCGACGAGGTCCTGAAGTCCGTGGACTTCTCGATCATCCGCGAGCGTGCGGCGATCGGCTACCACCACCGCCAGTACGAGCGCGCCACCGACCGGTACTCCCCGTACCGCAAGATGCTGGCCGCCCTGTGGCGCGAGTCCCCGGTCAACCGGATCGAGGGCGACGAGCGCCTCGCCACGATGGCCTCGCTCCTGCACGTGGACGCCGAGGGCAAGTCCTTCGTCGGCGCGCTGATCGCGGAGTCGGGCCTGACCCCGGCCGAGTGGCTGCGCCACTACCTGCGCGCCTACCTCGTGCCGCTGCTGCACTGCTTCTACCAGTACGACCTCGCGTACATGCCGCACGGCGAGAACACCATCCTCGTCATCGAGGGCGGCCTGGTGAAGCGGGCGATCTTCAAGGACATCGCCGAGGAGATCGTCATCATGGACGCGGACGCGGTGCTGCCGCCCGCGGTCGAGCGCGTCCGGGCGGACATCCCCGAGGACATGAAGCTCCTGTCGATCTTCACGGACGTCTTCGACTGCTTCTTCCGCTTCCTCGGCGCGATCCTCGCCGACGAGGGCATCTGCGACGAGGACACCTTCTGGCAGGCGGTCGCGGACTGCGGCCACGAGTACCAGGAGTCCATGCCGCAGCTCGCGGAGCGCTTCGAGCGGTACGACCTGTTCGCGCAGGAGTTCCAGCTGTCCTGCCTGAACCGCCTCCAGCTGCGCAACAACAAGCAGATGGTCGACCTCGCCGACCCGGCGGCGGCCCTGCAGCTGATCGGCAACCTCAAGAACCCCGTCGCGGCCTTCGCCCGGCGGTGACACACGGGGCGGGGGAGGCATCGATACGGTCCCTCGGCGCCTCCCTCTCCCCACCCCCGAAGTCCCGACGGCGTGACCGCGAAGCACCATGGCCCTCTTCGCGGTCACGCCTTCGTGTTCCTCCTTTTACGGCCAGGGGACGTCCGGCGCCCGGAAGAATCCGATCCCCTGCGCGTCCAGCCGGGGTGCCTGCGCGGCCAGCCGGCGGCCGTACGAGGCCCAGTCGAGCGCGGCCGCCGGTGACCAGCCCAGTTCCGCCAGGCCCATGACCCGCGGGAACGCCATCAGCTCCCACTCCGCCCGCGTCGCGACGTTCTCGGTCCACAGCGGGGCCTCCACCCCCAGGACGGAGGACTCCGGCACCCCGGCGAGGTACGCCCCCGGGTTCCAGGAGTAGGCCCGCTGCACCGGTACGTACCCCGCCCACGCCAGGCCGGGCTTCGTCGCCGCGTCGTACTTCATGTCCAGGTACAGCCGGTCCGCCGGCGACAGGATCAGCGGGTGCCCCGCCTTCGCCGCCGCCACCACGGCCGCCCTGTCCGCCGCCGGGGTCTTGTCGTGGCCCCAGTACTGGAGCACGGAGCCCCGCGCCGGGCGGGCCGTCGCCAGCTGGTGCCAGGCGACCACCGTCTTGCCGTACCGTCCCACCACCGCCTGGGCCCGGTCCATGAAGGCCGCGTAGTCCGCCGCCGGCGTCGCGTGCGCCTCGTCGCCGCCGATGTGCAGGTAGCGGCCGGGCGTCAGCCCGGCCAGCTCGCCGAGCACCTCGTCGATGAACTCGTAGGTCCGCTCCTTGGCCACGCACAGCGAGCTGAAGCCGACCTTGGTCCCGGTGTACCGCTCCGGGGCCTTCCCGTCGCAGTTCAGCTCGGCGTAGGAGGCGAGCGCCGCGTTCATGTGCCCCGGCATGTCGATCTCGGGGACCACGTCCACGTACCGCTGCCCCGCGTAGGCCACCAGCTCCCGGTACTCGTCCTTCGTCCAGTGGCCGCCGGGCCCGCCGCCGACCTCGCTGGCGCCCCCGTACTCCGCGAGCCGCGGCCAGGAATCGACGGCGAGGCGCCAGCCCTGGTCGTCGGTCAGGTGCAGGTGCAGGGTGTTGACCTTGTACTGGGCGAGCTGGTCCACGTACCTCTTCACCTGCTCCACCGAGAAGAAGTGGCGCGCGATGTCGACCATGGCCCCCCGGTACGCGAAGCGCGGCCGGTCGGTGACCGTCCCGCCCGGCACCGTCCCGGGACCGGTCGCCGGCACCAGCTGGCGCAGCGTCTGGCCCCCGTGGAACAGCCCGGCCGGCGTCCGCGCGGTGAGGGTGATCCCGCTCGGGCCGGACTCCAGCCGGTACCCCTCGTCGCCCACCTCCTGGGCGCCTTCGTCGATCCTGAGCCGGATCCCGTCCCCCTGCGCCCCGTCGACCACCGGCAGCGGCAACCCGCTCGGGCCGCGCAGCTGCTCGGCGAGGAGCTCGCCGACCCGGCGGACCTCCTCGTCCGGGCGGCCGGTACGGATGACCGTGCCGGGCCCGAAGGAGTAGCCGGGCCCTTCGGCGCGCGCCGAGACGGGCGCCGGCAGCAGCCGTTCGAAGGGGGCGAGGGCCGCGGGCGGGTCGTCCCCGGGTCTGGCGTCGTCGCCGTGGGCCGGGGCGCAGGCCGTGACCATGGCCGGGGCCGCACCGAGGGCGAGGAGGGCGCCGAGCGTGCGTCGCAGGACTCTCATGCGCACAGGTATAGGCCAAGCGGGCCGCGACGTCAGGTGCGGTCACCGAGGACGGGCGGAAATCATCCGAAGGAGGTCACTCCGGGCGCTCCACTGGTCCAGACCAGAGGGATCCTGCCCGGAATCGGGCAGGATCTTTGCGTTCGCCGCCGCAAGACGCCACTATCTACGGGTGCTCGATCGCCGCCCGTCGCATGACGACCTCGTCGACCACCTGGTGCGCAGCACCGCGCTGCAGCGCGGTGAGGCCGCCCGGGTGGTACTGGACGTGCTCGCCTACTTCGACGAGACGACCGAGGAGTTCGTCCGCCGCCGCCACCGGGAACTGCAGTCCGGCGGAGCGGTCAACGCGGAGATCTTCGAGCGGATCGCGGCCGAACTGCCGCACCGCGCCGTGGCGCCGCCGGAGCTCTCGCTCCGGCAGTTGCGCCGCATCGTCTACGGCTGAACCTGCCGCCGCACCCGCGGCCGCGAGCGAGTACACGAACCGAACTTCAGGAGGGGCTAAACCGTATGTGCGGAATCGTCGGTTACATCGGCAAGCGTGACGTGGCACCGCTGCTGCTCGAAGGTCTGCAGCGGCTGGAGTACCGCGGATACGACTCCGCGGGCATCGTCGTGAACAGCCCGAAGGCCTCCGCCCTCAAGGTGGTCAAGGCCAAGGGCCGGGTCCGCGAGCTGGAGTCCCGCGTCCCCAAGCGCTTCGCCGGCACCACCGGCATCGCCCACACCCGCTGGGCCACGCACGGCGCCCCGAGCGACATCAACTCGCACCCGCACCTGGACGCCGAGAACAAGGTCGCCGTCGTCCACAACGGCATCGTCGACAACGCCTCCGAGCTGCGCGCCAAGCTGGAGGCCGACGGCGTCGTCTTCGTCTCGGAGACCGACACCGAGGTCATCGTCCACCTGATCGCCCGCTCCGAGGCCGAGTCCCTGGAGGACAAGGTCCGCGAGGCCGTCAAGGCGATCGAGGGCACCTACGGCATCGCCGTCATGCACGCCGACTTCGCCGACCGCATCGTCGTCGCCCGCAACGGCTCCCCCGTCGTCCTCGGCATCGGCGAGAAGGAGATGTTCGTCGCCTCGGACGTCGCCGCCCTGGTCGCCCACACCCGCCAGGTCGTCACCCTCGACGACGGCGAGATGGCCACCCTCAAGGCCGACGACTTCCGCACCTACACCACCAGCGGTGCCACCACGACCGCCACCCCGGAGACCGTGGAGTGGGAGGCCGCCTCGTACGACATGGGCGGTCACGACACCTACATGCACAAGGAGATCTCCGAGCAGCCCGACGCGGTCGACCGCGTGCTGCGCGGCCGGATCGACGACCGCTTCAACACCGTGCACCTGGGCGGCCTGAACCTGGACCCGCGCGAGGCGCGCGGCATCCGCCGGGTCAAGATCCTGGGCTGCGGCACCTCGTACCACGCGGGCCTCATCGGCGCCGGCCTCATCGAGGGCATGGCCCGCATCCCCGCGGACGCCGAGCCGGCCTCCGAGTTCCGCTACCGCAACCCGGTCGTGGACCCCGACACCCTCTACATCGCGGTCTCGCAGTCCGGTGAGACGTACGACGTGCTCGCGGCGGTGCAGGAGCTCAAGCGCAAGGGCGCCCGCGTCCTCGGCGTGGTCAACGTGGTCGGCTCCGCCATCGCCCGCGAGGCCGACGGCGGCGTGTACGTGCACGCCGGCCCCGAGGTCTGCGTCGTCTCCACCAAGTGCTTCACCAACACGGTCGTGGCCTTCGCGCTGCTGGCCGTACACCTGGGCCGCATCCGGGACCTCTCGGTCACCGACGGCAAGCGGATCATCGAGGGCCTGCGCAAGCTGCCCGCGCAGATCCAGGAGATCCTCGACGGCGAAGAGGACATCAAGAAGCTGGCGGCCCAGTTCGCCGAGGCCAAGTCGATGATGTTCATCGGCCGGGTGCGCGGCTACCCGGTGGCGCTGGAGGCCTCCCTCAAGCTGAAGGAGATCTCCTACATCCACGCCGAGGCCTACCCGGCCTCCGAGCTCAAGCACGGTCCGCTGGCGCTGATCGAGCCCTCGCTGCCGACGGTCGCGATCGTCCCGGACGACGACCTGCTGGAGAAGAACCGCGCGGCGCTCGAGGAGATCAAGGCCCGCAGCGGCCGGATCCTGGCGGTCGCGCACCGCGAGCAGGAGAAGGCGGACCACACCATCGTGGTACCGAAGAACGAGGACGAGCTGGACCCGATCCTGATGGGCATCCCGCTCCAGCTGCTGGCGTACCACACGGCCCTGGCCATGGGCCGGGACATCGACAAGCCGCGCAACCTGGCGAAGTCGGTCACCGTCGAGTAATCGCCGTACCCCGACAGCGGAGAACCCCCGTGCTCACCGCGCACGGGGGTTCTCCGCTGTCCTGCCCTGCCGGTCAGCCCGCGGCGACCGCGCCGCTGCGGGCCTTGCCGAAGGCCATCGGCCAGTGGGCGAGGGCGGCGGTGGCTCCGTACCAGGCCAGGAGTCCGCCGACCGCGGCCACCCAGCCGGCCACCTTGGCCAGCATGCTGTTGCCGGCGAAGGCACCTATCGCCAGCAGCAGCAGGGAGAGGGTGAACAGCCCGTACACGCCCTGCCCGAAGAGTCCGCTCGCCGCGCCCACGGTGAGGGTGAGGCCGAGGAGGGCGAACAGGACGAGGAACGATCCGGCGGCGTCCGCCGAAACCTTTCCGTCGGCTCCCGCGGCCCAGGTGAACCAGAAGGCCCCGAGTCCCGCGAACGCCGTGCCGTTGAACCCGTTGCCGCCGCGGAATTCGAGGACTCCGAGGACGAACAGGGCCAGACCGCCGACGTAGGTCGCGAGCGACACGGAGCTGGCAGCGGACACACCGTCGATGACACCGGTGTGGCCGATACCGAATGCGAGAAGGGTGAGACCCAGGGCGATGTGCCCGAGGGTCGAAGTCGAGGCCGTGCTTCCCGCAGAGACACCATTGTCCACGGCGGGCTCCCTTCGATCTGCAGTTGTTTGCTGCGTCCCAGCAGCATTTATCTACCCTTTACACAGGGACACAACCGCACAAGCGCCTTAACAGGCGGTCACGGAATGAAAACGGCGAGCGATCGGATCGGCCACTCGTTCGAGGGAACGTCACGAAATCCGGGCGGACGGCGAAGGGCACGGCCTTACGGTCGCGGCATGACGACACCACGAGTGGCCGAGGACGCCAGGCACTCCGCCCGGTACACCTTCAGGCTTCGGGTGTCATCCGCCGCCCACGCTTCTCTACTGGGGGAGTGGGACCGGATCCGGTGGATCTGGAACGAGTGCGTCGCCAAGTCCAAGCAAGTCCACGCATGGAACAGGACCAGGCCCGAGGGCACGGACAAGCACACCTGCGGCCCCGCGCAACTCGACAAAATGTTGACCGAAGCCCGGCAGGCGAACGCCTGGCTGAGAGACGGGGCCTCTGTCCCGCAGCAACAGCTGATACGCGACTTCGGCAGGTCCAGGGCCAAGGCACAGAAGGACATCAAGGACCGCCTGCCCATGGCGCGTCGGGCCGGGATGCCCAAGTACAAGAAGGTCGCCCGGCAGCGGCGACCACGACGTCCTTGCGGTGGAGAATTTCCGGCCGAAGTTCCTCGCGAAGACCACCATGGCCAGGAAGGCAGCTGACGCCGCCATCGGCGCCACCAAACAAGCCTTGATCGAAATGGGCCGCAAGCACGGACGCGCCGTGCACCTGGTACACCCCGCGCACACCACGATGGACTGCGCGCAGTGCGGAGCGAGAGCCAAGCACGCACTGCCGCTGGGAGAGCGCACATACACCTGCACCGCGTGCGGAGCAGTGTCCCCACGGGACAAGAACTCCGCGCGCGTGATGCTCGTCCGGGCAGGTCTGATCCCGGTTGGTACTGATCGTGGAAGACCTCTCGGGGCGCCGCCCCGGGAGGCTGCGTGAGCCAGGAATCCCCTTCCCACAGGGAGGGGAGCAGTCAAGGAATGACAACGACCGGTCGCTGTGCGCGCTTGGCCAGTCGGCCGGCGACCGATCCGAAGATCCGGCCCACGATCCCGTGCGTCGAGCCGACCACGATGGCGTCGGCCGAATACTCCCGGCCGACCTCCTCCAGCTCATGGCAGATGTCACCACCCCGCTCGACCAGGATCCACGGCACTTCGGCCAGATAGTCCGCGCAGGCGAGCTCCAGCCCGAGCACCTCGGTGCGGTGGTCCGGCACGTCGACGAAGACGGGCGGCTCGCAGCCGGCCCACACCGTGGTGGGCAGCCGGTTGGCGACATGGACGATGATCAGACCTGATCCTGAGCGACGGGCCATGCCGATCGCATAGGCGAGCGCGCGCTCGCTGGAGGTGGATCCGTCGAATCCCACAACGACGCCGTGCCGGAAGGCCGGATCGCAGTGCACGCGTGTCTGTTCCACCGCGCGCAGATCGGCGGCCGACGCGGGGTCGACGACGCGTTTGCGCTTGCGGTCCGCGGGTTCGGAGAATTCGTGACCGGCCATGGGTGTCTCGGCGAAGAGGTCCTTGGAGGAAGCAACAGGGGCGAAATCGGCGACGCAGTGTGACGGAGCTCTGTCCGGGAAGCATCTTCCCAAGCCCATACCCACCAGGGTACGGCGACACTCCTGTCCTGCACAGGGCATGCCGCCCTTGGAGAGCGTCCCAGGGAGCATGCCGGAGCGAACGCGCCTTGGCAATGACCACTGTCCCCTACAGCCAGTGACGAGTCCGGGCGTTGCCACCCGTGCGCGCAGTGACCGAGCCCTGCCGCCGGGCGTTGGGACATGCGTCCGACCAACAGGTAAGAGCCCGCAGGGAGCACGCCGTGCCCGGTCATCCGGTTCACCCCGTCCAGCCAGCTCGGCCGACGCAGTCCGTCCGGTCCCTCCACGACGCGGACGCGGTCCCGCACTTCACCCCGTCCCCCCGCTCACCTCTTCACCCGTCCGGGCGTCGCGGCGGACACCCCCATGACGACCCCGCGGGTGACGTCGTGCGCTGGGCCGCCTTCAGCTGTCTGCTCGTCCCCGTGGTCCTCGTCGTCTACGGAACCTCCTTCGGCGGGGCGGCCGTCGCGACCCTCGGCCTGCTCGCCGTCACGGCCGCGTGCCGGGTCCTGCTGCGGCACTCGGAGCGGACGGCCGCCCGGGTGCGGGCGCAGGAGCCGCTCGCACCCGCCGGCCGCCGCCGGCATTCGCGCGGCGGAGCCGGGATGCGCCGCACCTGCCGGGGCTCCGACCCCGCCTCCCCGCACGACTGACTCATTCGCACACCCACACACGCATGTTTTCAGCCAACTTCCCGGCAGGTTGGCCTGCTTGCCGGAATGTCCCCCCGCCCCCCTCACCACCAGCGACGACGGACCCCGGGGGGCGTTCTGGCCCTACCGGTACTGGCCATGGCCGGGCGGCACGCTTCCCGTTCGGGTAGCGGAGTGGAACGCTTCCTGATCGAATGCTTTTCGCCAAGTTGAGAAGTCGACATAGCGCTGCGTGCTGAACTTGTCACGCCGACACCACGGGACGCAGTAGATTCGATCATGTATTTACGGCGGGGGATCCACGTGCAAGGCCGAGGGGAAACGTGCAGGTGCGACCAGACCAAGGAGTCGCGACACCCAAGGGGGGCTTAGCGCCATGAGCCAGGATTCCACCGCCGTCGTCACAGACGCCGGCCGGAAGCTCGCGGGGCGTCGCCGCAGGGAGATCGTCGCGGTGCTGCTCTTCAGCGGCGGACCGATCTTCGAGAGCTCCATTCCACTTTCCGTGTTCGGCATTGACCGGCAGGACGCGGGAGTTCCACGCTATCGATTGCTCGTGTGCGCCGGTGAGGACGGTCCGCTCAGGACCACCGGCGGGCTCGAACTGACCGCGCCATACGGGTTGGAGGCGATCGCCCGGGCAGGGACGGTCGTCGTTCCCGCCTGGCGCTCCATCACTTCACCACCGCCACCGGAGGCGCTCGACGCACTGCGTCTGGCGCACGAGGAGGGGGCCCGGATCGTCGGACTGTGCACGGGAGCCTTCGTGCTCGCCGCCGCCGGTCTGCTGGACGGCCGGCCCGCGACGACGCACTGGATGTACGCGCCGACGCTGGCCAAGCGGTACCCGTCCGTCCATGTCGATCCGCGCGAACTGTTCGTCGACGACGGCGACGTGCTCACGTCCGCCGGCACGGCGGCCGGAATCGATCTGTGCCTGCACATCGTGCGCACGGACCACGGCAGCGAGGCGGCCGGGGCCCTGGCCCGCAGGCTCGTCGTGCCGCCGCGCCGGACGGGCGGCCAGGAACGCTATCTCGACCGGTCGCTGCCGGAGGAGATCGGCGCCGACCCGCTGGCCGAAGTCGTCGCCTGGGCACTGGAACACCTCCACGAGCAGTTCGACGTGGAGACCCTCGCCGCCCGCGCCTACATGAGCAGGCGCACCTTCGACCGGCGGTTCCGCTCGCTCACCGGCAGCGCTCCGCTGCAGTGGCTGATCACCCAGCGGGTGCTCCAGGCACAGCGGCTGCTGGAGACCTCCGACTACTCGGTCGACGAGGTCGCCGGACGCTGCGGGTTCCGTTCGCCGGTCGCCCTGCGGGGTCACTTCCGGCGGCAGCTGGGGTCCTCCCCGGCCGCCTACCGCTCCGCCTACCGGGCACGGCGGCCGCAGGCCGAGGTGGCACAGGTGGCCGAGATCAACGCGGGTCCGGTTCCGCACCAGCGCACTCCGCAGCCCCACCGGGCGGCGGCGGCCCTGGCCGCGGCGGGTCCCACGGTGACGGAGCTCTACGCCCCGGGCCGGGCGCTGCGGGAACACGCGTAGCCGCTCTCCGGGTACGACGCACGAAGGTCCTCCATCGGTCACCGCCGATGGGGGACCTTCCGCATATGCGGTCCGCGCCGTGAGGGACCGCATAAGGTGGGACACATGAACGATCGCATGGTGTGGATCGACTGCGAGATGACCGGGCTCTCGTTGACGGACGACGCACTTATCGAGGTGGCCGCACTGGTCACCGACTCGGAGCTCAACGTGCTCGGCGAAGGCGTGGACATCGTGATCCGCCCGCCGGACGCCGCCCTGGAGACCATGCCCGACGTGGTGCGCGAGATGCACACCGCCTCCGGCCTGCTCGACGAACTGGCCGGGGGGACCACTCTCGCGGACGCCGAGGCACAGGTCCTGGCCTACGTGCGGGAGCACGTGAAGGAACCCCGCAAGGCGCCGCTCTGCGGGAACTCGGTCGGCACCGACCGCGGCTTCCTGCTGCGCGACATGGCCGCGCTCGAGAGCTACCTCCACTACCGGATCGTGGACGTCTCCTCGGTCAAGGAGCTGGCGCGCCGCTGGTACCCGCGGGCGTACTTCAACAGCCCGCCGAAGAACGGCAACCACCGGGCGCTGGCGGACATCAAGGACTCCATCACCGAGCTGCGCTACTACCGGGAAGCGGTCTTCGTGCCGCAGCCCGGGCCCGACTCGGACACGGCCCGGAGCATCGCCGCCAAGCACGTCGTGCCGGGCGCGTAGCTCCTGCCGCCGGACCTCCGGAGGGGGGCGCCGGGAAAGGAGGGAGCGAGCACCCTCCCGGACCCTGTACCCTTTTCTTCGGCCGGTCGGTTTTCCGACCGGACATGGTGGGTGTAGCTCAGTTGGTAGAGCACCTGGTTGTGGTCCAGGTGGCCGCGGGTTCAAGTCCCGTCACTCACCCTGAAGAAAGGCCCCGGTACGCGAAAGCGGACCGGGGCCTTTCGCATGCCGCGGCCGTCAGGACGACTCCCGGACCACCAGCCGGTTCGGCAGCACGGCGGCCGCCTCGCCCGTCTCCCCCGCGATCCTCCCCAGCAGCATCCTCGTCATGGTCCGGCCCATCTCCTCGATCGGCTGGCGGACGCTGGTCAGCGGCGGGTCCATGTGCCGGGCCACCACCGAGTCGTCGAAGCCGACCAGCGCCACGTCCCGCGGAATCCGGCGGCCGGCCGCGCGCAGCTCCCGCCGGGCGCCCGCCGCCATGACGTCGGAAGCGGCGAAGACCGCGTCGAGCGCGGGGCGGCGGGCCAGCAGTTCGCGCATCGCCCGCCGGCCGCCCTCCTCAGTGAAGTCCCCGACCGCGATCAGCGGCTCGTCGACGGGGTGTCCGGCGCCGGCCAGGGCCTGCCGGTAGCCGTCGAGCCGGCACTGGGCCCCGTACACGTCCAGCGGCCCGGTGATCGTGGCGATCGTGCGGCGGCCCCGGCCGAGGAGGTGGCGTACGGCCTCGGCCGCGCCCGCCAGGTTGTCGGAGTCCACACTGGGCAGGGTCTCGGCGGCGGAGCGGCGACCGCTGACCACCGTCGGGATGCCGAGCTCGGCGAGCAGCTCGGGCAGCGGGTCCCCGGCGTGCACGGACACCAGCAGCACGCCGTCGACGCGGTGCCCGGACAGGTACTGGGCGAGGCGGCGGCGCTCGCGGTCGCTGCCCGCCAGGGTGAGGACGAGCTGGACCTCGGTCTCGGCGAGGGCAGCGCCGACCCCGCGGACCACTTCGGAGAAGTAGGGCTCGGCGAAGAACCGCTCCTCGGGTTCGGGGATCACGAGGGCGATGGCGTCGGTGCGGTTGGCCGCGAGGGCGCGCGCGGCGCGGTTCGGTACGTACCCCAGCTCGGCCACGGCCGCCTCGACGGCGACCCTGGTGTGCTCGCTGACCTTGGAGGATCCATTGATCACCCGGGAGACCGTGCCGCGCCCGACGCCGGCGCGCGCCGCGACCTCCTCCAGGGTCGGTCGTCCCCCACTGCGCCCATGCCCGTTCATGGCTTCCTCCCGGTTGTGAATCTACCTCTTGACGACTGTGGGAGCGCTCCCACACTGTGTCACACGACACCTGGCACGTTTCGTCCTCCAGGGAGGAAGCACATGCGCGTCCGAGCCCGATCCCGAAGAACCCTCCTCACGACCGTCACCGCGGTGGGGGCGGCGGCCCTGCTGCTCGCGGGGTGCGCGCAGGACCCCGAGGAAGGCCCCGGCAAGGGGACCCCTGCCACCGGCAAGTCCGGCGGCGCCGCACAGACCACCCTCACCGTCGGCGTCTTCGGCGCCTTCGGGCTCCAGGAGGCCGGGCTCTACGACGAGTACATGGCGCAGAATCCCGGGATCCGCATCGAGCAGACCTCCATCGAGCGCAACGAGAACTACTACCCCCAGCTCCTCACCCACCTGGGCACGGGCAGCGGCCTCGCGGACATCCAGGCCGTCGAGGTCAACAACATCGCCGAGATCACCGCCACCCAGGCCGACAAGCTGGTGGACCTGGGCAAGGCCCCCGGCGTGGACAAGGCCGCGTACCTGCCATGGAAGTGGGCGCAGGGCACGGCGAGCGCGGCCAAGGGCGGGGCCACGGTCGGCCTCGGCACCGACATCGGCCCCCAGGGCATCTGCTACCGCAAGGACCTCTTCGAGGCGGCCGGACTGCCCAGCGACCGCGCGGCGGTCGGGGCGCTGTGGGCGGGCGACTGGAACAAGTACCTGGAGGCGGGCAAGGCCTACAAGGCGAAGGCCGGCGAGGGGAAGGCCTTCGTCGACTCTGCGTCGGGCGTGATGGCGGCAGTGACCGGCAGCAGCGCCCAGCGGTTCTACGACGAGCAGGGCAAGGTCGTCTACAAGACCAACCCGGCGGTGCGCGGGGCCTTCGACCTGGCGGCCTCCTTCGCTACCGACGGGCTGAGCGCCAAGCTCCAGCAGTTCACCCCGGGCTGGGACCAGGGCTTCTCCAACGGCTCCTTCGCCACGGTCTCCTGCCCGGCCTGGATGCTCGGCTACATCCAGGACAAGGCCGGCCCGGCGGGCAAGGACAAGTGGGACGTGGCGCAGGCGCCGAAGCCCAGCAACTGGGGCGGTTCCTTCCTGGTGGTCCCGAAGGCGGGCAAGCACGCCGAGGAGGCGGCGAAGCTGGCGGCCTGGCTGACGGCTCCGGCGCAGCAGGCGAAGCTCTTCGAGAAGCGGGGCAGTTTCCCGAGCGCGAGCGCCGCGTACAAGCTGCCGGCGGTGTCGGGTGCGCAGCACGCGTACTTCGGCGGCGCCCCGATCGGCGAGATCTTCTCGAAGGCGGCGGAGGGCGTGCCGGTGACGGTGGTCGGCCCGAAGGACCTGGTGATCGCGCAGAACCTGGCGGACATCGGGATGCTCCAGGTCGACCAGAAGGGCCGCAGCCCGCAGGAGGGCTGGGAGGCCGCGGTGAAGGCGATCGACAACGCCCTGGACCAGTGAGGCGCCGGTGACGGACGAGACGGCTGTTCTGTCCCCCTCCACCGTCGGCCCGGAGCGGCCGGCGGCGGAGGGGGGCGGCCGGGGCCGCCCGGGACAGGTGTGGCGCTCGCGCCGCTACCGCTGGGACCTGCGCTGGAGCCCGTACGCCTTCGTGGCGCCCTTCTTCCTCTTCTTCGCCGCCTTCGGGCTGTTCCCGCTGCTGTACACGGGCTGGGCGGCGCTGCACCAGGTGGAGCTGACCGATCCCGACAGCATGACGTGGGTGGGGCTGCGGAACTTCACCCGGCTGTGGGACGACGAGTTCTTCTGGAACGCGCTCCGCAACACGGTGACCATCGGTCTGCTGTCCACGGTGCCGCAGCTGGCGATCGCGCTGGGCCTGGCCCATCTGCTCAACTACCGGCTGCGGGGCTCCGCCTTCTTCCGGGTCGCGGTGCTCACCCCGTACGCGACCTCGGTGGCGGCGGCCACGCTCGTCTTCGTACTGCTCTTCGGCCGGGACTACGGGATGGTCAACTGGGCGCTGTCGGCGGTCGGTTTCGAGGCCGTCGACTGGCAGAACGGCACCTTCGCCTCCCAGCTCGCCGTCTCCACCATCGTGATCTGGCGGTGGACCGGCTACAACGCGCTGATCTACCTGGCGGCCATGCAGGCCGTACCGGCCGAGCTGTACGAGTCGGCCGCGCTGGACGGGGCCTCGCGCTGGCAGCAGTTCCTCCACGTGACGGTGCCCTCGCTGCGCCCGACGATCTTCTTCACCTGCGTCGTGTCGACGATCGGGGCGACCCAGCTGTTCGGCGAGCCGCTGCTGTTCAACGGCGGGGCGGGCGCGACGGGCGGCTCGGACCACCAGTTCCAGACGCTCGGGCTGTACCTGTACGAGCAGGGCTGGGTGAACCTGCACCTGGGGCGGGCCTCGGCGATCGCGTGGGCGATGTTCCTGATCCTGCTGCTGATCGCGGGTGCGGCGCGGCTGCTGCGCGGACGGAAGGACTCCCGATGAGAGCACTGCGCGCGGGCCGGCTCACGTACGTGGTGCTCGCCCTGTTCACGGCCGGCTCGCTCTTCCCGCTCGTGTGGACGGCGATCGCGGCCTCCCGGAACAGTACGCGGCTGGCCCAGACCCCGCCGCCGTTCTGGTTCGGCGGGAACCTGGGGCGCAATCTCCGGGTCGCGTGGACCGACGCCAACATGGGGGAGGCCCTGCTGAACACGGTGATCGTGGCGGGCACGGTCGCCGCGGGCACCGTGTTCTTCTCCACGCTCGCCGGATTCGCCTTCGCCAAACTCCGCTTCCGCGGCAGCCGGCCGCTGCTGGCGCTGGTGATCGGGACGATGCTGATCCCGCCGCAGCTGAGCGTGGTGCCGCTCTACATGCTGATCGCGAAGCTGTCGTGGACCGACCGGCTCCAGGCGGTGATCCTGCCGACGCTGGTGGGCGCGTTCGGGGTGTTCTTCATGCGCCAGTACCTGGTGCACGCGCTGCCGATGGAGCTGATCGAGGCGGCGCGTACGGACGGGGCGAGTTCGCTGCGGGTCCTGTGGCACGTGGTGTTCCCGGCGGCCCGGCCCGCCATGGCGGTGCTGGGGATGCTGACCTTCGTCATGGCCTGGAACGACTTCTTCTGGCCGATCGTCGCGCTGACCCAGAACGGCAGCCCGACGGTGCAGGTGGCCCTGACCGGGCTGGGCCGGGGCTACATCCCCGACCAGTCGGTGATCATGGCGGGCGCGCTGCTGGGCACGCTCCCGCTCTTGGCTGTGTTCCTCGTCTTCGGCCGCCAGATCGTCGGCGGCATCATGCAAGGAGCGGTGAAGGGATGACACGAATCCCGACGAACACGAACACGAACGCGACGGCGGACCCGGTCGTGGACCCGGTCGCGGACCCGGTCGCGGACACGGTCGCGGACACGAACGCCGTCCCGGACACGGACACCGGAGCGCGGGAACTCCGGTTCCCCGACGGGTTCCTGTGGGGCACGGCCACGGCGGCCTTCCAGATCGAGGGCGCCGCCGCCCTGCGCGGCCCGTCCATCTGGGACACCTTCTGCCGTACTCCGGGCAAGGTGCACGCCGGCGACACGGGCGACGTGGCCGCCGACCACCACCGGCTGTGGCGGGAGGACGTCCGCCTGATGGCCTCGCTCGGGCTGGGCGCCTACCGGTTCTCGGTGTCCTGGCCGAGGGTGCTCGCCGGCGGGATCGGCTTCTACGACGCGCTGGTCGACGAGCTGCTCTCGTACGGGATCAAGCCCTGCGTGACCCTCTACCACTGGGACCTGCCGCAGGAGCTGGAGACCGCGGGCGGCTGGCCCGAGCGGGAGACGGCGTACGCCTTCGCCCGGTACGCCGAACAGGTCGCGGGGGCGCTGGCCGACCGGGTGGAGCTCTGGACCACCCTCAACGAGCCCTGGTGCAGCGCCTTCCTCGGCTATGCCTCGGGGGTGCACGCCCCCGGCCGCACCTCCCCCGCCGACTCCCTGCGCGCCGCCCACCACCTCAACCTGGCCCACGGGCTGGCCGCGGCGGCCCTGCCCGCCGGGACCAGGGCGGGCATCGCCCTCAACCCCAGCGCGGTACGGCCGCTGACCGGCTCGGCGGCGAACCTGGACGCGGCCCGCCGGATCGACGCCCTGGCCAACCGGGTGTTCACCGGACCGCTGCTGCACGGGGCCTACCCGCAGGACCTGTTCGAGGACACCGCCGCGGTGACGGACTGGTCGTTCGTCCGCCATGGCGACGAGGCGCTGATCCACCAGCCGCTGGACTTCCTCGGGGTGAACTACTACACCCCGGCGGTGGTCTCGGCCGCCCCCGACGGCAACGGCCCGCGCGCCGACGGGCACGGGGCCGCGGCGCACTCCCCCTGGCCGGCCGCGGACACCGTCGCCTTCCACCAACCCCCCGGCGAGCGGACCGACATGGGCTGGTCGGTCGACCCGACCGGCCTGCACGATCTGCTGATGCGCTTCACCCGCGAGGCGCCCGGACTGCCACTGATGATCACCGAGAACGGCGCGGCGTACGCCACCGGTCTGCACGACCCGGAGCGCATCGGCTACCTGGAGGGCCACCTCGCGGCCGTGCACCGCGCCCTGGCGGACGGCGCCCCGGTCGAGGGCTACTTCCTCTGGTCGCTGATGGACAACTTCGAGTGGTCCTACGGCTACGGCAAGCGCTTCGGCATCGTGCACGTCGACTACGAGACCCAGGTCCGCACCCCGCGTTCCAGCGCCCACTGGTACGCCCGCCTGGCCCGGAAGGGAGGCTTCCTCACCTACGGGGACGAGGTGCTCTAGGTCCTGTCGTCAAAGTAGCGCCGGTCGGGCCCGCGGTGTCCGGCGCCGTGCATCGCGAGGCGGAGGGGCGCCCGAGTACTGGACGTACTTGGGCGCCCCGACAACGCGGCGAGGTGCGGTGCCGGGCGCCGCGGGCCAGGCGGGACTTCGACGACAGGACCTGGGCCGGGTGGCCGGGCGGGCTCAGCGGAAGGCCGGGGCCGAGCGGGCCGCCCAGTCCGCGAAGGGGCGGGGCGCCCGGCCGAGGATCTGCCGCACGGCCGGGCTCGGTTCCCTTTCGGCAGGCAGGGGTTCGCCGAGGATCCCGAGCGTGCCCTCCACGACCGGCTCGGGCATGAAGGCCAGCATCTGGGCGCGGGCCTCCTCCCGGGTCTGTTCGACGAAGCGGACGGGCTCGCCCAGGGCGGCGCCGATCGCCCCGGCGCGCTCCCTCGGGGTGACCGGGGCGGGCCCGGTGAGCTCGTAGGTCCGGCCCGCGTGGCCCGGCTCCCGCAGAACGGCGGCCGCCACTTCGGCGACGTCCGCCGGATCGACGACCGGGAGCCCGACGTCCGCGAAGGGTGCGGCGGCCGTGCGCGTCGTACGGATGCTCTCGGCCCAGGCGTAGGCGTTGGAGCCGAGGCCGCCGGAGCGCAGGACCGTCCACTCCAGGCCGCTGCGGCGGACGGCGTCCTCGAACCGCGCGGGGTGGGCGTAGACCTCCGGGCGGGTTCCGGCGCCCTGGGAGGAGAGCAGGACGACCCGGCGGATCCCGGTGGCGGCCGCGCGTTCGAGGATGCTCTGCGGGTCCTCTCCGGCGACGAGCAGGAACAGTGCGCCGGCCCCGTGCAGCGCGGGGGCGATGCTCTGCGGCTCGGCGAGGTCGCCGAGGTGGTGGCGGATCCCTTCGGGCAGCAGCCCCGGCCGCCGGGAGACGGCGGTGACCGCGTCACCGCCGGCGGCGAGGATCCGGATAAGTTCCCGTCCCACGTTCCCGGTCGCACCCGTCACTACGATCACGACGACCCCCCCTTGATCGACTCCCTCACCTGAGGGCCACCGGAGATGACGATGCACACAGGTGACGGGACATCCCCCGGCCGCACCACGCCCCCGCGCCCCCTGAATGTGGAGTCCCTCTTCCCCGGGCTCGCCGCGCACCGCCGCACCGCGACCCGGCTCCACCCGCGCCCCGGGACGCCCGGTCCGCACGACAGCCACGTCGGCGGGCCGCTGCTGTGGCCGGCCGGCGAACCGTGGCCGGTGTGCACGACCCCGCACCGCCGCGCCCCCGGACCGGAACCACTGCCGCTGCTCGCCCTGGCCCAGCTCCGCACGCAGGACGTGCCCGACCTGCCGGCCGGGCCGGACGGCTGCGATCTGCTCCAGGTCTTCTGGTGCCCCTTCGACGCCCACGGGCCCACCGGATACGGCATGTACGTGCACCTGCGGTGGCGCCGGGCGGCGGAGGTCCGCTCGGTGGCGGCGCAGCAGCCGAGGCCCCCGGCCGTCGGCTTCGACGGGTATCTGCCCGAGCCGTGCGTCCTGCACCCGGAGCAGGTCACCGAGTACCCGTACATCGAACTGCTCACCGGGGAGCTGGGGGCGGCGGTCGAGGAGTGGGAGGACGCCCAGGAGGAGGCCGCCTACGAGGCCGAGGAGGAAGCCCGGGAAGAGGACGAGGAGGACGGCGGGGAGGACCGGCCGCCGACCTACCAGAGCGATCTGTCCGTCGCCCCGGGCTGGAAGGCCGGCGGGCACGCGGCCTGGAACCTCACCGGGCCGGGCGCCATGGACTGCGACGCCTGCGGGAGCCCGATGGAGCTGCTGCTGACCGTCGCGACGAACGAGTGGCACGCCGACAGCAGGAGCTGGATCCCGCTGGAGGACGGGCCGCGGAACCCGACCGGCGTGGTCGTCGGCAACCATGGCAGGCTCAACGTCTTCGCCTGCCCCGGCGATCCGGCCCACCCGCACGGCTTCAGCGTGCAGTAGGACTTCCGGGGCGCGGGTCCCCGTACTAGCGTCCCCGGGCAACGGGCAACGCAGTGCGCCGGAGACACGGGTGGGTCGGCGTGCGGATGGAGGCTGTCCGTGACCCTGCCCGTTTCCGCGCCCCCGCGCCCGCCCGCCGGTTTCCGCGCCGTGCTCGCACTCGGCGGTACCGCGCTGCCCCTCTACGCGTTCCTCGCCCGGCTCCCCGCCGCTCTGTGCCCCATCGGAACGCTCCTGCTCATCAACGCCCGCGACGGCATCGGCGACGCCGGCACGGTGGCCGCCGCGCTCTGGCTCGGCCAGGCCCTCGGCGGCCCCGTCATCGGCCGGCTCGCCGACCGGCGCGGCCACCGCCCGGTGCTGCTCCTCGCCTGCGGTGCGAACGCCGCCGTGCTGTGCGCCCTCGTCGCGGCCGTCCTCGGCGGTCTGCCGCTGACCGCCCGCATCGCGCTCGCCGTCGCGGCCGGCCTCACCGTCCCGCAGGTCGGCCCGCTGGCCAGGGCCCGTTGGGCGCGGCTGGCCGGCGCGGACCGCAAGCTGCTCGGCTCGGCCCTGTCCTTCGACACCACCCTGGACGAGGTCGGGTTCATGGTCGGCCCCGCACTGGCCGGCATCCTGGCCGTCACCGTGCACCCGGCCTCGGCGCTCGTCCTCGCCGCCGCGCTCATCCTGGTGTTCGGCACCCTCTTCGCGGTGCATCCGACCGCTCCGGGCCCGGTCGCCCCGGCCCCGGGCGCACGGGCCGGCGTACGGCTGTGGTCGCCCGGGCTGGTCCTGCTGTGCGTACTGGCCGTCCTGCAGGGGGCCGCGTGGAGCGGGGCCAACACGGGGGTCAACGCGCTCGCCGAATCCCTCGGCGAGGCGGGCGCGGCCGGGCTGGTGTGGGCCGCCATGGCCGTGACCAGCTCGGTCGCCGGCTTCGTCACGGTCGCCCGGCCCGGGTCGGCGGACCTGACCGTACGGCTGCGGTGGACGATCGCCGCCCAGGCCGTCCTCACCCTGCCGCTGCTGGTGGTCTCCGGGCTCTGGGGGGCCGCCCTCGCCGTCGCGGGGATCGGACTGGCCGTGGCCCCGCACCTGATCGCGCTGTTCGGGCTGGTGGAGAGGACCGGGCCGGCCGAGCGGATGGGCGAGGCCATGACGGTGGCCGGCAGTGGCCTGATCCTCGGTCAGGCGCTGGCGGCGGCCGCCTCCGGACCACTGGCGGACGCCTACGGACACCGGGCGGCGTTCGCCGTTTCGTGCGCGGCGGTCACCGCCTCCGCCGTGCTGGCGATGGCCACGGCGAGGACGACGGCGTACGGGAAGGGCCGCTAGCCGGGCACGTCAGGAGGAGGACCGCATCGCCGCCAGGCCCTTGGCCAGGTCCTCGGCGTTCATCACGGGGGCGACCTCGACCTCGGCGTTGAACTGCAGGAACAGGTCCTCCATCAGCGCCGGCATGTGCGAGCTGTCCTGGAGGTCGAAGACGATCCAGCAGGAACGCACGCCCTCGTGCAGGCCGAAGTAGGCCGCCTCCGGCTTCAGCTTCTCCATCAGCTGCTTCATCCCCTGGGGCAGCGCGCCGGTCTTGATGCCCTCGTTGGTGGCGGCCGTGTCCATGTGCGCCCTGAGCATGACTCTCATGCGTGGCTCCTTCCGTCACGCCCACCCTCGGCGCGGTCCGGGGGCGCGGCAACATTTGCGCCCCCGTCCGGGCCGGTTCATCGCACGGCCGGCGGACGGCACGGCGGAAGCAACCGGCCGAAGCGCCAGGACCTCCCGGAGTGCGGTCAGGCGCGCGGTCGGGCGCCCTGGATGTGGAAGTTGAAGTCGGCGTGCCCGAGCCGGCCCATCAGCGTCAGCCAGACCGGCAGCAGCATCTCGACGCCGCGCGCGGTCTCGATCCCGCCGAGGTCCAGGATGCAGTCCGGCGGCCACCCGAAGGACTGCAACAGCTCGCGCACGCTGCTCTTGGCGTCCTCGTCGTCCCCGGACAGGAAGACGTGGTGGTCGCCGGGCACCCGGGCCGGATCGACCATCACCGCGCAGTTCATGGTGTTCAGCGTCTTGACCACCCGCGCGCCCGGGAAGGTCCGCTGGATCAGCTCTCCCAGGCTGTCGCTGTTGGCGGGGTCGAGCACGGGCGGCCACCCGCCGGAGAAGTCGAGCGGATTGGCGAGGTCGATGAGCACCTTGCCGTCCAGGTGCCCGGCGCCCGCCGCGGTCAGCACCTCGATGCTGACCCGGCCGCCCGTGGCGTTGACGAGGACCTCGCCCGAGCGGGCCGCCTCGGCGAAGGTCGCCAGCCCCGCCCGGGGATGCCCGGCCTGCCAGGCGGCGTACGGCTCGACCGGGGCCCCGCTGCCCGCCGGTCCGGTGCGGGCCAGTGTGGCGGCGGGGTCACGGGTGCCGAGGACCACGTCGTGCCCGAGGGAGAGGAGCCGTTCGGCCAGCGTCCGGCCCACCGCCCCGGTGCCGAGGACTGCGTAGCGCATTGCGGAAGTCCTTTCGCTCGCGGGCCCGGTCAGCCCTGCAGTCCGATGTCGCGGAAGAACCGGTAGCCCTTCGGGGCGTCCGGGAGGAACCAGTGGAAGCCCTCCTCCAGGAAGACCGCCAGCAGGCTCACGGCGATGACCAGGCCCAGGAACCACAGCGCGCCCAGGCCCGCCGTGCGCAGCGCGCCCGGCCGGACCGCGGGGACGGCGCGGTCGGTCGTCGCGTGGGCGAAGGCCAGGGCGATGCCGATGGCGACCACCGACACCTGGAAGAGGATCCACGCCCAGACGTACAGGTGCAGGCCGAACACCTCGCTCCCGTACCCCTTGTCCCCCGGCAGGATGTGCAGCATGGTCTGCCGCCAGGACGCGAAGGAGCCCCCGATCGACGCGACCAGGGACAGGCCCCAGCCCGTCATGTAGGCGCGGCCCGTCACCGTGCCGCTGATCAGCGCCGCGCGGATGATGTACGCCGCGCCCAGGGCGGCCAGCAGCATGAACATCCGCTGCGCGACGCACAGCGGGCAGGGGACGTCCCCCGCGCCGAACTGCTGGTAGAGGCCGCCCAGGACGACACCCGTCCAGCCGACGGCGAAGGAGCAGGCGAACCAGTACTGGACCCGGCCCAGCAGGCCGCTCTCCGGCGGGGCGTCCGGCACGAGGCTGTGCATCGTCGCGGCCACGGTCAGTAGCTCAGTTTCAGGGCGAGACCGCTGGTGATGTGGTGCGCCGTCAGCAGGGTGACGGCGATCAGCACCGCCCACCACGCTCCGAGCACGACCATCCGGGACGCGCCCCGGTACAGGGCGATCAGCGTGGCGAGGAGCCCGCCGAAGATCAGGGTGTCCATGCCGCGGACCGTACCGAGACGGCGACATCACGCCTGCGAGGCGCGCCCCCGGTTACGTCGGTTGCCGCGTCGGCCGCGGCCGGCGCGGCCCGCTCCGGGCCCGCCGAGGGTCCGGCCGTCCAGGCCGATCCAGACCCGGACCTCGGTCCCGCCGAGCACAGAGCGCCCCAGCCGTACGTCGCCGCCGGTCGACTCCGCGACCCGGCGCACGATGTCCAGGCCCAGGCCCGTCGACCCGTCGCGGCCGCCGTCGTTGCCGCGGCGCAGGGCGGCGTCCGGGTCCTCGATGCCGGGACCCGCGTCCGAGACGAGCACGATCACCGCGTCGCCCGCGTCGTGCACGTCCACCGCGAAGGGGGTGCCCTCGGGGGTGTGCCGGAAGACGTTGCCGAGCATGGCGTCGAGGGCGGCGGCGAGCTCGGGCCGCGCCACGGGGATCCGTACCGTACGGTCCACCCCGGCGAGCCGGACCTCGCGGCCCTCGTCCTCCGCGAGCGCCGACCAGAAGCCCATCCGGTCGCGGATCACCTCGGAGGCGTCGCAGCCCGCGCCGGCCCCGGCGCCCGGGCCGGTGGCGGGGCGCTGCTCCCGGGCCGTGCGGATGATCGTGTCGACCTCGCGCTCCAGCTGCTCCACGGCCGCCCGGGTCTGTTCGGCGGCCGGACCGTCCCCGAGCGAGGCCGTGTTGAGCCGCAGCACGGTCAGCGGGGTCCGCAGCCGGTGCGAGAGGTCGGCGGCCAGTTCCCGCTCGTTGGCGAGGAGTTCGACGACCTGGTCCGCCATCGCGTTGAACGCGACGGCCGCGGACCGGAGTTCCTTCGGCCCGTCCTCGGGCACCCGGGCGCCGAGCCTGCCCTCACCGAGCTGGTGGGCCGCGTCCGCGAGCCGTTCGGCGGGCCGGACCAGCCGGGCGCCGAGCCGGTCGGCGACCCCGACCGAGCCGATGATCAGTGCCAGCCCGACGCCCGCGAGCACCAGCCATGCGGTCCCGACGCCGTTGCTGACTTCGCTCTCGGGTACGAAGATCTCCACCACGGCGATGTCGCCGGACCCGAGCGCGGTCGGCTGGAGGAGCGCCGAGCCCCCGCCCGCCACCTTGGCCGTCGTGGCCCGCCCCATCCGCCGGGTCTCCGCGACGGTGTGCTCCCCGGCCCGGCTCTCGCCGATGTTCACCGGCGGGCTGTCGCCGATCGCGGGCACGTGGACGGCCATCCGCCGGGCGGCGCCCATCTGGGTGGACTCCACCGCCTTCTGCAGCTGCACGGGGTCGGTGGTGATGGACAGCGTCGGCCCGATGGTGGCGGCCTGCCGTTCGGCGTTGGAGAAGGCACGGTCGCTGGCCATTTCCTGGACGACGAGCCCGAGGGGTACGGCGAAGGCGACGACCACCATGGCCGTCACCGCGAGGCACACCTTGACCAGGGCCCATCTCATCGCGCGCTCACCGGGGCGGCTCCAGCTTGACCCCGACCCCCCGCAGCGTGTGCAGGTAGCGCGGCCGGGCGGCGGTCTCGCCGAGTTTGCGGCGCAGCCAGGACAGGTGGACGTCGATGGTCTGGTCGTCCCCGTACGACTGCTGCCAGACCTCGGCGAGCAGTTCCCGCCGGGCCACGACCACCCCGGGGCGCCCGGCGAGGAAGGCCAGCAGGTCGAACTCCCGCCGGGTGAGGTCCAGTACGGCGCCGTCGAGCTCGGCCTGGCGGCGCAGCGGGTCGATGGCGAGCCCGCCGACGCGCAGGACGCGCGAGGGCGGCTCGGCCCCGGCGGCGGCCCGGGAGCGGCGCAGCACGGCGGCCATCCGGGCGGAGAGGTGTTCCACCGAGAAGGGCTTGGTCAGGTAGTCGTCGGCGCCGTCGTTGAGCAGCCGGACGATCTCGGCCTCGTCGTCGCGCGCGGTCGCGATGATCACGGGTACGTCGGTGATGCCGCGCAGCATCTTGAGCGCCTCCGACCCGTCCAGGTCGGGCAGTCCGAGGTCGAGGATGACCACGTCGAAGCGGTGGTGCGCGACCTCGCGCAGGGCCTCCAGGGCCGTGCCGACGCTCCGCACGGTGTGCGAGGCCTCGGTCAGGTGCCGGATGAGGGCGGAACGTACGAACTGGTCGTCCTCGACCACGAGCACACTTGCCATGGCCCGCACCGTAGTCCATCCGGGCGACCCAGCGGGGTGTCGGGCCACACTTGGGGCGGGTGGTGCAGTATGTGCCCTGATGCGACGAGGACTTCTTCATGCCATGGCTTGGACGCTGGCGACCGGGGCGGCGGTGACGCTGTCGTGGTGGGGCGTGCACACCGTCATGTCGGGGACGGCCTACGATCCACCGCTCGCTGTGCCCCTGGCCACCAAGCCGCTGTCCTCCTCGACGCACGAGGCGAAGGCGTCCCCGACCCCGTCGGCGTCCGCCTCCCCGTCGCCCTCCGGGTCGGCCGGGCCGGACCCGTCGCCGACCGCCGGGGCGACCCCCGGGACGTCGCAGAAGCCCTCGCCCTCCGCCGGCACGGACCGGCCGGCGGAGGGCGGGGCCTCGGACTCGGGCAAGGTGCAGGCCTATCCGGTGTCCGGCGGCCGGGTCACCCTCTCGCTGGGCGCGTCCACAGCCGAGCTGGTCTCGGCCACCCCGGCGGCCGGGTGGCGGATGCAGGTGTGGAAGCAGGACTACCTGATCCGCGTCACCTTCACCCGGGACGGCCAGGAGGTCTCGGTGTTCTGCACCTGGTACAACCACCCGCCGCTGGTGGAGATCGTCGACCCCTGAGGCCGCCCCTCGGAGCGTACCGGCCTAGGCCGGAACGGTGCCGACCAGCACGAACTCGTTGTACGGGAAGACCTTGCCCATCGGGCGGGGGAAGGGGAAGGAGTAGGTCCGCCGGACGGCGATCCCCGCCTTGCCTGCGTGGCCGCGCAGCTCCTCGAAGCCGACCCAGCGGACGTGGGTGGCGTCGGTCTTGTAGCCGAGCTCCTGCGGGGTGATCATGACGACCGAGCCGCCCGGCCGGACCAGCGGAAGGTACTGCTCCAGCAGCGAGCCCGCGGTCTCCTCGTCGATGTGCTCCAGCACGTGCGCGATCAGCAGGCTGTCGAAGGATCCGGGCCCGCAGTCCGGGGCGGCGGCCAGCTCGTCGGGGGTGAAGGCGTTCAGTCCGCGCTCACGGCAGGTCTGCACCGAGTGCGGATTGTGGTCGACGCCGACGCTGTCGGGTCCGCAGTTGAGCAGGTTGCGCCCCAGCCCGCAGCCGACGTCCAGGACCCGGCCCAGCTGCAGCCGCTGCAGGTTCCACCGGTAGGGGGCCTGCGTGGGCACGAACCGCTTGATCCCGGACTGCTCCAGGCGGGCCAGCCGCTTGGTGTAGTCGGAGGAGGCGGTGCTGGGGGTGGACGGGCTGCCCGAGGTCGGAGCACCGGAGGTTGCGGGGGAATCAGACATTGCTTTTGCCGTCTCCTGAACGCGTCGTAGAAGGGGCGAACCTCCCAGGGGCTTACAGGCTACGCAGAGCGGCCGCTCACCGGGAGTCCTCCGGCGATCTTTATCTGCGAGAGCCCCGTCCGTACCGGGCCGGCTACCGGAAGACCGAGGGCGGCGGCTGCGGCGAGGCCACCGCAGAGGCGTCCGCGACCGGTGCGGCACCGCCCGCGAAATCGGCCAGCGCCCGGCCGTGCTCGACCCGGCCCGGGTGCGGATCGCTCGCGACCCGGCGGGTGAATTCCGCCACGGGCAGCTCACGGTCGGCAGCCACCAGGACGGCATTGCCGAAACGTTTCCCTCGCCAGACTACCGGGTCGGCCGCCAGCGCCAGCTCCGTGAACCGGGACGCGGCCGTCGCGATCTGCCCCCGCAGATGGGTCAGCGGCGGACCGTCCGCCAGGTTCGCCACATACCACCCGGTGGGCGCCAGCGCACGGCGTACGTCGTCCAGGAACTCGGTGCTCGTCAGGTGCGCCGGGGTACGGGCCCCGCTGAACACGTCCGCGATCACCAGGTCCGCCCAGCCGTCCGGGACCTTGGCCAGCCCCGCCCGCGCGTCCACCGCCCGGACCCGGACCCGCGCCTGCGGATCCAGCGGCAGGTGCTCCCGTACGAAGGCCACCAGGGCGGCGTCGATCTCCACGATCTGCTGGGTGGAGCGAGGACGGGAGGCGGCGGTGTAGCGGGCGAGGGTGAAGGCGCCGCCGCCCAGGTGCAGCACGTTCAGGGGCTGCCGGGCGGGCGCGACGAGATCGATCAGATGACCGATCCGCCGCTGGTACGCGAAGTCCAGGTACCCGGGATCACCCAGGTCCACGTGCGACTGCGGAGCTCCGTCGATCAGCAGGGTCCAGGCCCCGGCCCGCTCCCGGTCCGGCTCCAGCTCCGCCCGGCCGCCGTCCACCTGCCCGACGACCGCCTCGGCGCTGCCGCGTCCGCGCTGCTTGCCCTTGTTCCTGTCCTTGCCTGCCACCACCCCATTGTGACGGGCGGCGGCACACCCCGACGGCTTCAGCGGCAGTTGTCCGCGGCCTCGATCAGCCGGGCCGCCTCGCCGAGCGCCGCGCGCAGCACCTCCGGATCGGTGACCGGCCCGACGGCTTCCGGCGGGAGCAGCCAGCCGGTGGCTCCCGCGTTGGGCGAGATCCCGTCGCCGAGGCGCAGCCCCCGCCCGTTGGTCTGCGTACACGCGCTGCCCGGCAGGTCCCAGGCGTCCGCGGTGCCGGACGGGACGAGGAAGCCGAGGGTGTCGCCGGATCCGTCGTGCAGGACGGGCCCGACCCCACCGGCCTGGCTGGCGGCGCGGCGGATGATGTCCACCGCCTCCAGCCCCTGCCGGGTGGGAACGGTCACCAGGTCCAGGTCCGGGGCCGCGCCGGGCTCGGACGCGGTATTCGTTCCAGTGCTCTCCATGCCGCCCTCCACCAAGGGAACCCCTCCTCGATCCGTATCCGCATGGGTTCAACGCACGGGAACGTCAACGGGTGCGGTGGCAAGACGCCGCAAAGGATGGCAGTTCATGGCGGATCGCGGGTGAGATATCCGTTTTGTAGCCAAACATCGCATGAACACCCTGTCACTGGCGGTACGTTCATGCGCGCCGGACCCCACGTCACAGCCCCGGTGCAGCGTTCCTTGCCAGAGAGGCCACGTCCATGGCGGCGTTCCCCCACTCACCCAACTCCACGTTCCGGCGGCTGCGCGGGCAGCACTCCCCGGCCGAGTTCGCTGCCCTGGTGCGCAGGGCCGCGAAGGAAATCGGAGAAACGGTTTCCTGCGATGCGCGCTACATCGGCCGCGTCGAGTCCGGCGAGATCCGCTGCCCCAACTACGCCTACGAGCGCGTCTTCCTCCACATGTTCCCCGGCCGCGCCCTGGCCGATCTCGGCTTCTCCCCCCGCGAGAGCGTCCGAGGCCGCTCGGCCCACCGCGATCCCGCCCCCCTCTCCGTGCCCACCCCCCGATCCCCTTCCGGTTCCAGTTCCAGTTCCAGTTCCAAGGAGAGCGACGTGTTGCGTCGCGCGTTCATGGCGGGCGGCTCCGCGACCGTGGCGGCCGCCACGCTCAGCCTCACCCTGCTCGGCGACACCCGCCGGATCCCCTCCCGCGCCGGCGAGTCCGAGGCCGTCGCCGTCGAGGACGCGGTACGCCAGATCCGCCTGCTGGACGACCGGCACGGCGCCGATGCCCTCTACCGGCGGGCCGCCGAACCCCTGCGCACCGCCTACGCACTGCTCGACGCGGGAGCCACCCGGCAGTCCACCGAGGACCGGTTGCACTCGGGCGCCGGCGAACTGGCCGTCTCCGTCGGCTGGTTGGCCCACGACTCCGGCCGCTTCGACGACGCCCGCTCGCACTACGCGGAAGCCCTGGCGACGGCCCGGGTGGCCCGGGACGCAGGCCTGGAGGCGCACGCCTTCAGCAACATGGCCTTCCTGGCCCGGGACTGCGGCCGCTCCCGCGAGGCGGTACGGGCCGCCCAGGCGGGCCGCCGCGCCGCCCGCTCCCTCGGTTCCCCGCGGCTGCTGTCGCTGCTCGCGCTGCGGGAGGCCGGCGGGTGGGCGGGGCTGGGCGACCGCAAGGCCTGTGAGGAGTCGCTGACCCGGGCGCACACGGAATTCTCCCGGGGCGAGTCGGACGACGACCCCGAGTGGATGTCCTTCTTCGGGCAGGCGGAGCTGGAATCCCTGGAGGCGCGGTGCTGGTCGGCGCTCGGCGAGCACGCCCGCGCGGCGCGGCACGCCCGCCGCGCGGCCGACCTCCAGGACCCGCACTTCGCCCGGAACGTGGCCCTCTACACCGCCGAGCTGGCCGGTGACCTGGCCCGCGCGGGTGCCCCCGACGAGGCCGCGTGGGCGGGGGGCCGCGTACTGGACCTCCTGGCCGAGGTCCAGTCCACCCGCATCCGCTCGATGCTGGCGGAAACGGCCGCCACCCTCGTCCCCCACCAGCGCTCCCCCCGCGTCTCCACATTCCTGACCCGCGTCGCGGCCCGCCCGGGCCCGGGGGGCGCCTGAACGCCGGTGCCCTGCGGGTGGCTCGGCGGTGCCCGTCTGCGCGGGCCTGTCCCGGCCCGGGGGGCGCCTCTGCCCTGCGGGCGGGCTCGGCGGTGTGCGGCGCGGCCGCGTTCCGCCTCGGGCCGCGCCTCAAACGCCGGCGGGGCTGGTGGTGTGGGGCGGTGCCCCGCACGAGAGTCTCCTCGGCCGGTGCCCTCCCGGCGGGCTCGGCAGTGTGCGGCGCGGCCGCGTTCCGCCTCGGGCCGCGCCTCAAACGCCGGCGAGGCTCGGTGGTGTGGGGCGGTGCCCCGCACGAGAGTCTCCTCGGCTCGGCGCACGCGGGCCCGTCACGGACAGGCGGCCGCGGTCGCGCGCTCGTCCTCCGGGGACCCTCCTACGTGTCCCCACCCCACGACAGAGCTTCGGCAGTGCCAGCCGTTCCCCCGTGGGCCGCTCCGGCGGAGGGCAGAGGGGACGTGGCGGGGTGTCCCCGCAGGACGAGCGCGCAACCCAGGCCATACAGCTGGACCCCCGCCGCAGGCGCGAGCCGAGGAGATACCCCGGCACGGCACCACGAACCGACCCAGCCGACAAACCCGCACACCCCAGCCCCGCCGGCGATTGAGGCGCGGCCCGAGGCAGAACCCGGCCGAGCAGCCCGCAGGGCAGAGTCGCCGCCCGCCGCACACCGCCGAGCACCCGGCACGGACACCGCCGAGCCGCCCGCAGGGCACCCGGCGCAGCCCGCGGCAGAACCCGGCCGAGCAGCCCGCAGGGCAGAGGCGCGGCCCGAGCCGCACACCGCCGAGCAGCCCGCGCATCCCAGCCCCGTCGGCGATTGAGGCGCGGCCCGAGGCAGAACCCGGCCGAGCCGCACACTGCCGAGGCGCCCGCACCCCCCAGCCCCGCCGGCGATTGAGGCGCAGCCCGAGGCAAGGGCGGCCCGAGCCGCACATCGCCGAGCCGCCCGCAGGGCACCCGGCAGAACCCGGCCGAGCAGCCCGCAGGGCAGAGGCGCGGCCCGAGCCGCACACCGCCGAGCTCCCGGCAGGGACACCGCCGAAGCCCAGTGTTAAACGTCCAGGTGGCCCGTGTCGTTCCAGCGTTCCAGGGCCGGCGCGCCGTACGCCCAGCCCAGGACCGACAGGGAGGTCGGTTCCAGGCGGATCCTGGCGCCGAAGGAGGCTTCGAGGCCGAGCCAGCGCGCGGCCAGCGTGCGCAGGATGTGGCCGTGCGCGAAGACCAGGACGTCGCGCTCCGCCGAGCGGGCCCAGGCGACCACCTCGTCCGCGCGGGCCGCGACGTCGGCGACGGACTCACCGCCCGGAACGCCGTCGCGCCAGATCAGCCACCCGGGCCGGACCGCCTGGATCTCGGCCGGGGTCATGCCCTCGTAGTCGCCGTAGTCCCATTCCATCAGCGTGTCCCACGGCTCGGCCCGGGCGCCGAAGCCCGCCAGGTCGCAGCTCTCGCTCGCGCGGACCAGCGGGCTGGTGCGGACCTCCACTCCGGGCAGTGCCCGCCACGGGTCGCGCGCCAGCCGCTCGCCGAGCAGCTTCGCGCCCTGCTTGCCCTCCTCCAGCATCGGCACGTCCGTGCGTCCGGTGTGCTTGCCGAGCTGGGACCACGCCGTCTGGCCGTGGCGGGCCAGCAGGATGCGGGGGGCCATGTGTTCTTCTCCCGGTTCGTGATTCCCTCGTCCGTCCATCATCCATCACGCGAACACGGGCCCGCGCCCGCCCGCATCCGACCCCGCGCGCCCCGCCCGCACCCGCCCCCACCGCCGGTTTTCGCGCTAAGTCCACGATTGTCAGTGGCGGATGGGACACTTCCGCGGGTGAGCTCCTACCCGCCCAGCAGCCCCGCGCAGCCGACGTCGCTGCGGCAGCGGCTCGCCGGTCTGCGCGGCCCCGCCGTGCCGCCCCGCCCGCTCGACGCCCGGGCACTGGCGGCCCTCGCCGCCAATCCCGGCTGCGGCAGACGCGCCCTGCTCGACGGCGCCGGCGTGGACAAGACGGCCCTCGCCACGGCGCTCGGCTCCCCCGCCTCGTTCGGGCAGTCGCAGTTCGCCATAGTCCGCGGGAACTCCTTCGAGGCCAAGGTCAAGGGCGACGGCGGGACCGAGCTGCTGCGGCTGGTCCACGCGCACCTCGCGCCCGCGGCCGAGCCCCCCGGTCCCGGCGCCCGCGTCCCCGACCTCGCCGCGGCCGGGCCCGAGGGCCGTGCCGCCCGGACCGCGCTGGCCCTGCGCGAGGCCACCTCGGCGAAGGACTGGACGCTGCTGGACCACCCGATGCTGGCGCTGGAGGTGGCCGGCACCCCGGCGTACCTGGAGCCCGACGCCGTCGTCGTCCACCCCGACGGCCGCTGGACCGTCGTGGAGATCAAGTCGTTCCCGATGATCGACGGCGCCGCCGACGCGGCGAAGGTGGGCGCCGCCGCCCGCCAGGCCGCCGTGTACGTGCTGGCCCTGGAGAAGACCGCCGAGAAGCTGCCCCGCGCCGAGGTCGGGCACACGGTGCTGCTGGTCTGCCCCAAGGACTTCTCGAACCTGCCGACCGCCTCCCCCGTCGACATCCGCCGCGAACGTTCCGTGACCCGCCGCCAGCTGGACCGGCTGACCCGTGTGGAGGAGCTGGCCGCCGCGCTGCCCGAGGGCGTCAGCTTCGATCCGGCGACCCGGACCGCCGAGGAGCTCGCCCTGGCGGTGTCCGCGGTGGACGCCTCCTACGCCCCGGAGTGCCTGGCCGCCTGCGAGCTCGCCTTCCACTGCCGTGACCGGGCCCGCGCCGCCGACCACGTCACCGCGCTGGGCCGGTCCGTGCGCGGTGAGCTGGGCGCGCTGACCACCGTCGAGGCCGCCCTCGAGGCGGCCGCCGGGGCCGGCTGCGCCGGGGATCCGACCGCCGCCGCACTGAACCGCGCCGCCCGGCTGCGCGCCGAGGCCCTGGAACTGGCCGCCGCCCGTCCGCCGCACCACGCTCCGGAGACCCCCGCATGCCCCTGCTGAGCACCCTGGCCCGGCTGGAGGCCGTACGCGCGGGCCGCGCCCAGCCGCTCGCGACCGTGCGGCACCGCCATCTGAGCGAGCGCCCGATGGTCCTCGTGCCGCTGACCACGGCCGGTGAGGCGGGCGCCCCGCTGGGCGCCATGGTGGGCACCGACCGGCACGAGCCGCGGGTGTTCGTGATACCCCAGCCGCGCGACCGCGACCGGCGCTGGGCCTTCCTGGCGGACCTCGCGGTCCAGGTGCTGGCCCACATCGACGCGTACGCGGACGCCGTGGAGCCTGCCGAGCGCAGCGAGACCGACCCGGAGACGGGCAAGCGGGTCAAGGTGGAGACCGAGCTGTGCGTGGATGCGCCGCAGCTGATCGTGCCGAGCCGGGCGGGCATCGAGTACGTACGGCTGCTGGGCCGGTCGATGCGGTTCCGGCGCACGGCCGAGGAGGACCCGGACAATCCGTATCCGGCGCCCTCGCAGGTGCCGATGCTCGGCCGCTGGTTCACCCACCTCGGTGAGCGCTCGCGGGTGCCGGGCTCCTCGATGCTGCTCTCGGCCACCGATCTGCTGTCGCGGCACTGGGCCACCGGCCAGAGCAATCTGGAGGACCAGCACCTGGGTGCGCTCCTGGGCTGGATCGATCCGCCGGAGGGCCGGTCGGGCGCCGAGGAGGCCCACCGGGCCGAGCTGGGCCGCGACAAGGACGGCCAGCTGCTGTGTCCGCCCGCCGGTCCGGCCACCGACCCGGCCTTCGACAACAAGCTGCTGGCCCCGGCGATCGCGCGCTACGACGCGGCGCGCGCGGCCCCGGCGGCCGGGCCCGGGGACGACGAGGAGCGGGTCCGGGCCGCCGAGCGGGAAGTTCACCGGCTGGTGGCGTCCCAGCTGTCGGGCACCTGGCGGATGACGTGGGAGGCCATCGACCTGCTGCGCACCCTGCCGCCGGGCGAGCGCGCGGAGGAGCGCTGGACGCGTGACCGCTGGTCCTACACCGGCCACCGGGACCGGGTACGGGCGGGCGAGCCGCCTCAGCCTCGCCGCGACGACGCGGTGACGGCGGCCCAGAAGCTGGCCACGCGGGAGACCGAGCAGGTGCGGCTCGATGCCCAGGAGGCGCTGGACGACCCGCTGGTGATGGCGGGCCGGCGTCTCGCGGGCGAGGCCTTCGCCGGTGAGGTGACCGACGTGGTCATGGAGTGGACGGAGTCGAAGCGGCCGAGCCCCCGCCCGCTGGTGACGGTGGCGACGGAGGACCGGCCGCAGCTCGCGGACGGGGGCGGCGCGAAGGTGTTCCGCTCGCTGGACGGGCGTCCGCAGAGCGCCCGGTTCGTACGCTTCGAGGAGGACGGGCAGGTGGTGCTGCGGCTCCTGGACAAGATGGGCCGCGGCCGGGATCCCGAGCCGGGTTCGGTGCCGGAGAAGGGCGACCGGGTCTGCTGGACGCTCTTCGAGCACGACGCGCGCGGCGGTCCGAAGCTCCCGGAGCCCGAGCAGACCCCGTGGACGCACGGCGGCCCGCCCGGGAGCGCGGGCGCCCTTCCCCTGCCCGACACCGTGACCGACGAGGACCTGCTGTGACCACGACCGCACCCTTCGATCCGGGTGCGGCGGCCGCCCGGGCGACCGCAGCGATCCTGGCCGACACCCTGCACGGGTCCGAGCGGGGGGTGGTCGTCGACTCCCCGCCCGGGGCCGGCAAGTCCACTCTCGTGGTCCGCGCGGCCCGGGAGCTGGCGGCCGCCGGCCGCCGGCTGATGGTGGTGGCGCAGACGAACGCGCAGGTCGACGACCTGGTGCTGCGTCTTGCCGACAAGGATCCGGGGCTGAAGGTGGGCCGGCTGCACAGCAGTGACGGCGATGCCTACGATCCGGCGCTGCGCGAGCTGCCCTCGGTCACCCTGTCGGCCAAGCCGGGGGATCTGGCGGAGCTGCCGATCACGATCTCGACGGCTGCGAAGTGGGCGTTCGTCAAGGACGTCGAGCCGTGGCAGCACGCCATCGTCGACGAGGCGTACCAGATGCGTTCGGACGCGCTGCTGGCCGTGGCCGGGCTGTTCGAGCGGGCGCTGTTCGTGGGCGACCCGGGGCAGCTGGACCCCTTCAGCGTGGTGGGCGCGGAGCAGTGGGCGGGCCTGTCCTACGATCCCTCCGCCTCGGCGGTGAGCACCCTGCTCGCGCACAATCCGCAACTGCCGCAGCACCGGCTGCCGGTGTCCTGGCGGCTCCCGGCGACGGCGGCTCCGCTGGTCTCCCGCGCCTTCTACCCGTACACGCAGTTCCGCAGCGGTACGGGCCCGGGCGAGCGGCGGCTGTCGTACGGGGTGCCGTCGGACGGGTCGGGTCCGGACCGGGTGCTGGACGAGGCGGCGGAGGCGGGCTGGGGTCTGCTGGAGCTGCCCGCGCGGCACACTCCGCGCACGGATCCGGAGGCGGTGGGGGCGGTGGCCCTGGTGGTCCGCCGGGCCCTCGACCGCGGGGCGGTGACCTCCGACGAGCAGTCCCCGGGTCCGGCTCCGCTGACGGCGGACCGGATCGCGGTCGGCACGGCCCACCGCGACCAGGCGTCGGCGGTGCGCTCGGCGCTGGCCTCGCTGGGGGTCACGGGGGTGACGGTGGACACGGCGAACCGGCTCCAGGGCCGCGAGTACGACCTCACCGTGGTCCTGCACCCCTTGTCGGGCCGGCCGGACGCGACGGCGTTCCACCTGGAGACGGGCCGCCTGTGCGTCCTGGCCTCCCGGCACCGGCACGCGTGCGTGGTGGTGGCCCGGGCGGGGATAGCGGAACTGCTGGACGACCATCCCTCGACGGAACCGGTCCAGCTGGGGGTGACGGTGAAGTTCCCGGACGGCTGGGAGGCGAACCATTCGGTGCTGGCCCATCTGGCCGAGCACCGGGTGTCCTGGCGGCCCTAGGTCTCGTCGATCAGGCTGGAGCCCGTCCGCCGGCTCCGAGGCCCCGCTGTCGTGCGCCGGATCAGCTCTTGCGCCGGGCGCCCAGCCGTTCGCGGAGCACCTCGCCGACCTCGGCGAGGGTGTGCAGCTGCTGTGGCGTCAGGATGTCGATGAGGTGGCGGCGTACGGATTCGACGTGGAGCGGGGCGGCCTGCGTGATCATGGTGACGCCGGCCGTGGTGAGGACGACCTCCGCACCGCGGCCGTCGGAGGCCACTTCCTCGCGGCGGACGATGCCGCGTTGCTCCATACGGGTGAGCTGGTGGGACAGCCGGCTGCGTGACCAGCGCATCAGCTCGGCCAGTGCGCTGATGCGCATGCGGTGGCCGTCCGTGGAGCCGAGGACCGAGAGCACGTCATAGTCGGCTTCGGAGAGTCCGCTGTCCTGGTTGAGATCGCGTGCGATCTCCGCGTTGACCAGCGGGAACATCCGCCGCCACGCATACCAGGCGTCCTGTTCGGACTCGGTGAGCCAGCGGGGCCCGGGCTCCGTTGCGGGGGTCATGCCCGCCACTGTAGCCACGTCGGTGACACATCACTTATCTGGTTGACATGTCACCCAGATCCTGGATTCTATTAGGTGACACATCAACAACCACGCCGACCGAAAGTGCTCACCATGACCCGGCCGACCCGCCTGCACGTCATCTCCGCCGCCACCCGCCCCACCTCCTCCGGCCGCCCCCTCGCCCAGTGGGTCGCCGAGCAGGCCCGCGAGCGCGACGGCTTCGACGTCACCCCCGTCGACCTCGCCGAGATCGCCCTGCCCTTCCTCGACGAACCCGAATACGCCTCCACCGGCAATTACGCCCATCAGCACACCCGCGACTGGAGCGCCCTGGTCGACTCGGCCGACGCCTTCCTCTTCGTCCTGCCGATGTACAACGGCGGCTTCACCGCTCCCTTCAAGAACGCCATCGACTTCCTCTACAACGAGTGGAAGGGCAAGGCGGTCGGCATCGTCAGCTACAGCGCCGGCCCCACCGGCGGCGCCCCGGCCGCGGAGATGCTGCTGCCCGTCCTCACCCGGCTCGGCATGCTGCCCGCCGAGCGCTCCGTCGCGATCCCCGGCATCCCCAAGCTGATCGGACCCGAGGGCTTCCGGGCGCCGGAGCCGCTCGCGGGCGAGCTCGCAGGCGTCCTGGACGACGTGGCCGAGCTGGCGGCCCGGCGCGCCGAGGAGGCCGTCACGGTGTGAGCGCGTGAGGCGTGCGACTGACAGCCGGTCAGCACGATGCGGACCGGGCAGGGCGCGCCGCGCACGGCCGCCCGGCGATCCCGGTCCGCGCCTCGTCGCGTTCGAACGCGCGAGGCCGCCCGGCGACGGGTCCGGCGGCCCCCGATCCGCGGCCGGGCAGCCCGGGATCCCGGCGCGGACACCGGCGCCGGCCGGCCATCCGTGCGACTCCCCCGTCACCGAAACCGCCGGCCTGCTCCTGCATCCCACGGGCCGTACAGGTGTTCCCGCCCGTCGCGCAGGGGTCTTGCGCGGCGTTGGACAATGGACGGTGGCCCGGAATCAATTCGCACGCGCAGCAGGAGGACACGCATGGCAGAGCCCGAGCGGACCGAGCGGCGGCTGCGGCCGGCGCCGCTGCTCTTCGAGCCCTCGGAGTCCGTGGCGGACCCGGAGCACTTCTTCGACCTGGAGTCGATCGAGGACCCGCGCGAGCTGCTGGCCCGCGCGACCGAGCTGACGCTGGCCTTCCGGGCCGCGCAGGAGCGGGCGGTGGAGTTCCAGGCCCTGGCGGCGGCCCAGCTGGCCGATCCGCGGCGGTTCGACCGGCTCTCGCCGGCGCTGATCGCCGAGCAGGCGGAGTGGACCGAGGACTACGCCCTCAAGATGATCGAATTCGGCGAGACCCTCCAGCGCGGCACCGGCACCGACCTCACGTAGAGGTGTCCGCGCACGGCGAATCGGCATATGCGGGGCGCAACATACTCCAGCGACACCCTCCCTGTCCCGATTTTCGTGACTCCGGGGAGCTGAATCGCTACGGCGGGTAGACCTTGGCATATGACGACGCTGACGACGGCTCCTCTCCGCACCGCGCCCGCCACCCACGTCACCCCGCAGGGCGCAGCCTGGCTCACCTCCGCCTCCGCCCACCCGCGGCACACGCTCGCACTGTGGGAGGCGCGGCCGGGGCTGCCCGCCACGCTGCCCTGCGGGGATCCCTTCGACGTCGTCAACGTCCCGCTCGTGCTCGGGCGGCGCATCCTGGACCTGCTCTGGGCCGAGGGCCCCGGCTCCGGGCCGGTCGCCGTGCACCGCGGCCGGATGCTGCTGTTCGCCGCGCCCGGCACCGCGCACCGGCTGCCCGCCCTGCTGGCGTGGGAGGAGTGGGGAGGCTCCCGCACGGCCCCGGCGCCGCTCTGCCACGGCCGCGGCGACGCCGTCACCGTGCCGCCACTGGCCGCCACGCCCGGGCCCTCCCGGTGGCTCGTGGCGCCCGACGCGCGCCGGCCCCGGCTCCCCGGGCCGGAAGCCCTGCTCTGGGCCTTCGTACGGGCGTCCCGCACCCCCGCACCGACCGGACCTGGGGATATCGATTTTTCGTTCCGCGGATCCTCCTGCTAATGTCTTCCTCGTCAGCAAGCGCCGCTAGCTCAGTTGGTTAGAGCAGCTGACTCTTAATCAGCGGGTCCGGGGTTCGAGTCCCTGGCGGCGCACAGACGGAAGAAGGCCTCCACGCGAGTGGGGGCCTTCTTCGTTGTGCCGTGGCACGCCACGGTCATCCCGCGGTCACGTGGTGATCTTCACCGTGTACGCGCCGGACCGGGTGCGGTCCGCCACCTCGATGGTGATCCGCTCCCCCGGCACGGTGTACGTCTCGCCCACCTCCAGCGGCGCGTCCGCCAGCGGCGGGTACACCGAACGGTCCCAGCACGCCTCCGTCGACGGGTGCGCGTCCAGCACCTCGATGGGGCCGCCGCCCGACGAGGCCTCGTTGCGCACCCGGTAGACCAGGACGCCTTCCGTGCAGGTGTCCCCGTCGTTGCCGGCGGAGCCGCGGGCCTCGACGGCGATCGCGCTGCCGGGGCCCGTACGGATCACCGCGAGCCGGGTGCCGCCGGTCCCGCCGCTCGGCGGGGCCTGGGCCAGCGGCTGGAGGGTGTGCATCGAGGATCCCGACTGCACGCAGTCCACCTGGGAGGAGTCCAGCCAGCCGAGCTTCCACTTGTGCCAGGCGAACAGGTCCGGGGCCATGCCGAACTGGCTGCCCATGACGTCCCAGTCCCCGACGTACGTGTCCCAGTCGCCCTTGCCGTCCGTGGGCCGGTGGTAGAGGTCGGGCAGGTCGAAGACGTGCCCGGTCTCGTGGGCCAGGACGTTCCGGTCCGGCGGGTGGCGCTCGAAGACGGTGACGATCCGCCGCAGTTCCGTGCCGTCCGCGACGATCGGGTTCTCGAAGTTGACGACCTTCGTGGCGTCGGAGTCCACGCCGGGTGCGTCCGGGTCGGCGACGAAGTAGACGATGTCGTACTTGCGGAAGTCCACCCGGGCGTCGGCGGTGGCGACCGCGTCCCGCAGGTAGGCCGCCCTGTCCCCGGCGGCCCAGTCCCGCCTTATCCCGTACGCGGTGGACGGCTTGGGCATCTGCATCCACTGCTTCTGCGGGTGCGGGGCGAGCCGGAAGCGCCCGTACGAGGCCTGCTCGAAGAATTCGCTGGTGGCGGGGAAGTAGTCGCCGACGATCTCCTCGGTCGTCAGGGCGCTGCGGTGGTCGGGGAAGGAGAGGAAGACCATGACCGCGTCGAGTGTGCGCTCGGGTTTGGGGTAGGCGCCGTTCCAGGTGTCCAGGCCGAGGGAGTGGTGCGCCGCGGTACGGGTCAGCGCGCAGGGTCCGGCCCCGGAATCGGCCACCGCGGGACCCGCGACGAGCGACATGGCGGCGAGCGCCGTCAGGGAGGTGAGCGCCGCGGCGGTACTTCGGACGCGGGAGCGGTCCACTCCCCCGGGTGTCTGCTGTCGCGCCACATCGACCTCCGGTGGTGGATTCGTGCCTGTTCATCCACCTTGAGGCGATTGTCTTACTAATGCCCAGTTCCGCTGCCCCACATGAGTGAGGAACACTTCAAGCCGCTGACCCTCGAACTTCACGCACCTGCCTACAGAACGTCACGACCGATCACCTGAGATCAGCAGGAGCACTCGCATGCTCAGAGCCGCGCAGAAACGATCGCCCCGCCATCGGCCGCCGAACCGTCATCACGCCGAACCACCCCGTCTCAACCGGTGGCGCCGCTGGATAGGGCCTCCCGGCAGCCTCTATGATCGGCACACTTTCCTGCGCGGACACTCACGAACACTGCGGGAGCCAACGGTGAGCGGAACCTCAGAAGGAACCGGTTCGGCGGCCGACAGCATCCGATCGGCCATTACGGAGCGTCACCCGGCAGTGCCGGCAGTGCCGTCGACTTCGGCCATCCCGGCCGCCACGGGGTCGCCGCACCGCGCCGAGTCCGAGCTGCGCGACTACCGGGCCGCCTTCAACGCGGCCCACCTCGCGATGGCCGTCGTGGACCGCGAGGGCTACGTGGTCGCCGCCAACCAGGCCTTCGCCGGACTGCTCGGCAGGGAGCCCCACACGCTCGTCCACCGGTGCGCCGCCGACCTGGTGGACCTGGCCGCGGAGGCCCGCACCTGGGCCGCGTACCAGGAGGTGCTCCGCGGCCGCCAGGCCCGGCTGCGCTGCACCCGCCGCCTCAAACACCCCGACGGGCACTCGCTCTGGACCGAGGTCACCCTCGGGCCCGTCCCCGGCACCGGGGACGTCCTGCTGTCCGTGGCCGACATCAGCGACCGCCGCGATCTCCAGGCCCGGCTCCGGCACCTCCAGATGCACGACCCGGTCACACGGCTGCCCAACCGTGCGCTGTTCTTCGAGCGGCTCTCCGGCGCCCTGGAGGCCTCCTCGTACGAGCACGGCGGCGGCACCGGCCGGATCGGCCTGGTCTATCTGGACCTCGACGGGTTCAAGGCCGTCAACGACACCCTCGGCCACCGCGTCGGGGACCGGCTGCTGACCGCCGTCGCCGCCCGGCTGACGCAGTGCGCCGACCAGTCCGGCTACGGGCGCACCGGCGGCCACCTGGTCGCCCGCCTCGGCGGCGACGAATTCGCCCTGCTGGTCGAGGACTCCACCGGTACCGAGCAGCTCGCGGACCTGGCGCGGAGCGTGCTGGCCGCCGTACAGGAACCCTTCGACCTGGCCGGGCAGCGGCTGTCGGTCTCCGCCTCGATCGGGGTCGTGGAGCGGGCGACGGCCGGTACCTCGGCGACCGGTCTGATGCAGGCGGCCGACACGACCCTCTACTGGGCCAAGGCGGACGGCAAGGCCCGCTGGACCCTCTTCGATCCGGAGCGCAACGCGCACCGCATGACCCGTCAGGCGCTCTCCTCCACGCTCCGGCCGGCCGTGGAGCGGGGCGAATTCGAGCTGGAGTACCAGCCGCTGGTGGACCTGGAGAGCGGGGCGGTGCGCGGGGTCGAGGCCCTGGTGCGCTGGAACCACCCGCAATTCGGCACACTCACGCCGAATCGGTTCATCGGGATCGCGGAAGAGGACGGCTCCATCGTCCAGTTGGGGCAGTGGGTCCTGCGGACCGCGTGCCGGCAGGCGCGGCGCTGGCAGATCGAACAGCCCAGCGACGCCCCGGTCTTCGTGTCCGTCAACGTCGCCGTCCGGCAGGTCTGGGACTCCGACCTCGTGGGCGACGTCGCGGAGATCCTGGCCGAGACAGGCCTGGCCCCGCAGCTGCTGCAGCTGGAACTGACCGAGTCGGCGGTGATGGGCTCGGCCGGCCGCCCGCTGCAGGCCCTCCAGGCGCTGAGCGACATGGGCGTGCGGATCGCCATCGACGACTTCGGCACCGGCTACTCGAACCTCGCCTACCTCAGCAGGCTCCCTGTATCAGTTCTGAAACTGGACGGTTCCTTCGTGCGCGGATTCCGCTACGAGGAGGGCGCGCACCCGAACCCGGCCGACGAGACCATCGTCGAGGCCCTGGTGCAGCTGGCGCACCGGCTCGGCCTGACGGTGACCGCGGAGTGCGTGGAGACCGCGGGACAGGCCGCACGGCTGCGGCGCGTGGGCTGCGACACCGGCCAGGGCTGGCTCTATTCGCGCGCGGTGGCCCCGGAACGGATCGCCGAGATGATCGGCACCCGCCCGGGTGCCGAACACCCCTGTTAGCCGATTCCACTTGGCCGTTCCGAGGGCTTAAAGGGGCCCTTTCACCGTTGGACAGGCCGGGACCCCGCTGTGACGATCTTCGAGCGAAGACGTTCGTCAACTTCCGTGATCTGTGGGGGAATCCAGCATGAAGCTCACCCGTTCCGCGCTCGCCCTGACCGTAGGCGCGCTGGCCCCGGCACTGCTGCTCGCCACTCCGGCCCTCGCCGCCGGCCCGGCGGCCGCCGCTCCGGCCAAGGTGGCGGCGGTGACGGCCGGGGAGTCGCCGTACGACACCATGTCGGATGCCGACCTGCGCGTGGAGGTCGCCCGCATCCTGGCCACCAACCCGGGCAAGGGCGTCACCCGCGCGGCCAACAAGGCCCTCGACGGCACCACCGAGGACGTGCGCACCTTCCTGAAGACCGGCTACGCGATCGCGCAGGACGAGGACAACAAGGTCGCCATTCTCCGGATCCTTGCCGGCAAGCCGGGCAAGGGCGTGACCCGCGAGGCCAACAGGGCCCTCGACGGAACCCCGGCCGACCGCGTCGCCTTCCTGGCCACCGGCCTCGCCAAGGCCCAGGACGAGGACAACAAGGTCGCGATCCTGCGGATCCTGCACACCAACCCGGTCACCGGAAAGGGCGTCAAGCGCGAGGCGAACAAGGCCCTCGACGGCACCCCGGCGGACCGTACCGCCTTCCTGAAGACCGGCTTGCGTCTGGCCCAGGCCGAGGACGACCGCGTGGATGTCGCCCGCATCCTCGCCCGCCCGGGCATCAGCGCGGCCCTGGACGCGGAGTGCCAGAGGCTCCTGAACGGCGGCACCCCGGAGGAGCTCCGGTACTTCATCACGGTCGGCCAGTACCAGTTCTGACCCTGACAACGCGGTCCGCCCCCGGCCTGACCGCCGGGGGCGGACCGCGTCGTCAGAGGCTCCGGACGAACGCGGTGAATGCCTCGGGGGCCACGGTGAAGGCGGGGCCTTCGGGGTTCTTGGAGTCGCGGACGGCGACCAGGCCGTCCCCTCCGGCGGTTCCGCCGTACGAGGCCTGGCGCCAAGCGGCGGGGCCGAGCGGGGCGCACTCGACGCATTCACCGCCGTTGGTGCTGCTGTAGGACGACTTACGCCACGGCACGCCCGTCAGGTTCAGATTGGTACCCATACCGTTCCTCCATTACGCGCGCGATCAGAAGGGCCGAGGCCGCCGGCGAAAGGGCTTCGGCTTGCAGGCGAGCGTATCCGACGGACCGCTCCTTGATCACTTGCGGATTGGCCGTCATACGGCCTGAGTCATAGCTCTCCGTATAGAAGAGATCGGGATCGCCGTCGAAGCGGAGGAGGGTGAACGATCCCGTCATCCCGGTGTGTTCACCGGCCGAGAAGGGCATCACCTGAATCTGCACCCAGGGCCTGTCCGTAAAGGTCAGCAGGTGAGCCAGCTGGTTGCGCATGACCTCACGGCCGCCGACGCTCCGGTGCAGCAGGGCCTCGTCGAGCACCACCCACGCCACCGGCGGATCTTCTCGCTCCAGGATGCGCTGACGCTCCATTCGGGCCGCCGCGATCTCGTCCGCCCGGTCGGGAAACTCCACGCTCACCAGGGCCTTCGCATACGCCTCTGTCTGCAGGAGCCCGTAGACCACCTGCGCCTGGAAGGTGGAGATGAAGGTCGCCCGCCCCTCCATCTCAGCGAACGGCTGGAACCACGTAGGGAGCACGCTCCGCAGGACCAGCCCGACCAGGCGGGAGAAATGCCCGCCCGTGCCCAGCGCCGCGTCCACCCGTTCCGAGAAGTCCCGCGTCGGGACCCGTTTGCCGTTCTCGATCATGCCGATCAGGGAGCCCGTGCAGAAGATGATCGCGCCGAGCTGCGCCTGCTTCAGGCCCGCTTCTTCTCTCAGCCGGCGCAGCTCGTAGCTGTAGTAGTCCAGCGGCGAGGCACTGGGATCGATGTCACGGACGACGGCCATGAGACGGGCACCCCCAAGCGGAGAACGAGCGTGTGGCCGAGGGTAGCGACAGCGACACGCACCGATGTCGCGAATCCGGCAACCATGTGACACACCTCCGCCCCGCCCCCGGGAGAGAGGGGGCGGGGCAAAGGCGTCGCTCGGCGCGGGGTGGGGGGAGATCAGCAGGCGCCGAGGTCCTTCCAGACACCCCACTCACCCGTGGTGCCCGGGGTCTCGTTCTGCGTCCACCACTGGGCCTTGTACTTGCGGCCGTTGTGCGCGACCTCGTTGCCGGCCGTGTAGACCGTGCCCGCGACGTACGCCGGAGTCGAGCCGCAGCCCGTCGGCGGGGTGGTCGGGGGCGTGGTCGGCGGGGTCGTGGGCGGAGTGGTCGGAGGCGTCGTCGGCGGGGTGGTCGGCGGGACCGTGGTGCCGCCGAGGGCGTCCGAGATCTGGTTCAGCAGGGTCGTGTTGTTGTCCAGGCCGAGCAGGGAGTACATCATCGCGCCGGCCAGGCCGCGCTGCTTGCCGTAGTCGACCCGGGCCTGGATGGACTTCTGGTTCAGGCCGGTGAAGAACTCGCCGTCCTTGTAGAAGTACGAGGCCTTGGCCTGGTCGTCCCAGAAGGTGGTCGCCGGGTTGTCGACGAGGCCGCCGAGCTCCTTGTAGTTGGCGATGCCCGCCTGCTGGCTGGTGGGCCGGGCGCCGGAGGCGCCGGTCGCGGACTGGGCGAGGCCGTTGTTCGCCCCGGCGGGGACGCCCTTCCAGCCGCGGTAGTAGAACTCGTAGCCCAGCGTCAGCTTGTTGGCGGGGAAGCCGCCGGTGATGCCGTAGGCCGGGTTGCCGTCGATCCAGGAGTCGATGGCGTTGTCGATGCTGTACTTCTGGGTGCCCGGCGCGATCGGGTCGGTCGGGTCGCCCGCCGGGGAGTGGAGCGGGGACTGGTGGTACGTCGGGCCGTCGCTGTCCCAGGCGCCGTGCATGTCGTACGTCATGATGTTCGCGTAGTCGAGGTACGCGCCGATCTTGTCCGTCTCGATGTACTTGATCTTGTCCTGGCCGGCCGGGAGGGCCGAGGTCAGCATGTACTTCTTGCCGCCGTTGGCCTGGCCGTAGGCGTCGAGCTGTTCGCGGAACTCCTTGAGCAGGAGCGTGAAGTTCTGCTTGTCCTCGGGGGCGTAGTGGTTGCCGAGGTGGCCGCCGGACGAGCCCGGGTACTCCCAGTCGATGTCGATGCCGTCGAAGATGCCCGCGGCGACGCCCTGGCCGCCGTAGCCGCCCTCGACCGGCAGGTTGCCCTTGATGTACTGGTCGATGCAGGAGGACACGAGCTTCTTGCGGGAGGCGTCGGTCTTCGCCGCGTCGCTGAAGTACTTGGAGTAGGTCCAGCCGCCCAGCGAGATGTTGATCTTCAGGTGGGGGTACTTGGCCTTCAGCTGCTTGAACTGGTTGAAGACGCCGACGATCGGCTGGTCCCACTTGTCGGCGACCCCGCTGACGCTGTCCGCGGCACTGAAGGACTTCTGGTAGTCGGCATACGAGTCGCCCGCGCCGTCACCGGCGTTGGGGTTGTTGTCGTCGCCCGCCGCCTTGTTCGCCTCGAAACAGGTGAGGTTGGTGGGGTGGATGTTGCCGAAGGAGTAGTTGATGACATCCAGCTTGCCCGCTATGCCGCGGGTGTCGAGGTGCTTGGGGTAGAAGGCGTTGCCGTACACGCTCCACTGGTCGTAGTAGGCGATACGGACGCCGCCCGCTGCGGCGCCGGCCGAGGCGTCGGCGGCCTGGGCCGTGCCGAGTCCCGCGAAGGAGGCCAGCGCTCCGGCTGCCAGCGCGGCCGTGGCGGCGGCAGCGATGAGGGGTTTACGGATGTGCATGAACTGTCTCCGTGGGGGTGGGAGGGGCGGTCAAGCGGTTCGGGTGAGAGCAGTGATAGCGATCTCCGCATGACCGCGTCAATGGTTCGGACCAAAGAAGGACTAGACCATTCCGGCGATATTTCCCCAAGTCAGAGACCTGAGCGCACATCAGAAACCGCTCGCCACCCCGGGTGACGAGCGGTTTAAGGCTGCCTTCAGGCAGCTCCGCGCAAGGTTTCGGCAATGAACCAGCTAAACCCCGTTCGCACGCCGTCAATCGGCGGCGGGCGCCTCCTCGGGCATGCCGTACGCATCTGCGACGAGCGCGTACGAGCGCAACCGGGCCGACCCGCTGTGGGCGTTGGAGGTCAGCATCAGTTCGTCGGCACCCGTCCGACCGGCCAGGTCGTCCAGCCCCGTGCGGACCTCGTCGGGGGTGCCGTGCACGACGTTCGCGAGCCAGCCGTCCACGAACTCCCGCTCCGGCGGGGAGAAGTCGTACGCCGCCGCCTCCTCGGGGGTCGGGATCAGGCCGGGCCGTCCGGTGCGCAGGCGCAGCATCGACAGGGCGCCCGTCAGTACCTGGGCGCGGGCCTGCCCGTCGGTGTCGGCGGCGAGCGCCGAGACGCCGATGGCGGCGTAGGGGGCGTCCAGGACGGCCGAGGGGCGGAAGCTCTGGCGGTAGAGGTCGAGCGCGGGGACGGTCCCGGCCGCCGAGAAGTGGTGGGCGTAGGCGAAGGGCAGGCCGAGCTCTCCGGCGAGGCGGGCGCTGAAGCCGGAGGAGCCGAGCAGCCACAGCGGCGGCCGTCCGGCGGGGCCCTGGACGGGGCCCGGTACGGCGTGCACGCGGGCGTACGGATGCCCGTCGGGGAAGTCGTCGTCGAGGAAGCGGGTCAGCTCCGCGAGCCGCCGGGGGAACTCGTCCGCGGCCTCGTCGAGCCGCCCGGGTCCGCGCAGCGCGGCGGCCGTCCGGCCGTCGGTGCCGGGGGCGCGGCCGAGTCCGAGGTCGATGCGGCCCGGGGCCATCGCCTCCAGGGTGCCGAACTGCTCGGCGACGGCCAGCGGGGCGTGGTTGGGCAGCATGACCCCGCCGGAGCCGAGCCGGATGCGGGAGGTGTGCGCGGCGAGGTGGGCCAGGATCACGGCGGGCGAGGAACTGGCGACGCCGGGCATGGAGTGGTGTTCGGCGACCCAGTGGCGGTGGTATCCGCGGGCCTCGGCGAGGCGGGTGATCTCCACGCTGGTACGGAGGGAGGCGTGGGCGGTGCTTCCCGCGCCGACGGTGACGAGGTCCAGCACCGAGAGCGGTACGGTCGCCCGGCCGTGGGCTGCGCCACGGATCCCGTGCGGATTCCGGTTCCGGTCCGCCTCCCCGTTCGAGGCCCCGCTCGTACCGCCCCGCGGGTCGTCCCCTGCGTCACTCATCGTTGCTCCCGTTTCGCTCTCCTGTGTGCACGACATCAGTGCGACACCGTACGAAGAACTCGAACCGTGGACGGCCACCGGGCATTCCCGGTGCCAGGAGGCGGAGCGCATGACCTTGGCATATGCCACTGGAGTAGATCCAGGCAGATGGACCTGATTGAGCCATCAATCTCCTCAACAGGCGCTCCACATGGGCCTCTTGATGGCTATCGTGGTAGGGCAAGCGGTAACAACCTGCTAGGGGGAAACCGTGGCGCTGAAGCCCGAGCCGACCGCGCCGTTCCACTCGGTGCAGTACGCACTACGCGTACTCGAAACGATCGCACGTCACACCGGTGGTGTGACGGACGTGCAGATCGCGCGTGAGACCGGCCTGCCCGCAGTCCATCTCGCCCCGATGCTGCTCATGCTGCGCCGGGAGGGATATGTCCTGCAGGTGTCCGACGGTGCTTACGCCATAGGGGATTCCCTCGTCCTGCTCGGTTCGGGCATCGACCGGCAGCAGGCACTCACGGACAAGCTCCAGGAGACGCTGGACCGGCTGCGCGACTCGGTCGGCGCGGCCGTCTACATCAGCCGGTACGTGGACGGCGAGGTCCGGATCACGCAGTTCGCGGACAGTCCCCGCACCCCGAAGGTGCACGAGTGGGTCGACTTCCGCTCCGCCGCGCACGCCAGCGCGGTCGGCAAGTGCCTGCTGACCCAGCTCGACCTGAACGGGCGGCGCGACCACCTGTCCCGGCACAAGATCGCCCGGCTCACGTCGAAGACGATCGTGAACGAGCGGATCCTGTTCTCCAAGCTGGACGCCCAGCCGGCCACCGTGCCGATGCTCGACCTGCAGGAATACGCGGTGGGCACGGTCTGCGCGGCGGTTCCGATCACGGCCGGGGCCTCGGTGGGCTGCCTGGCGCTGTCGATGCCGGTCGAGCACGCACACCGGCTGCGGGCCGCGGCGGACACCCTGAACCGGAAGGCCGCGCCGCTGCTGCTGTCGCTCACGCTCTAGGACGGGCGGGACCGACGGGGCGGGCCGGGCCGGCTGGGGCGGGCCCACCGGCCCGGAAAACACTTCGGGCGGTTCCCGGTGACCCGGAAACCGCCCGAAGGACAGGTGCGCCGCCAGGGACTCGAACCCCGGACCCGCTGATTAAGAGTCAGCTGCTCTAACCAACTGAGCTAGCGGCGCCTGCTGACAGAGAAAATACTACCCGGTCCTCAGGGGTGCTCAAAACCATTACCCGCGGAGGTGCGCGGGGCCCCGGGGCGGCGCCCCGGGAGCGGCGTCAGCGGGCCAGGAGGTCCGTACGGCCGTGGGACTCGTACGCCGCGAGCAGGGCGGCCAGGGCGGCGGAGTCCAGGCGGTGGTAGCCCCCGGCGGGGGCGCCGTGCCAGACCGGGTCCTCGCAGCGGAAGCCCTCGCGGCGCAGGGCGGCCCGGTGGATCTTGTTCGTCGCCGTGGTCGGCATGGAAGCCACGATCCGGACGTAGCGCGGGGCCATCTTCGTGCCCAGGTCCGGCTGGCGGGAGAGGAAGGCCCCGAAGGCCTCCGGGGAGAACACCGCGCCCTCCCGGAGGGCGAGCGCCGTCATGACCTGGTCCCCCGCCGCCTCGTCCGGGACGGCGTAGACGGCGACCGCCGCCGCGTCCTGCCAGCGGGCCAGGATGTTCTCGATCATCGCGGCGGCCAGGTTCTCGCTGTCGACCCGGAGCCGGTCGTCGGTGCGGCCCGCGAAGTAGAGGAAGCCCGCCGCGTCACGGAAGAAGAGGTCCCCGGTCCAGTACCAGCCGTCGCGGGTGCGGTCGGCCTCCGCGTCCGGGTTGCGCCAGTACCCCTCGAAGAGGCTGCGGCCCCGGTTGACCAGCTCGCCGATCGCCTCCGAGCCGTTGAGCAGGCGGCCGTCCGGCGCCAGGACCGCGGGCGGGCACGGCTCACCGGTGGCCGGGTCGATGACCGCCAGGTCGTCCCCCGCGCCCGCCCGGCCCAGGGCGCCCGGCGGGGTGTCCGGGGTGCGCTGGACGGAGGCGCCGCCCTCCGTGGCGCCGTAGCCCTCCACCAGCCGGACGCCGAAGCGCTCGGCGAAGCGGGCCGCGTCCACCGCCCCGGCCTCGGTGCCGAAGCCGAGCCGAAGGGTGTGGCTGCGGTCGTCGGGGCGGGGCTCGGTGGCCAGGAGGTACTGGATCGCCCGCCCGACGTAGGTGAAGTACGTCGCCCCGTAGGCCCGTACGTCGTCCAGGAACGCGGAGGCCGAGAAGCGGCGGCGCAGGGCCACGGGGGCCCCGCCGACGAGCGCCGGCAGCCAGTCGGCGATGACGGCATTGCCGTGGAAGAGCGGCATGCAGATGTAGTGGACGTCGTCCGGGGTGACGGAGAACTGGCGGGCCAGCGCGGATCCGGCGGCCGCGAGCCGGCCCTGGGTGCAGATGGCGGCCTTGGGGGCGCCGGTGGAGCCGGAGGTGAAGTAGAGCAGGAGGCGGGAGTCGGGGGCCGGGGTGCGCAGGGCGGCTTCGCCGGGCTCGGCGGCGGCGTAGGGGGCGAGGAGGGCCTCGTACTCCTCGGTTCCGGTGACCAGGATGCGTACGCCGGGCAGGTCGAGGCCGCGCAGCAGCGGCAGGTGGGCGGGCTCGGTGATCAGCATCCGGCAGTCGGTGTGCAGGATGTCGCGGGCCAGCTCGGGGCCGCGCCGGGTGGGGTTGATCCCGGCGACGGCGGCCCCGGCGAGGGCCGCCGCGCCGAGCCAGAACGGGAACTCGGGCGTGTTGTCGAGCAGGATCCCGAGGTGCGGTTCGGCCCCCGGAGGCATGAGGTCGACGAGGAGCGCGGCGCGCGCGGCGGCCTCCTGGGCGGTCCGGTGGCGGGTGAGGAGGCCGTCCTCGTGTTTCAGCCCGGGCCGGTGATCGCCCCATTGGCGCGCTATGAGCTCCGCGACGGTGTCGGGTGCAGTCGTCGTCCGCATGCCGCCGGAGGGTAGCTGACGTAGCGTCAGAACTGAACGTCGGAGCAGGCGTAGAAGGCCATCGGGGTGTCGTTGACGGTCCAGACGGCCAGGATCAGGTGCCGGCCCGACTTGCCGCTGGGCATGGCTCCCTGGTGGACGGTGGTCATGGCGGGGCGGGCGCCGTTGTAGGCGACGGTGAGGAAGGGCTGCGGTTCGAGGTCGGCGCGGGTGAGGGCCCTGGTGCCGGTCCAGCCGTTCTTGGTGACGTAGTACTTGAAGTCGGTGGTGGAGTGGTTGGCGGTGAACTGCCACCGGAAGCCGTAGCTCTGCCCGCCGGTCACCTTGGTGGTGGGCCAGGCGCCGCCGCGGGCGTTGTCGAGCTCGGAGAACTGCGGGAGTCCGCCGGAACATATCTTGCCGTCGGCGGGGCCGGCGGCCGGGAACCCCTTGAAGCCCTCGACGCTCTGCGGCTCCCACTGGATCGCCCCGCAGTCGGAGACGGTGCGGTTGGCGCAGAGCTTCTGGCGGCTGATCGGAGTGTCGGTGTAGCCGTGGCTGCTGGCGCTGGGGGCGCCGAGGAGGGTGATTCCGGCGACGAGGCCGAGGCCGAGCGTGGCGACGCCGGTCCGTTTGGGCATGCGGATGGGACGCATGATGCTCCTTGAACGTGGGGGGAGTTCGGTGAGAGCGCGCGCGTGTGGGGATTCAGGTCTAGACCAAGTCCCAGATTATTGACGAGAGTTGGCCATGTCCATACCAATGGGAAAACGGGTGGTCCGGTCACTTCCGGCCACCCGTTCCCGTACCGCTGGACTACCGCCGACTGGCGCTGAATCACCGCCGGACCGCTGCCGGACCCCCCTGCCGCTCCCCTACTCCGAGCGGCCCGTGTAGAAGGCGACCGTGAGGTCCTTCACCAGCGCCTTGCGCTCATAGTCGTCGAGCTCGACCAGCCCGCGCGAGGTCAGCCGGTGGACGGTGTCGTCCACCGCGTCCACCACCGACGTCAGCACGGTGTCCCGGTGCTTGGCGTCGATCGCCGCGACCCGGCGGCGGCGCATGGCGTCGGCCACCTCGGCCGCGTACTCGATCCGCGTCGGCTGGGCCGAGAACACCTCGATACCGACGGCCTCGGTCTCGGCCGCCAGCATCCGGGTCAGCGCGTCACCGACGGCCTCGGCGTCGCGCAGGGTCGGGGCGTCCTCGTGGAAGGCGTCCGCGGGCAGCTGCGACAGCACGCGGGCCATCGCCGACTCGACCTGCTCGGCGAGGTACTCGGTGTGGTCCTCGACGGCGAGGGTGGCCCGTGCGGTGTCCCTGACCTGCCAGACGACCTGGACGACGACCTGGAGGGCGAGACCGCCCGAGTCCACGGCGGGCATCGGGTCGCTGCGCCAGTGACGCAGCCGTACGTCGACCCGGCGGCGCAGCAGGAGGGGGCTCACCCAGGTCAGGCCGGTACGGCGGACCGTGCCGCGGTAGCGGCCGAAGAGGGTGAGCACCCAGGCGTGCCCGGTGCGGGCCCGGCCGAGCCCGCCGAGCGCGACGAGGGCGACGATGCCGAGGAAGGCGAGCGGGGGCCAGTGGGTGGCGCGCAGGCCTTGGTAGGCGCGGGGGGCCGCGCCGAAGGCGGCCACGAAGGGGGCGGGGACGACCCCTGCCCGCCAGAGCACGGCCACGCAGCCGGCCAGGGCCATCCCGCCGACGGCCACGCCGACCCAGCCGGGCAGCACCGGGCCGCGGTGCTCGCGGAGCCGGTCGTCGCCGCGGGGGACGCGGCGGCCGGGGGCGGGCCGGGAGGCGCGGGCGGCGGGTGCGGTGGCCGCGGAGACGGGCCCGGGCGCGGCCGCGGTCGGGCGCGGCCGCGTGCTGCGGAACGGGAGGTGTACCGGCACCTCGACGACCGAGGTGCCCCGGTGGGCTCCGGCGCGGGGGAGCTCCGGCGCGCCGCCCTCGTCCAGGCCGCGCGCCACCGCCCGGGCGACGATCTCGACCGGTCCGGGCCCGGGGACGCCGGAGAGCGGCGCGGCCGCGTCCACCGGTTCGGGCGCGGTGCCGATGGCGGTGCCGGTGCGGGTGCCCGTGTCGGGTTCGGCTTCGGGTGCGGGCACAGCGACGGCGACGGCTTCGGCTTCGACATCGACATCGACTCGGGCGTCGGCCTCCGCTTCGGCTCGGGCGTCGGCCACGGCCTCGGCCTGCGCCTGCGCCTCCGCCTCCGCCTCCGCCTCGACCGTGGTTTCCGGTGCGCGGCGGGCCTCGGCCTCGGCGGTGCGCAGGCGCAGGGTGGCCACTCCGGTGTGGGCCTCCGCTTCCTGCGGGTGCGGGATGTCCAGGGAGGCGGTGGCCGGGAGGCCGGCGCCCTGGTCCCCCTCGTCGTACGGGTGGGCCCGGGCGGCCGGCACCTCCCACCCGTGCGGCAGCTCGGGGCCGGGGCGTGCGGCCTGGGACGCGGCCCAGCCGAAGGAGGTCTCGGCGGCGACCGCGTGCTCGGCAGCGGCGGCGCTGCCCACCAGGGCCGGCGGGGGGCCGGGCTCGGTCGCCTCGCGCGGCGCGGCGACGGCCACCGCCACGGCCGCGTGTTCCTGCGCCGGCTCCGCGGCCCACACCGGCTGAGCGGCGGGTGCCAGGGCGGGCTCGGGCGCGGGAGCGGGGGCCGGCGCGGGATCGGCCGCCCGGACCGCCACCGGGGCGGCCAGCGGCGGCACTCGGAAGGTGCCCGTCGTCGAGGTGGTGCGCGTGGGGAACATCGTTACCTCCGTCATGCGAACAGCCGGCGCCAGGTTTCCGGGCCCGGGTAGCCGTTGGCCGAGGCGCCGGTCCAGCCCTGCGCACGCTGGAACGCCTCGACGTTGCGGCGGTCGGCCTCGCTCCAGCGCAGGCCCGGACCGGATGTGTAGTACTTGCCGAAGCCCTTCTTCACCAGCTGCCGGCCGAGGGCCTTGATGGCCTCGTGCGACATGCCCGGACGGAACACCGCGGCACCCGGGAAGGCGCGTACCCCGCCCGGTCCCGGCGCGCCCGCCACCGTCGGCGGGATGTTCTTGCCCTGCTTCTCGACCAGCAGCTTCCAGGTGTGCGTGCCCGGGATGCCGTCGGCGTCCGCACCCGTCCAGCCCTGTGCGCGCTGGAAGGCGGCGGTGGCGAGCTTGTCGTGCTCGCTCCACGTCCGGTCGGCCACCCCCTTGGGGTAGAAGCGGTACGCGCCGCGCTCGATCAGCATCCGGCCGAGCTGGGCCACGTGGTCGTTCGTGGCGCCGGGGCCGAACTTGTCCGCGCCCGGGAAGGTCTTCGCGTCCCCCGGCTTGGGGCCGGCCGCGGGCGGCTCGGCGCCCGGGGCCTCGGGCAGGATCCCGCCCGGCACCCCGTTGAACCGGTACGGGACGTACTTCGTCGCGTTCGCCCAGTACCCGTAGGGCGTGGCCAGCTTCCGCGTGTTCGGGCGCGTCTGCTCGTAGGCGACGTAGTGCGTGTGCGTCTCGTCGACCCAGCCACCGAAGATGACCACGTGCGAGCCGTTGTTGGGGTCCGCCGGGTTGTGGAAGAGCAGCATGTCCCCCGGCAGCAGCTCATCCTTGGTGATCTTGGTGGCGAACTTGTCGAGGCTGCCGGTCCACTCGTTCGTACCGAGGTTCCAGACCATGGAGACGTAGCCCGAGCAGTCCTGCCGGTACCCGTCCGTCCAGTACTCGGACATGCTGTACGGGACCTTGGCGTCGAGCCACAGCTTCGCCCGGTTGATGATCGTCGCGCGGTCGATGCGGCGCACGGTGCCCGGCGTGGCCGGAGCGCCGGGCTGTCCCACCGGACCGCCCTTGGGGCCGTGCAGCGGGGTCCGGGCGCCCTGCGGGGAGCCCGGGTCGTCCAGTGCCACCGGCCCCGGAGCAGGGGTGGTGACGGCCATCGCGGTCATGCTCCCGCCGCCCAGGACGACTCCCGCGGCGGTGGCCAGCACCAGCGCCCGGCGGGCTCCGCGTGCGGCCGGGTGCCCCCCGTCCCGGAGCGGTATGGCCCGCGCCCGGGCGAGGGCGCGGCGGCGCTGGGCGCAGCCCCGGCACGCACAGTCGCCCGCGGGCTCGTACTCCTCGAAACCGGGCATCGGCATCTGCACATGCGTCGGAGGCTGCATCGTCATGCGGTTCCGTCCACTCCCCTGCTCGTCCACTCGTCCACTGGTCGGCGGGAGCCGCACCTGATAGAGCATCAGATGCGGCACGCGCAGACATATCGTGCACGATAAACCCCCCAAACATGGGTTAATCGGACAAGGTGGGCGTGGCTGGTCACGGGCACCCCCGGACGTGGGGTAGAGTTTTCTCTGTCAGCAAGCGCCGCTAGCTCAGTTGGTTAGAGCAGCTGACTCTTAATCAGCGGGTCCGGGGTTCGAGTCCCTGGCGGCGCACAGACGGAGGAAGCCCCCCGCAGCGAAAGCTGCGGGGGGCTTCTTCGTTTCCGGTCCGACCCGAGCAAGTTCGCTCAGGCCTGCTCAGGCCTGCTCGTATCTGCTCAGGCTGCGGTGCCCGGTTCGCCCGGGCGGGCTCCCACACCCGTCAGGTAGGCGGAGACCACCACGTTCGCCGTGTACTCCTTGGCCGTCTTGTCGTACGTGCCGCCGCAGGTCACCAGCCTCAGCTCCGCACGGCCGCGCACCCGCTGGCCGTAGGCCTTGTGCGCGTCGAAGGCCGCGCGCTCGTAGACCCGTACGTCCTCGACCGTGAACTCGGCGACCGAACCGTCCGCCCGCACCACCCGTACCTTGTCGCCCGGCTGCGCCGAGCTCAGGCCGTAGAACACGGCCGGCTTCGAGCGGGTGTCCACGTGCCCCACCATCAGCGCCGCCCCGGCCGTCCCCGGCTGGGTGCCCCGGCCCCACCAGCCCACCGTGCCCGGCTGGTCGTACGGGGGCGGGTCGATCGCGCCGTCCTTGTCCAGGTCCCGGGAGATCACCGGAGCCTGGATGCCTATGGAGGGCACGTCGACGCGCTGGGGCAGGGACCCGGCCAGCGGCGCGTGCGCGGCCGGCAGCCCCCGGCCCACCGTGCCGCCCGCCGGACCCGCGGGCGGGGCGGGCGCCACGGTGAGCTGGCGGCCCCACAGCCACAGGCCGAGCACCAGCACCGCCCAGGCGGCGAAGGTCAGCAGCCGGCCGCCGGAGGAGGCCCTGTCCTCACTCACCGCCCTCACTCACCGCTGCGGCGGCGGCGCAGGGCCAGCGCCCGGCCCGCCACGGCCAGGGTGGCCACGGCGGCGAGGATGGCGCCGATCACCGTGTGCGGCAGCCCCGGGCCGTCGGCATCGTGGTCCTTCTTGGCCGAATCCGCCGCGAGTTCGGCGGCCATGCCGCCGCCGCCCGCGTGGACCGGCCAGATGGGACTGGGGTGGTGCGAGGGGCGGTAATGGGAGATCTGGACCGAGCCGCTGATCTTCTCGTGGCCGTCGCACATCACCCGGACGGAGTGCCAGCCCGGCGAGACGTGCGAGCTGATCATCGCGTCGCCGTAGAGCGGGCTGCGGCCGCCGTCCCGGCCGTAGAGGTCGACGTCCGACACGAAGGCGGCGGACTTGGCCGATCCGCGGTTGCCGTCACAACCCTGGACGCGCAGCTTGACCTGCGCTCCGGGGTGAGCCGGATTCGGGTCGACCGTGATGCTGCCGCGGTCTCCGCGGCCACCGCGGTCCTCCTCGCCCGCGAGGGCGATCGGCGCGGTCACCGCCGAGAATGCCGCCAGGGTGACGGCCATCGCGGTGGCGCGGACAGCGATCGGAACACTGCGCATGATGAACCTCCTCGACAAGGAGATTCACGCGCGCCGCGCCGCCGCGCATCCGGAGCGGCGCCGTACGTGTCGGCCGTACGCCCCAAACGCGGTAGGCCCGTTCGGCCGTACGCCACACGCGACGGGCGGTGCGCGTCAGACCAGGTCGACCAGGTCCGCGATCGAGGCGACCGTCTTCGTCGGGCGGAACGGGAACTTCTCCGTGTCCTTCTCGGTGGTCAGACCGGTGAGGACGAGGAAGGTCTGCATGCCCGCCTCCAGACCGGCCAGCACGTCGGTGTCCATCCGGTCGCCGATCATCGCGCTGGTCTCCGAGTGCGCGCCGATGGCGTTCAGGCCGGTCCGCATCATCAGCGGGTTCGGCTTGCCGGCGAAGTACGGCTTCTTGCCCGTCGCCTTGGTGATCAGTGCGGCGACCGCGCCGGTGGCCGGGAGCGGGCCCTCGGTGGAGGGGCCGGTCTCGTCGGGGTTGGTGCAGATGAAGCGCGCGCCCGCGTTGATCAGCCGGACCGCCTTGGTCATCGCCTCGAAGCTGTACGTCCGGGTCTCGCCGAGGACCACGTAGTCGGGCTCGTGGTCGGTCAGGATGTAGCCGATGTCGTGCAGGGCGGTGGTCAGACCGGCCTCACCGATGACGTACGCCGTGCCGCCCGGCCGCTGGTCGTCGAGGAACTTCGCGGTGGCCAGCGCCGAGGTCCAGATGTTCTCGACGGGAACGTCCAGGCCCATCCGGTGCAGCCGGGCCTGGAGGTCGCGGGGGGTGTAGATCGAGTTGTTGGTCAGCACCAGGAAGGGCTTGCCGGACTCGCGCAGCCGCTTGATGAAGGCATCGGCGCCAGGGATCGGGGTGCCCTCGTGGATGAGGACCCCGTCCATGTCGGTGAGCCAGGATTCGATCGGCTTGCGCTCTGCCACGGGACTGTTCTCCGCTCTCGGTGACCTGCGACCTCTGGTCTGTACCACCCTATCCGGGCCGGGCTGCGGACGTCCCTGCCGTCCACAGCCCGGACCACGGGGGGCGATCAGCCGGGGCGGATCAGCCGAGGCGGACGTCGTCGACGGTCCAGTACCAGTTGTTGTTGCCGCTGTAGCGGAAGCGGATCTGGACGTCGGTGGCGCCGGCCGGGACCTGGAGGGCGAGGGACTCGGACCTGGCGACGGCGTCGGCGGTGTAGGACTTCACCACGGTCGGGGCGGCGCCGTCGTAGGAGACCAGGACCTGGGCGGTCTGGCCGGCCTCCTGGCGGTAGTGGGTCCGGAAGGTCAGATTCCGCGTACTGCCGCCGGTGACCGCCCACTTGGGAGTGATGAGGGTGGAGTCGAAGGTGCCGGTGTGGCTCTTGTCGTCCCACTCGTCGGAGTCGGCGACGGCGAAGACGTCACGGGAGCGGACGTTCAGCTCGCGCCACTGGTCGCGCTGCGACTGGCTCCAGAACTCGTCGGTGGCGAAGGCCCAGCCGGCCCACTCGGTGACACCGCCGGTGCCCATCTTCGAGTTGTCGACGGACCAGCCGGCGGGCGGGGTGTGCGTGAAGCCCTTCACGCCGGCCGGGATGCCCGTCTCGTCCACGCGGGCCCGGAGGTTCGGGCGCAGCGTGTCGAAGGGGTCGCTGTCCGGGGCGTTCAGCGGTACGCCGTCGAGGCCGGGGGCGCCGACGCCGACCTGCGCGAGCGCGGTGGCGGCGACGTCGACCAGCTTCACGTCCTCGCGTACCGAGCCGGCCGGGATTCCCGCGCCCCTGGCGATGACGAAGGTGCCGCGCTCCTGGATGGTGGAGCCGCCGTGGCCGCCGGAGTCGGTGTGGCCGTGGTCGGTGGTGACCAGGACCTTCCAGTTCTCCTGGGCGTACGTCGGGCGGTTCTGGACCGCGGTGAGGAGCCGGCCGACCAGGACGTCGACGCGGGCGACGGTGTCGAGGTACTGCTGGCTGGCGGCGCCGTAGGAGTGACCGGCCGCGTCGATCTCGCCGAGGTAGACGAAGGCGGCGTCCGGGTTCCGGTCGCGCAGTTCGGCCTCGGCCGCGGCGGCGATCTTCGGGTCCTCGTTGCGGTAGCCGTCGCGGTCCCCCTTGAGGGAGAGTCGTTTGTCCACCTTCGGGGAGAAGATCGGGCCGTTCTGGTCGGTGGAGGTGATGGGCTCCCAGTCGGCGGCCGCGTACGTGTTGAGCTCCGGCCGGGCGTTCTCGATGCGGGTCAGGAAGTCCGGGTGGGCGGTGTAGTTCTTGCCGGTGAAGGAGTTGTCCTTCACGCCGTGCTTGTCGGGCCAGACGCCGGTGGCGATGGTGGACCAGCCGGGGCCGGAGGAAGTGGCGGCCATGGGGCTCGCGTAGAGGGTGCTGCGGGCGGTCAGCCCCTGGGCCATCAGGCCGTTCAGATTCGGCGCGTTCGCGGCCTTGACGCGGTCCAGGACCGCGCCGTCGATGCCGATGACGAGGACCTTGTCGGTGTTGGCCGCCGCGCCGGCGGCGCCTGCGGGGGTGGCCGCCACGGTGGCGGCGATCAGGGCGGAGGTGACGGCGGTCGCGGCGACGGCACGACGTCCGGGCAGAACAGGGGACACGTACTCCTCCTGGGAGCAAGTGAGCGGCGGACGGAGCGGGGGCATTGCGCAGGTGCCGGGTCCGGGCCGAGGGTGAGGTCCTCGGTCCAGACCGGTTATGCAAGCGTCACTCTGCCGTTCCTGGGTGGCCAGGAAGTAACCGGTCAGCTTCCGGTTGCCGACTTCCACGCATCGACGTAACCGGTGAGGTTCTTGCCGATGTCGGCCCAGTCCGGCTCGAAGATCTCCACACCCGTCATGATCCTGGTGAGCTCGACGGCGTTGGCGTCGGTCGGCTTGACGTCGGTGCGCGCCGGGAAGCCGCCCCCGACCCCGATGACCAGCTGCTGGGCCTGCTCGCTGAGCAGGTGGTCGAGGAGCTTCCTGCCGTTCTCGGTGTGGGGGGCCTTGTCGACGAGGCCGGCCGCGTACGGCAGGGCGAAGCTGGTGGGCCTGCCGCCCTCCTTCGCCGGGAACCAGATGCCGAGGTTCGGCATGGACCTGGACTGCGCGAAGTTCATCTGCACGTCGCCGTTGGCCACGAGCAGCTCGCCCTTGTCGGTCTTGGGCGCGAGCTTGCTGGTGGAGGAGGACGGGCCGACGTTGTTGGCCTGGAGCTTCTTCAGGTACTCCATCGCCGGCTCCTTGCCGCCGAAGTCGTGCATCGACTTGATGAGCACGGCGGTGCCGTCGCCCGCGACGCCCGGGGTGGAGTACTGCAGCTTTCCCTTGTACTTGGCGTCCAGCAGCTCCTCCCAGGTCCTGGGCGCCTCGGCGAGCTCCTTCTTGTTGTAGACGAAGCCGAAGTAGTTCTTGACGACCGAGGTCCACCTGCCGTCGGGGGACTTGTCCGCGCCGTTGACCTTGTCGGAGCCCTGCGGCACGTAGGACTGGAGCAGGCCCTTGCCGTCGGCCTGCTGGATGAAGGGCGGCAGGGTGATCAGTACGTCGGCCTGGGTGTTGGTCTTCTCGCGGACGGCGCGCTGCACCATCTCGCCGGAGCCGCCCTCGACGTACTTGACCTCGATGCCGGTCTTCCTGGTGAAGTCGGCGAAGACCTTGTCGTACCAGCCGTCGCCCTTCTCGCTCTTGAGGCCGTCGGCGCTGTAGACGGTGACGACCTTCTCGCCGGCCCGGGAGTCGGCGGAGGGCGAGCCTCCGCAGGCGGTGAGGGGGGCGGCGAGGGCGAGGCTGCCGGTGAGGACGAGGGCGGTGCGGAGGAATCTCTTGCCGGTCATGGAACTTCCTTACGGGGAAAGGGAGTCGGCGGGGGTGGGGTGGGCGTACGGGGTTCAGCGGTAGGAGGCCCTGGTGCGAACGCGGGAGACGGCCAGCAGGACCAGCAGGGTGGTGGCCATCAGGACCACGGCGACGGCGGAGCCGCTGAAGAGCGAACCGCGGTCGGTGGCGGTGAAGATGCGGACGGGCAGGGGCATCCAGTCCGGCGGGTAGAGCATCATCGTGGCGCTCAGCTCGCCCATGGACAGGGCGAAGCAGAGACCGGCCGCGGCCGTGAGGGACGGCAGCAGGAGGGGGAGCCTGACCCGCCACAGGACGTACGCGGGACGGGCGCCCAGGGAGGCCGCCGCCTGCTCGTACGCGGGGTCGAGTCGTACGATCGCCGCCGAGACCGACTGGTGGGCGAACGCCGTGACGAGGACCGTGTGCGCCAGGACGACGATCGAGCCGGTGCCGTTGAGCAGGACGGGCGGCCGGCTGAAGGCGACGAGCACGGCGAGGCCGACGACCACGGACGGCACGGCGACGGGCAGCATGAACAGCGCGTCCAGCAGTCGCCTGCCCCGCTTGCGCAGCGCGGCGCCGGCCAGCGCGGCCCAGGTGCCGACGGTGAGCGCAAGGAGGCTGGCGGCGACGGCGGTGACCAGGCTGGTGGTGAGGGCCCGGAGGGATTCGCCGCGCACGGCGGCGGCGTAGTTCGCGGTGGTCGGGCCGGAGGGGAGGGCCCCGGACCAGTGCGTGGAGAAGGACGCGGCCACCACGACGAGCAGGGGCAGGGCGAACAGCGGAAGGAAGAGGAGGCCGAAGAGGCCCCAGGCGGCCCAGCGGCCGCTCTTGCTACGCACCAGCACGCTTGCCCACCACCCGGTAGAGACCGAAGAGTCCGACGGAGATCGCGATGTTGACGACGGCGACCACGCAGGCGGCCGGGTAGTCGGATTCGAGGATGGCCTTGCCGTAGATGAGCATCGGGAGGGTCGTGACGTCCTTGGCGCCGGTGAACAGGACGATCCCGAACTCGTTGAGGCACATGACCAGCACGAGGCTGCCGCCGGCGGCGAGCGCGGGGAGGGCCTCGGGCAGGATCACCTGCCGGACGATCCGGGCGGGCCGGGCGCCGAGGCCGGCGGCGACCTCCAGCTGGGCGGTGTCCAGCTGGGAGAAGGCGGCGAGCAGCGGGCGCATCACGAAGGGCGTGAAGTACGTGATCTCCGCGAGCAGGACGCCCCAGGGAGTGGTGAGGAAGTGGAAGGGCCCCTCGGCGGCGCCGGTGAGGCCGGTGACCAGGCCGTTGGCCATGCCGACGGTCCCGTAGAGGAAGAGGAGGGCGAGGGTGATGAGGAAGGAGGGGAAGGAGAGGAAGACGTCGATGAACCTGGCGACGGCGCGGGCCCCGGGGAAGGGCACGAAGGCGATGACGAGCGCGAGCGCGAAGCCGAGGACGAGACAGCCGGCGGTGGCTCCGACGGCCAGCCATACGGTGGTGCCGAGGGCCTCGCGGAAGCTCTGCGAGGCGAAGACGGAGGCGTACGCGTCGAAGGCGCCGCCGCCGTTCTCGGGGGTGAGGGACTGCTGGACGACCAGCGCGAGGGGATACAGGAACACCAGCGCAAGCACGACCACGGGCGGCAGAGCCCACAGACTGCCCGGCACGCGCAGCCGGTCCAGCCCCGCCGGCGTGTGAGGCGCGGGGTCCCGATCTTTCAGCCCCGCCGGCGTGTGAGGCGCGGAGCCCTGCCCTCCCAGCCCCGCCGGCGATTGAGGCGCGGGGTCCGGGGCGGAGCCCCGTGGGGGTTCGGCCCGGAGCGGGCCGACGGCCGTACGGGGCGCGGCCCGCCGCGAGGCGTCAGGCACGGGACACCCCCGCCCCCAGCAGCACCGCGTCCCGCGGCTCGAAGTGCAGGGTGACCCGGTCCCCCGGCGCCGGAGTCTCCCGCAGCTCGGGGAGGTCCGCCTTCACCCGGTGGCCGCCGATGTCCACGTACAGCCGGTGCGTCGAGCCGCGCCACTGGACCTCGGCGAGGGTGCCGCTCAGCGCGTTGGGGCCGGCCCCGAGGCCGAGCAGGTGCGGCCGTACGCACAGGGTGGCCGTCGAACCCGGCGCCGCGCGCCCGCGGTCGAGGGCCAGCGTCCGGCCCTCGAAGACCGCGCCGCGCTCGGCCACCGTCACCGGCAGCAGGTTCGCGTTGCCGACGAACGAGGCGGTGAACTCGGTGCGCGGGGCCCGGTACAGCTCCTGCGGGGTCCCGCAGTCCTGCAGCCGGGCCCGGTCCATGACGGCGATCCGGTCGGCCAGGGTGAGCGCCTCCACCTGGTCGTGGGTGACGTACAGAATCGATACGTCGGGCAGTTCGCGGTGCAGCCGGGCCAGTTCGGCGAGCATCCCGGAGCGCAGCTGCGCGTCGAGCGCGGAGAGCGGCTCGTCGAGCAGGAGCACGCCGGGGCGGATCGCGAGGGCCCGGGCGATGGCCACGCGCTGCTGCTGGCCGCCGGAGAGCTCGCGCGGGTGGCGCTTCGCGTAGGCGGCCATGCCGGTCATCTCCAGGGCCTCGGCGACGCGCCCCGGGATCTCGGCCCTTGCGGCCTTCTGGGCCTTGAGGCCGAAGGCGACGTTGTCCTCGACCCGCATGTGCGGGAAGAGCGCGTACTGCTGGACGACCATGCCGATGCCGCGCTTGTGCGGCGGGAGCGCGGTGACGTCGCGGCCGCCGATCAGCACCCGGCCGGCGAGGGGCCGTACGAAGCCGGCGACGGCGCGCAGGGCCGTGGTCTTGCCCGAGCCGGAGGGGCCGAGCAGGGCCATCACCTCGCCCGGTTCGACGGTCAGGTCCAGGGAGTCCAGGACGGTGTTGCCGCCGTAGGCGACGCTGACCCCGTCGAAGCGGATCCCGCTCACGGTGACTCCACGAGGAGGGAGGGGAGTTCGGCGACGGAGGCCAGGACGTGGGTCGCGCCGTGCTGCACGAGCGCGGCGCGGTCGTGGGCGCCGGTGAGGACGCCCGCCACGATCCCGGCGCCGGCGCGGCGGCCGCTGAGCATGTCGTAGGCGGTGTCGCCCGCGACCACGACGTCGCTCACGTCGGCCACGGCGCCGGTGCGCAGGAACGCGGTCAGCACCATGTCCGGGTAGGGGCGGCCGCGGCCGCCCGCGTCGGCGGGGCAGAGGGTGAGGTCGGCGAGGTCCTGCCAGCCGAGGGCGTCGAGGATGGCGTCCTGGGTGACCCGGGCGAACCCGGTGGTCAGGGCGACGGTGCGGCCGTCGGCGCGGAGCTGCTCGATCGCGGCTCGGGCGCCGGGGAGCGGGGTGACGAGACCGCTGTCGACGAGTTCCCCGTAGGCCTCCTCGAAGGCGGAGTTGGCGCGCCGGGCGAGTTCCTCCGTACCGAAGAGGTGGCGGAAGACGGAGATCTTGGACTCGCCCATGGTGTCGAGGACGTACTGGAGCTTCGCGGCGTGGTCGGGGGTGCCGGGTTCGACTCCGAGGCGCTCGGCGGCCCGCCCGAAGGCGCGCTCGACGAGGCCACCGTCGGAGACGGTGGTGCCGGCCATGTCGAGGACGATCAGCTTGTGCGCGGTGTTCAGGTCGTTCATCTGACTTACCAGCCCAGTTCGTTCGCGGTGGTCTCGGCTATGGCGGGCGAGCAGGTCATGCCGCGACCGCCGGGTCCGGTCACCAGCCAGACGCCGTTCGCCACTTGCCGGCGGTCGACGACGCGGGTGGTGTCGGTGCACTGGGCGTACACGCCCGCCCAGCGGTGGCGGATCCTCGGCAGCGGGCGGCCCAGGAAGGACTCGGCCACGGCGGCGACGTGCTCGTAGGGGTCTTCGAGGGTGTCGAAGGCGAAGGGGTGCTCGTACTCGTGGGTGTCGCCGATGGTCAGTCCGCCGTCCCGGCGCTGGACCATCAGCAGCTGCATGCTGTGCTCGGCGGCGACCGGCGCCTGCTCCTGCCCGGCGTTGAGGGCGTCGAGGGCGGGGGACTTGTAGGCCGGGTAGTAGCGGAAGCTGTCGGCGTCCGCGACCGAGGTGGTGAGGCGTTCGCCGAGCGGGTCGGTCTGCATCATCTGGAGGCGGACGCGGCGCACGGGCAGGTCGGGGACCAGTTCGCGGACCAGCCCGGACAGCCAGGCGCCGGTGGCGAGGACGACCGCGTCGCCGCGGTGGACGTCGCCGTGGTCGTCGCGGACGGCCGCGGGGCCGACCACCTCGCGGACCTCGCGACCGGTGAGGAAGGTGTAGCGGCCGGCGGCGCGCGTGCGCAGAGCTTCGCGCAGGTGGAGCTGTGCGGTGCGCGGCTCGACGGCCGCGTCCCGTTCGCACCACAGCGCGGCCTCGAACGCGCCGCGCAGGGCCGGGTTGATCCCGCGCGCCTCGGCCGCGGTGACCAGCCGGTAGCCCCGGGCGGCGGCGTCCGGGCGGGCCAGGGCCGCCTCGGCGACCGCGAGTTCGCGCGGGGTGCGGACGGGAGTGAGGGAACCGTTCGGGCGGAAGCCCAGGCCGGGCACCTCCGCGCCGATGCGCTCCCAGAGTTCGCGGGCCCGCAGGGCGGTGTCGAGTTCCTCTCCCCCGGCCCGTCCGCTGACCCAGATCTGGCCGAAATTACGCAGTGACGCGCCGCGGGCCTCCGCTTCTCGCTCGATCTGGACGACCTCGTGGCCGCGTTCCACTGCTTGCCAGGCGTGCATGGTGCCGACCACGCCGCCTCCGACGACTATGACTCTCACGGCGACAACGGTGGGTTCGTCCGGTGACCCGGGAAGGGCCGTACGGCAACGCGACGGTGAACACGCCTCGACACTTGGACTAGACCCGTTACTGTTTCGTGATGCAAGCGCGCCCCTTATGGGCCGGTACGGCAGGACATCGCTGCGCCGCTCGACGCCGTGGGCGCGGCGCGGCGCGCCGCACTGCGGTGCGGCGCTATTCGGCACGCAGACGGGTCGTGAAGCTGAACCGGTCGCCGCGGTAGAGCGAACGCACCCGTTCCAGCGGCCGGCCGTCCTGGTCCCGCGAGAAGCGGTGGATGAGCAGCATGGGGAGCGCCGGCGGGGTGCCGATCAGCAGGGCTTCGCGGGGGGTCGCCAGGACCGTCTCCAGCTTCTCGTCGGCCTCGCCGAAGGAGATGCCGAGACGGTCGCGGAGGTATCCGTAGAAGGAGGAGTCGGGCGGGAAATCGCTGTCCAGGCGAGGGGCCCGGGCCACCCGGATGTACGTGCTCTCGAGGCCCACGCGCTCGTCGTCGGCCAGCAGGACCCGCTCCAGGTGCCATACGGGCTCCCCCGGTTCGGCCCCGATGCCGGGAGCGACGTCGGGCGGGCAGGGGAACTGCTCCAGCCCGATGAGGTGACGGCCCGGACGGCGGCCCTGGCGGCGCACACCCTCCGTGTAACTGGCGAGGGAGAGCGGCTGCTCCAGCTTCGGCCCCGCGGCGACGGTCCCACGGCCGGAACGACGCAGCCGGCCCTCCAGCAGCAGCTCTCGCAGGGCCTGGCGGACGGTCTCGCGGGACACCTCGTACCGCTCGGCGAGATCGCGCTCGGTGGGCAGCGCGCCGCCCTCGCCGAGCTCGTCGAGGAGCTCGGCGATCCGGGCCTTGACGGCGTAGTACTTGGGGATGCGGCCGTGCTCGGGGATGCCGGAACGCACGGGTGAACCGGGGCGGTGGCGCTGGGTCTGTTCTTCCACGGTGGGACTCTATGCGGGGCTGCCGACGCCCCGGGGCCACGGGGCCGGGGGGTGCCCTGCCGATCGGGCCGGAGCGTTCAGCGTGCGCAGCGGCGCAGCCGGCGGGCCCCCAGCAGGAGTCCGCCGCCGGTGGCGAGCGCGGCCACGGCCCCGGCTCCGTACGCCCACTCGCGCTGGCCGGTCCGGGCGAGGGCGCCCGCCGCGACGGGATCCGCCGGGCCCTCGACGGAGAACTGGTAGCCGCCCGCCTCGCCGATCCAGTCGCCGTCGTCGCCCTTGCGCTGGACGAGGGCGGCGTCGGCGACGACCTCACCGACGGGGGCGTCGGGGGCGAAGGAGAGGCCCACCTTGACGGTCAGGGACCCGCCGGGGCCGACGGCGAAACCGGGGAAGGCGTCGCCGCCGTCGAAGACGGCGATGATCTCGTCGCGGTCGCTGCGCTCCAGGCTGACAGGGAAGGTGCCGCCCGGGGCGTCGAACTCCATGCGCAGGTGGGCGGGGCGCAGGGTGCGGGCCTTGTCGGTGAAGACGACGATCGGGTGGATGTCGGTGCACTCGGAGTTCGTGGTGTTGGTCAGGTCCAGGTACCAGGTCTGCGCCCCGGCGCCGGTGCGGTACACGGCCGGACCGCCGCGGATGCGCGCCCCGATGGGGAAGGCGGGGCTCTTCCCGTCGCCGCAGACGGCCTGGGTACGGGAGGGCAGCGCGGGCGCGGGCCGGCCGCCGCCCGCACCGATGTCCGCGACGGCGGTGGCGGGCACGGTGGCGGTGACCAGGGCCGCGGAGAGGACGGCGGTGAGGGCAAGGGCTTTGCGCAGTCGCATGGAAGACCTTCGCTGCTCGCCGGACGGGACAATGATCGGACCAGGTGACAATCCCCCCGGCCCTGCCCGCACCCTGCCACCCCTGCGCGAACCCCCGCGGGGAGCCACGCCTGAGTTGTTCTGGTTTACGCCCGATTGCCACATCGGTCAAGCCACCCACTCCAGCCCCGCGGCCCAACCCCGCCGACGCTTCAGGCGCCCTCCAGCCCCGCCGGCGTTTGAGGCGCTCTTTCAGCCCCGCCGGCGCTTGAGGCGCTCTTTCAGCCTCGCCGGCGTTTGAGGCGCGGGGGTCCGGGGGCAGCGCCCCCGGCAACGGCGCCGCACCCGGGCCACCGGGCCACCGGGCCACCGGCACACGTCACCCCGCCCGCCCGAACAACGGCGCCAGCGCCATCTCCGCCGCCCCTTCCGCCACACCCGCCCCCGCCAGCGCAACCACCGGCCGTGCCGGATCCAGCGCCCGGGCCGCGAGAACGGCTCCGACCTCGGCCACGAACACGTCCGGCGCCGCCGCCACCACGCGCCCGCCGAGCAGCACACGGTCCACATCCAGCAGCGCGACCAGATTGGCCGCGGCCTCGCCCAGGATCCGCGCCGCCTCGGAAAGCTCGCCTCGGGCCACCGCCCCCAGGCACAGCACCTCCACGCAGCCGCGCGCCCCGCACCGGCACGGCGGGCCGTCCAGCAGCAGCACCTGGTGGCCGAACTCCCCGGCCGCCGAGCGGGCACCCCGGTAGACGCCGCCGCGCAGCCACAGCCCCGCACCGAGCCCGGTCCCGACGTGCAGGTACACACAGGTGTGGGGCCCGTCGCCGGCATAGGCGTCCACACCCGGCCCGGCACCCACGCCAGCCCCGGCACTCAAGCCGACGCCCACGCCACCCCCGACATCCGCAGCGACAAAAGCACCCGCACCCACACCCGCACCGGCATCCGCATCCGCATCCGCATCCGCATCCGGCCAAGCCGCCCGGAGCCACGCCCCCGCGGCCGCCACCGCACCGGCGTTCGTGTCCTTGTCCAGCAGCACCGGCAGGCCCAGCCTGCCCTCCAGCACTCCCCGCAGCGGGAAGCTCTTCCAGCTCGGGTATCCCGTGACCCGCCCCATCGCCCCGGCCCGGTAATCGAGCGGCCCGGGCGCGGCCACTCCGACGCCCAGGAGCGGCAGCCCGGTCGGGTCCTTGACCCTCGCGACCGCCCGTACGACCGCCTCCACCGCCGCCTCCGGCCCGGCCCCGAAGTCCAGCGGGCCCCGGCTCTCGGCGACGACACGCCCCGCCAGGTCCACCCGTACCGCCCGGAGCTCGTCGCGGTCCATGTGCACGCCGACCGCGTGACGCGCCTCCGGAATCAGACGCAGCAAGGTGCGTGGCTTGCCGCCGGTGGACGCGGCGCGGCCGGCCTCGGCGATCAGCCCGTCCGCGGCGAGCCGGGCCGTGATCTTGCTGACGGCCTGCGGGGTGAGCCCCGCACGGGCCGCGAGTTCGGCGCGGCCCAGACCTGCCGGGCCCGCGCCGCGCAGCAGATCCAGCATCAGCGCCTCGTTGTGCCCGCGCAGCGCCGGCAGGTTCACCCCGCCGCGCCCGTCCCCACTCCTGCTGTTCACAAGCCCATTGTCCACCTTCCTTGCACTTTGACAACACTGTTGCCAAAGTGGTCTCCATGAGCACCTCCGCCCCCGCCTCCCCCGGCTCCCCCGCCTCCCCCGCTCCCGCCCCCCTGCGCGTCGGCCTCATCGGCTACGGACTCGCCGGTTCCGTCTTCCACGCCCCCCTCGTGGCCGCCACGGACGGGCTCGCCCTCGACACCGTCGTCACCTCCGATCCGGACCGCCAGGCCCAGGTCCGCGCGGAGTTCCCCGGTGTGCACGTCGTCCCCACCGCCGCCGAACTGTGGGACAGGGACCTCGATCTGGTCGTGATCGCCTCCCCCAACCGGACACACGTCCCGCTCGCCACCACCGCGCTCGAAGCCGGCATCCCGGTGGTCGTGGACAAGCCGCTCGCCGCCACGGCCGCCGAGGCCCGCGCGCTCGCCGACCTCGCGGAGCGCAGCGCAACCTTCCTCTCCGTCTTCCAGAACCGCCGCTGGGACAACGACTTCCTCACCCTGCGCCGCCTCCTCGCCGACGGCGAACTCGGCGAGGTCCAGCGCTTCGAGTCCCGCTTCGAGCGCTGGCGCCCGCAGCTGAAGGGCGGCTGGCGCGAGTCGGGCGCCCCCGAGGAGATCGGCGGCCTGCTGTACGACCTCGGCAGCCACGTCGTGGACCAGGCGCTCGTGCTGTTCGGCCCGGCAGTACGGGTCTACGCGGAGACCGATGTGCGCCGCCCCGACGCCGAGACCGACGACGACACCTTCATCGCCCTCACCCACGCGAACGGGATCCGCTCCCACCTCTACGTCAGTGCGACCACCGCCCAGCTGGGACCGCGGATGCGCGTCCTGGGCTCCCGCGCCGGGTACGTGAAGTACGGCCTCGACCCGCAGGAGGGCGCCCTTCGGGACGGGCTGCGGCCGGACGGCGTCATGCCCTGGGGCGAGGAACCCCCGCACCTGTGGGGGCGGCTGGGCTCCGGGGAGTCCCCGCTGACCGGCGGCGGGATCCCGGTGCCGACGGAGCCGGGCGACTACCCCGCGTACTACGCGGCGGTGGAGGCCGCGCTGCGCACGGGCGGGCCGGCGCCCGTGACGGCGCTCGAGGCCGCGCACTGCCTCGACGTACTGGAGGCGGCCCGCCGGTCGTCCCAGGAGGGCGTGGTGGTGGAGATTCCCGCCACGGCGTCCGGCTCCGAGTGAAATCCGCGGTACGGGCGGTGGCCCGCCTCGGCGGACCGCCGCACCTGCTCGGCGGACCGGCGTACCTGTGCCTGCTCCGGCGTCGCCGCATGCCGGCCGGGGGCTGAGCACCCCGCGCACGCACACGGAAGGGGCGGGGCTGCCGGTGGCAGCCCCGCCCCTGTCCACGCCCGTACGGGTGCCGGCTACGCGCCCTTGAACTCCTGGCGCTGGCGGCCGAGACCCTCGATCTCGACCTCCACGACGTCACCGGCCCGCAGGTAGGGCTTCGGCTCCGGCTGGCCCATGGCCACGCCGCCCGGCGTACCGGTGACGATGACATCGCCCGGGTACAGGGTCATGAAGTGGCTCAGGTACCTGACGACCTCACCGACCGGGAAGATCTGGTCCGAGGTGTTGCCGTCCTGCTTGAGCTCGCCGTTGACCCACAGCTTCACGTCCAGGACCTGCGGGTCCGGGATCTCGTCCGCGGTGACCAGCCAGGGGCCGAGCGGGGTGAAGGTCTCGCAGTTCTTGCCCTTGTCCCAGGTGCCGCCGCGCTCGATCTGGAACTCGCGCTCGGAGACGTCGTTGACCAGCACGTAGCCGCCGACGTGGGCGAGCCCCTGCTCGGCGGAGTCCAGGTAGCGGGCGGTGCTGCCGATGACGACGCCGAGCTCGGCCTCCCAGTCGGTCTTCACGCTGCCGCGCGGGATCAGCACGGTGTCGTCGGGGCCGCCCACGGTGTCCGGCGCCTTGAGGAACAGGATCGGCTCGGCCGGCGGCTCCGCGCCGATCTCGGCCGCGTGCCCGAAGTAGTTCAGGCCGATGCCCACGACCTTGCCGATGCGGCCGACCGGCGCACCGATGCGCAGGCCTTCGGCGCCCAGGACCGGCAGCTCACCGGACTCGGCCGCGTCCCGTACCCGGGTCAGCACGGAGTCGTCGGCGAGCAGGCCGCCGTCCACATCCGTGATCAGGCCGGACAGGTCACGCAGGGTCCCGTCCCGGTCGAGCAGTGCGGGACGTTCCGACCCTACGGGTCCGACACGCAGCAGCTTCATGGGCATTCTCCCGTGGTCGTGGGTGGTCGGCCCATGGGCGTGCCCAGGGCCGGCCGATGGGTTGCGGCCATCGGAGGATTTGGTCGATCCTCCAAGATGTCCACCCAATCCGCAAGACCCTGTTCACAGACTGGAACGCACGCCTCCACGCGCCCCCGCCCCCGCCGGCTGCTCGGCCTGCCCGGCCCGCTCCGCCCGCTCCTTGCGGTACTGGAGCCAGACCCGCTCGGCCACCGTCCAGGCGGTGGTGGTCAGCAGGTAGAGCCCTGCGGCCAGCGGCACCACGGCAGCCGTGATCAGCGTCCCGAACGACAGCAGGGGCAGTACGCCGCCCAGCTTGCGCATGACCTCCTGCTGCTCGGGAGTCACCGCGGCCGGCACCCCGCCGCCCTTGCCCCGCCCGGCCGGCACCACCGGGGCCGAGGCAGCCGCCAGCGCGGCCGCCCGCCGCCCCCGGACCGCACTCCAGGCGGCCAACGGCCGCGATCGTCGCGAACAGCCCGAGGAACACCAGCCCCTGCGCCCCGAGGCGTCGCGATCGCGCTGAGGGCAACCGTCGGCAGCTGAAGGGTGTCGGGATTGAGGGATCGCCGGTGGGTGAGGTGGTCGGTCACTCGTTCGGGTGGGGCGTCTGGGTTCCAGTGAGCGAGGCGGGCTTCGGCTTTACGTTGGCGTCATGACGGTATTGGTGGAGGTCGGGGAGGGCGGGCACGCCCGGTACGCCTTCCGGCTTCGCGTGTCGTCTGCCGCCCGTATCGCCCTCTTGGGTGAGTGGGACCGGTGCCGGTGGGTGTGGAACCAATGCGTCGCCGAATCGAGGGCAGCCCACAAGGCCAAAGAGAAGTGTGGACCTGCCGGTCTCGACAAAATGCTCACAGGATGGCGCGGTGAGCATGGATGGCTGCGCGCTGGTGGCAGCGTGCCGCAGCAACAGATCATCCGGGACTTCGCGAAATCCCGCGCCAAGGCGTTGAAGGACATCAAAGCCCGGCTCCCTATGCGGCTGCGGGCAGGGATGCCCCGCTTCAAGAAAAAAGAACTCGCCGAACCGACACTCAACTACACCCGTCGTGGCTTCCGGCTGGTTGACGGACGTCTGCACCTGGCGGGCGGAATATCGATGGTGGTGGTGTGGTCACGTGAGTTGCCCTCTGACCCGTCCAGCGTTCGTGTCTTTCAGGACAGCCTGGGCCACTGGTACGCCTCCTTCGTAGTCCAGACTGAGGCGCTGCCACTGCCGGAGACGGGTGCGGTGATCGGTGTCGACTGGGGTGTGAAGGAGACCGCGACCACCACGAGCGACGCGCACGACTTGCCGCACCCCGAGTACGGGAGGAAGGCTGCGGGAAAGCTGGCCGGGTATCAGCGGATGATGGCCCGCCGGAAACCGAAGCGAGGGCAGGCCGCTTCGAAGGGCTACCGAAAGGCCAAGCGACAGGCCGCGAGGACGCACAAGAAGATCGCCCGGCAACGGCAGGACACCGCCCGCAAGTGGGCGAAGAAGGTCGTTACGGCCTTCGACCGGATTGCGGTGGAGGACTTCCGCCCGAAGTTCCTTGCCAAGTCGACGATGGCCCGCAAGGCCGCCGACGCGGCGATCTCCGCCACCAAGCACGAACTGATCAACATGGCGCGCAAGCACGACCGCGACCTGTGGCTCGTACATCCCGCGCACACCACCATGGACTGCGGAAACTGCGGAGCAAGAACCAAGCACGCACTCCCGCTGTCGGAACGTACCTACACGTGCACCGTGTGTGGAGCCGTCTCGCCTCGGGACAAGAACTCCGCGCACGTGATGCTCGTCCGGGCTGGTCTCAACCCGGCTATCGCTGATCGCAGAAGACCTGACGGACCGCCGGTCCGCCGGGCAGCGTGAGGTAGGAATCCCCGTCGGCAACGACGGGGAGGACGTCAAGGATCGCGGTGCGTATTCGGTTCGGTGCGGCTGCACAGGCCGTACCAGGCCTGCGACGTGGCAGCTCGCTCTGCGCGGCAAAACCCGAGAACGCCCCGGAGCAGGAGCAGCACCATCGTCGGACGATCTCGGAGGCGCCCCCCGCCCTAGGCCGACTTGAGGGTCCCCCAGACCACGAGCCGGTACTTCGAGCTGTACTCGGGCGTGCAGGTGGTGAGCGTGATGTACGCGCCGGGCTCGCTGTACCCCTGGTCCGGCTTGACCACGCTCCGCGGCACGGGCGCGATCACCCCGGTGTCCCGCTCGGTCGTCTGGCTCAAGGTCTTCCCGACCACGTACGTGTACCGGCGCCCCCGCATCTCGACGATCAGCTCGTCGCCGGCCCGCAGCCGGTTGATGTACCGGAACGGCTCGCCGTGCGTGTTGCGGTGCCCGGCCAGCGCGAAGTTCCCCTGCGCCCCGGGCCCGGCGGTCCCCGGGTACTGCCCGGCGTACCCCTTGTCCAGGACGGACCGCTTGTCGACCCCCTGCGCGACGGGGACGACGAGGCCGAGGCGCGGGACGCGCAGAACGGCGTACGCCGGCTCCCGGTCCGGGGCCCTGGCGGGCCGGGTCGCGGCGGGGCCCGGCCCGCGCCCGGCCGCCGGAACCCCGTCGCCCTCGTACCCGGCCCCGTCCGCAGGCTCCGACGGAATCCCGGCGACGGGCTCCGCACCGCCGCCGTCCGCACCGCCGGCCTCGCCATCGGCTCCGTCGCCGTCGCCGTCGCCCCAGGCCCGTTCCAGTGCCCGTACCTGCTCCTGCGCGGCGGCCACGGCCTGCCGATTGGTCCACCACACCTGGTGCACCACCAGCAACAGGACCACCACGCCCACGGTGACGATCAGCTCGGCGCCCGCCCACAGCACCCCCGCGAGACCGGCCCGGCGCCCACGCCGGCCGCTCCCCTGCACCACCACAGGTACGCGATCTCGCACGGGCGGCACCTTAAGTCCTCCCCCGTCAACTGACCAGCGGCAGTACGGTGTGAACCATGCGCCCCGACACGCCTGCCGAGCACATCGCCGAAGCCGAGCGCCTCATCCGCACGGCGACCCGCTACCCCGAGGACCAGGAGCCCTTGCTCCTCCAGGCCGCGGCCCACCTGGAACTGGGGGACGCACGCGACCGGGCGAGTGCCCTGTACGACCAACTCCTCTCCTCCTCCCCGTCCGACCCCCACCTGATCAAGGCCCTGCAGGCGGCGAACCTCTGGGAGTACGGTCACGAGGCGGAGGCCCGCGCACTCATCTCGGGCATCCGTGCCGCCTCGCCCAAGGACCCGGCGCCGTGGGAGGTCATCGCGGAAGCCCTGGAGGCCCACGACGAGTTGGAGGCCTCGCACGACTGCTTCACCGAGGCGGCCGCCCTCCTGGTCGCGGAGGACGACCCGCTGACGCCGGCCACCACCGCCCTGCTGACGGGCCGCCACCGCGTACGCCGCCTCCTCGGGCGCCCGCACGACGACTGGGACATGGTCGCGGACACCCGGCACATCGGCCCGATCCCCCTGGACGAGCTGCACGACCCGAAGCGCATCTGGGCCCTGGGCTCCGACGACCCCGCCGAGCTGCGCGCCGAGATCGCCCGCCTGCGGGCCGAACTGGGCGACCGCCGCGCAGCGCTCTCCCGCCCCTTCCCGGTGGCGATCCTCCACTGGCCCGCGCGCGAGCTGGCGGAACTCCTCACGTCGTACCCGACCCTCGCCTCGGAGTACCCCTCGCACGAGGCCCACCTGAGGGACATCGAGTCCTCCCTCCGCGCCCTGGCCGCCTCGGGCACCACGAACCTCGGCATCGTCACCGCGAGCGTCCCGTCCTACGAGGCCTTCGCGGCGTCGGAGAAGACCTCCCCGGCCTCCCCGTCCCTCCTGGCCGAATACGCAACAACCCTGGCCGCCCGCGGCAAGGCCACCCCCTGGCCCCCCACCCCGACGGCCCCCTGCTGGTGCACCTCGGGCAAGCCGTACGCGGAGTGCCACAGCCAGGCCGCCGGGGCAAACGGCCGATGAGCAAGGGGCGGCTCGTTCTGCGGGAGCCGGGCGAGATCTGCGTCAACACGGTTGCCGGAGATCACGTTCTGCTGAGTCCTGAGCAGGACTCCGAGATACTCGCTGTGCGGGACTGGCTGCGTCCCCATGACGTCGCGGGGCTCTATACCGGCGCCATAGCCAACGCAATCGACTACGTACTCGACGGCCCGCGGACGGGCCGGTATGACCTGCTGGGCGAGGACGTCCACCCGGGCGAGAAGGCCTCCGTCGGCGCCAAGCTCGAGTACGAGGTACTCCGGTCGTTCGGCCTTCCGAAGAAGCCGCCACTCGACACCCTGATCGCCGGAGTGCCGGTCGACATCAAAGCAACGGTGGGCTCCAACTGGTCGATCCCGGCCGAGGCACACTGCCAGGTCTGCATCTGCACACAGATACAGCTGGGGAAGAGCAGGCACCGTTCCTGGCTGGTGCGCGCGCACCGCTCCTGGCTCTACAACGGTGCGGGCAACCGCGACGGCAAGCGCGGACTCGCCGTCCACGCCCGCGATCACTGGAGCACTCCGCTGTACGACTGGACTCCGCTGCCTGTGAATCCCCTGACCTTCCTCACTCCGGAGGAAGCTGGCCGGGTGCTGGCCGAGAAGCCCGGTCAGGAGCGGCGGTTCACCATGATGTTCCAGCTCCTGGAAGGGCACGTCATCCCGCGCAGTGTGATCTCGACCGTGGGCGCAGGAAAGCACGACCCTCTGAGGCGCGCCAGGAACGTGAGGGCCAGTCTGGAACGTCGCGGTCTCACGCTGCTCTGTGGCAAGTTCCCACAGCAGCGCGACATTGCGGCGGCCCACAAGATCACACTGGGGCCGGAAGACTGGATTGCCTTGCGGATGAACGGGGAGCACAGCAATGCCGGATGAGCCGGGCTGGCAGCCGCCCGAGGGTTCCTGGGCATCCTCGGCAGCACGCCGGCGCAACATGCAGGCCATCCGGAGCCGCGACACCAAGCCCGAGAAGGTCGTCAGACGCCTCGTCCACGCGATGGGCCTGCGCTACCGGATCGCCGTCCGCCCGCTTCCGGATCTCCGCCGGACGGCCGATCTCGTCTTCCGTCCGGCGAAAGTGGCCGTCTTCATCGACGGCTGCTACTGGCACGGCTGCCCGGAACACTACGTACCGCCCAGGACCAACCAGGGCTACTGGTCAGAGAAGGTAGCCCGGAACATCGCCCGGGATCGCGATACGGATCAGAAGCTGACGGAGGCCGGCTGGCTCGTGCTCCGGTTCTGGGAGCACGAGGAGTCCGGCCACTGCGCGGCCGAGATCGCCGATGCCGTCCGGGAGCGCAAGGACCGCTCCCGGAACGACGCCGACTAGCTTCCGCCTTCTCCTGCGGGACGTGCAGCGCGCAGGACCCTGGCGATGGACTCTCCGACGGAGCGGGCCACGGGCGGCGGGAACGCATTGCCGACCTGACGGTATTGCGCGGTCTTGCCCGGCAGCGGCTTCTCCGTCTCCTTGTCCCCGGCGAAATCCCACTCTTCGGGGAAGCCCTGGATGACGGCGGCTTGAGTGACGGTCAGCATGGGGCCCTCGATGCGGAAGAGGTCGCGGTCCCAGCTTTCCTTCTGTTCCACCTCGCAGGGCGAGTTGGCGACTCCCATGGCGTTGACTCCGAGGAGTTTCCACGCGGCCTTTGCACGGCTCGGCCCGAGGTCGGCGCCTCCGTGCTTCTTGGACCCGCCTACGAGCGTCGGTGCGATCCCATCACGCTTGTCTTCCCAGCGGTCCAGGGCCTCCTGGGCCTGGACTCCCAGCACGCCGCCCTTGTCCACGAAGTGCATGAACCGCGCCCTCATCGACTCGCCGATCGCTGCCCGGACCGTGACCGCCCCCGGCTTGGCCACCGGCCACTCGAACTCCGTGTCCCCCAGGACGTCCTTGCGGATGGCGACCAGGATGGCCCGCGGGCGGAGCTGCGGGACGCCGAAGTCACTGGCTTCGAGAACCTTCCAGCCACAGACCGTGTATTTGCCTTCGTACTTGGCTTCCTCACCCGTCTGCGGGTCCTTGGCAACGCCGCCTTCGAGCCGTGCAACCACCCAGTCGCGGTAATCTTCAAACTTGTCGTCCTTGATTCCCCGGACATTTTCGATCATGACCGCTCTGGGCTCGAGCTCGTCTACGAGCTCCAGCATTCGAGGGAACAGGTCACGCTCGTCGTCCTTGCCCAGCTGCTTTCCCGCATGCGAGAAAGGAGGGCACGGAACACCGCCCGCGAGGAGGTCGAGATCACCCTGCTTGAGCGAACCCCCGAGGTATCCGACCGGCTTTTCCAGTTCGGTGAGCGGATTGAATTCATTGACATCCTTGTGGAAGATGTCGCAATATTCGCGCTCAAATTCCCAGCCGTCCCGGCGATCAATGTTGCGCCGCAGCGTAGCGGCGGCGTACTGATCGATCTCGACGAGCGCTAGGTGGCTGAAACCAGCCTGGTGGAGGCCGATGGCCTGTCCCCCGGCTCCGGCGCAAATCTCAATCGAGGTCAGCGTGTGATCGCTGGCACCCATCGAGTCCTCCTGGTGTGGCAGATGCAGACAGGCAAGTGTCGCATCCGCCACCGACAACAGTCCCCTCCCTCCGTGAGCAGGCGCACCACACGTCCGCTGGAGCACCTGCTCCTGAGCTGTGTCAGCGGACCCGCGCCGTCCCCACGTGCTGCAGAAGGGCACGCACATCGGCTTCGTCCATGCCCGCCGTCACAGGCCCTTCCTCCTGGAGATCGCCCAGCTGCCGGACAGAAGGATCATCGAGGATCGCCCCCATGAACTCGAGCTTTTCCGCAAGCCTGAGGGCCACCACCTCATCGATCGTGCCCGAGGACGCGAGCACGGTCACCCGTGTCTGCGTATCCGGCGCCAGTCCCAGGCGGTGGATGCGGTCCAGGCTCTGGAGGAACCGGCCCGCCATGAAATCCCGGTCGACGTAGACGGCGTCATGGCACTCACGGTGCAGGCTGATGCCTTCGCCCAGGGTGGCCGGATTGGAGATAAGGACGCCACAGTCCGGATCTTCCCGGAACCTGCGGATCTCCTCCTCCCTGTCCATCGTGCCGCCATGCACGACGGCGGGCCGGAAATCCGCGAGAACCCGCTCCAGGCTGGTGATGTTCCGTACGAACGTCGACCACACCAGCGTCTTCCGCCCAGCGGCCGCGTTCCTCGACACGATGGCGCGGACTTCGCGGTACTTCGGCGGCACCTCATGCTGGTGCAGGTTCTGCAGCAGCTTGAAGAGCGACTCTCCCTCGGGAATCTCCAGAGGGGGTACCTGGAAGTTGAGGGGCTCGTACTTGCTGCTTCCTTCGACGAGCAGGGCAGGGCTCGTGGCAGCCATCAGCAGCCTGAGCATCGCCTTTCCGAGCCCGTCGAAATCCTCCCGGGACAATTCCGCCCGGGCGGTGAAGCGTCCCACTAGCGCGTCGTAGATCTCGCGGTGCAGACCTTCCAGGGGCACAGGCCGGATGACCGGCTGGAAGGGCGGCAGACCCAGTTCCTTCTTCGTCGTACGCGTGAAGAGGGGCCGGAGCACGGAGCTGGCGTGTGCGAGGTCCCCGCCCGCCACGGCCTGGGTCACCACCCGGCGTCCGTGACCGGGCCAGACGAACGACAGCAGGTTCTCCAGATCCCGCGCACCGTTCGGGGCAGGCGTGCCCGTAAGGATCAGACGGCGGCGGCTCAGGGGTCCGAGGGACATGCAGGCGCTTCCGTACGTGCCGTCCGATCCGAGCTTCATCCGGTGTGCTTCGTCCAGGATCACCATGGAGGGCGCTGCCCGCAGCCAGCCCGCGAGCCCGGTGAGCGAGCGGTCGAGCCGCTCGTAGTTGACCACGAGGATCTCAGCGTGCGGATCCGGGACCCTGCCCATGACTCTGGTTACTGGCACATCATCGAAGCATTCACTGCTTTCAGTGATCCAGGACTCGTAGGCGGACTTCGGACTGACGACCAGCAGCCTGCGGGCGTCCCCTTTCTCCCTCGTCGCCGCGTACACGGCGAGTCCGACCCGGGTCTTGCCGGCCCCGGGGACGCTGAAGTTCGCTCCGTGGCGCATCGAGAGCAGCCGGGCGACGTCCCGGCACTGGAAGCTGGTCAGGTCTGCTCGCCAGCCCGCACCGAGAAGGCTCTGGAGCGATTCAGCGTCCACCCCGTCAGCGGGCTCGGGGCTGCGGTCAAGGCAGTTGGCTGCCTGATCCGCGTCATCGAGCACGTCGTTGACGAGGGCGAGGAGTTCTTCCTCCCACTCCACGGATTCGGTGTGCGGCCAGTCCGACAGCACGTGGATGCCCGACAGGAAGTCATCGAGGGGCACTTCCAGAGTCAGCGGCCCTCGCTGGCCGCCGGCCGGAAACCCAGCGGCCAGATGCGTCAGGTCCGCGCCGAACGGCTCCGCAGCGCGGAGCACGGCCTTGGTCCGGGTGACGTCAAGACCGAGCCTGAGGGACAGATCACCCATCTCAGCCAGCTCGGTCACGCCTGCTCCTGCCGCACGGCGGCGAGCAGCCAGGCGACGCCCTCGCCGTGCTCCTCGATCCGCGCCGCTTCACGGGCGAGCTTGAGCAGACTGCTCTTGAGGGAGAGAAGTGCCTCATCAAGGGTCTCCTCGTCCAGGTTGCGCGAGGCACGCGCGAGCGTCATGTCCGTCACGCACTGGTCGATGCTCTGGACGGCATCGTGGAGCCGGTCCGGAGCAGCCTGCTTCCGCTTTCGTACCCGGGCGTCCTTGCCCGCCGGCACCAAAGCCTCCTCCACCGCGTCCCGCGCCTGCTTCCACAGCGCGGCCGCCTGGTCGGACTCCTCCGGGGTCACCGTCTCCGGAGCACGTTCCACCGCTTTGGCCCGCAGCAGCAGGTTGGTGAACTCCTTGGCTTCCGCCACCTGAGGGCTGTCACCTCGCACGGCACGGCCCAGCCCCGGGATCACCCGGGCTTCCTGGGGCTGGGCAGGAACCTTCTGCAGCTCCTCGGACAGGTGGCGCTGGAGGTAGCGCGCCCTGAAGTCCACGTCGGCGAGACGGACGTCCGTCTTGGAGAAGTCGAGCACGATGAGGGCGAGCTTGTTCTCCTTCAGCAGGTCGGCCTGAGCGGGATTCTGGCGTGAGGCCTTCGCGAAGGCGCGGTGGAGCTCCCTCAGCTTCTCCTGCTGGTCCTCGAAGTCCATCAGCTTGAGGCCGGCCGGGCCGTTCTTGGAACGGTTCACCAGATCGTTGAGAGTGGCCAAGACCCATCGGTCCTGCTCCGCTGTCTCCGTCCGGATCCGGAACTCCTTGGCAATCTCGGCAATCGGACGGCCAGAGGTGACCTGTTCCTCGATGGTGAGCAGCCGGTTGATGTACGAGTACGGCCGGCGCGTGTCGTGACGGAGCTGAAGGGACAGCTCGACCGCGTTGATATCGGTCCAGGTGCAGGATTCCGGGAGAACACCGACCCGGACGCTCAGGACTCCGAGCTCGCGCAGGGCAGCCACCCGGGTATTGCCGTTGACGAGGATCCCGTCACGCGTGATGAGCCCGGGCTCATTCTGCCGGTACTCCTTGAGGCTGCCCATGAGCTCATCGAAGTCGCCGTCCCGCTTGGCCGGGTTCGAAGGGAGGGCCTTGAGCAGGTAGTCGAGGTAGTCCTGGCCCTCGGCACCCCACGGGTTGGCCGTGAGCAGCCGGTCACGGGCGGGATCGAAGGTGCGCTGTGCCCGGATCCGGTGGGTGGAAGGGTTGAAGTACACCTTGTCGATGGGCATGTCGATGACCTGCACCACCAAGGGCTTCGTGCGCCACTCCACTGTCAGCGTCTCCTGCAGCCCGCCGTCAGTGCTGACTTCCTTGAGCCGCTTCTCCACCAGTTCCTGGTTCTCGACGGCGCGGGGCGGCCTGCCGAAGTCCATGCTCACGGGGTGTTCTCCTTCTGACTGCGGGTCCATGACGTACGTGGGGCGACGCGGGGGCCGGAATCACGACCGGCCCCCAGCGGGTGTGCTTATCGTCAGACCGGGGGCAACGAGAGAGCCTCACGGACCGTGTTCCGGGCATCAGCCGGCAGCGTCCGGATCGCTGCCCACAGGTGCTCCACCTCGGCAAACTCCCGTGCGTCTGCCAGCATCCAGTCCGCAAGGGTCTTGCGGTCCATCCCGCCGAGCCGGCTCAGACGGGCCAGAACGTCAGGAAGGTCGGCCGTCAGCCCCCTGCCGCCCACACGACACCGATTACATTCGGCCATGTGTTCCACGATGGCCTCCCCGTCGGGCTGCAGCACTGGGCGGCGCGCAATGTCGAGCTGGGCCGACACATAGGTACCCGGGAACGTCTCTCCTGGCGTGATGCCGCACGAGCGGCAGTGGTGTCCGTCGCGTGCCAGAACCTCACGGCGCTGGGTGTCCGTAATGGACGTGGCCGGCCGCGTTCCCTTTCCGGGTTCCCAGACAGGCTCCCCCTGTGCCACGAAACGCTGCTCGTGCTGCCCGAGCGTCAGGTCCTCACGATTGGTGTCGATCCGCCAGCCGAAGTCCCGCAGATCCCGCACCCGGCGGTCCGCCTGGCTTACGCCGGGGAAGGCCTTCTTCACGTCTTCCTTCGTGAACGCATTCCCCTCCCCCACCACAGCGACAAGCCACAGCCCGGCACGCTTCATGGTGCCGAGCTTCTGGTCCGTCCAGGACGGAAGCCCCATTTCGCCCCTCCTTGTTCCCCGTGTTCCGGTCAGCCTCAATGCGCCCGCCCTGAGCCGGAGGATCCCCCCACCAGTACTCTCAGCGGACTCGGCAACTCTTGCGCAGTACTGGACAGCAAGGCCAGCCCCAATCCCGTTTCGAGGTCAGATGAATACACCGGGCCGTTCAGCTGACGGTCGTTTACCGGAAGACTTCGGACGAGATTTCATGACCGGGGAGAATGGAGCCGTGGTGCGGCAGAGGACAAAAAACTGGAAAGAACTGCCACCGGAACTGCCCCAAGGACATCGTGCCTTCGTGACCATGCTGCGCCGGTTGCGTGACTGCAGCGCCCGCACCCAGGCTCAGATCGCCCAGCAGGGACACCTCGTGGCGACGAGCCTGTCCAATCACCTCAATGGCGGGCGAATCCCGGAAGAACCCCAGGTCGAGGCCTTCTTCAAGGAGATCCAGCGGGAAGTGGCGCTGCGGAACGGCGGAGATACCGGCCTGCCCTGCTCGCTGGACGACCTGCTGGAACTGCGGCGACTGGCCCGGTTGCAGCACTGTGACTGCGTCCCGCATTCCGCAGGAGACAGCCTTCAGCCGCCGGAGACGCCTGACGGAACGCCGGCTTCTTCTCCTCCCCGTCCGGCGCACGGTCCCGGGCCCGGCCCCGAACCGCACCCCGGCGGGCCGAAGCTGCTCCGTCCGGCTTCTCTGAGACGGCGGCTGCGCTCTCACTCCAGGGCCATGTCCCGCACCTCAGTGCTGGCCGCGTCTGCACGGACGCAGGTGCCGGTCCCCCTTGCAGCGGGGGACCGGCCGCGCACCGACTCCCCCGGTACCCGCTGGACCGAGCTGGAGACCCTCACCGGGTTTATCTCGAGCGGCAGGCACCGTGACGCGGGACTGCTGTTGTGGAGGGCAGGACGGACACTTTCGCCGCCCGAACTCATCGATGCGGTCCAGTCCTGCCGGACCGCCGGTCTCCATGAGGCCGCCGAGTCCGTGCTCTCTGGCGTGAGCGAACGCACCGACCGGCAAGCGGTGTTGAACATCACGGCCGCGTTCCAGCACGCCGGCAGGCACGCAGACGTCGCCTTCCTGCTGGCGGCTGCCGCTCAGTAGCCGAGCGGGAGAGGCAGTTGCTGGTGACCGCGGGCCCGTGCTGTGGGTGAGGAGGAGCGGACAGAGGCCAGGGCAAGCAAGGCGCGGAGAGCCGCGAGGACCTCCGCCGGGCTGTCGCGGATCATCGACGGGGTGGCACTGACCACCAGGATGCCGTGGGATTCCAGGCGCAGACGGCGGCGCAAGGTGGCCTGCCAGGCGTCGCGGGTGTAGTGGTACTCCACCGAGTCGATCTCCAGGGCCACACCCTCGTCGGGCCAGTACGCGTCCGGGCTGGCCAGGAAAGTACCGTCCGGAGCGTAGAGGCGGGCATTCCACAGAGGCGTGGGGAGGTCCGTCGTGTTGAGGGCGTCGCGTGCCTGGCCCTCGGCGATCGAGCGCACTCCGGCAAGCAGTTCAGCTGCAGCCGCGCGAACCTCGGGACGGTTGAGAAGACGAGCAGCGCGGAGTTCGGCGTGCAGGGCATGCGGGTGGCACCAGCCCGCCTGGACCACGTGGGCCAGGGTCGACCGGATACGGTCGGGGTCCTGACTGCAGGCTGCGAAGTCGGCTGCCGCGCGCACCGGTCGGGCGCTGGGAATACCGGAGACCGTGATAGTGCGGGGCCAGCGCGAGGTGGGGAGCGGCCGGACCTCCGGGGTGCCAGTGAGCCGGCGCGGTGCGCGGATGAGGACGTCAGTGAGCGTGTCCGGGCCGTACGGGACCTCCCGGATGCCGAGAAGGGCAAGGGCAGCCCCTCCGGTTAGAGCGGCCGTGTCGCCAGACAGAGGTTCGGCACCAGGCTCGGCAGCGTACAAGACGGCGGAGAGGGCGTGCTGACGCTGGTCCGCGGGCCGGTCTGGAGGAGATAGACCCGGGGCAGTAAGCGCTGCCAGGGGCCGCCAGGCCGGGTCCGGGAGGTGATTGTGCCGTCGGGGACGCCCGCGGCGGTGAGCTGATGGCGGGTGGCCAGGCCGAGCTGCCGGCGGGCTACCCGGGGCTGCTGCGCTGTGATCATGCGGCGGGTATGCCCGGCCGCGGGGCCGGCCTACCCACCGCAGCGTGTCCGCGGAGCAGCGCCGGGTGCCCGAGGCCTTGCCGCCAGCGGGTACGGACCCCCTGAGAGCCATTCCCCGTACTCCGGCCGTGCTCTCGCCGGGCCCCGGCTGGGACCCGCCGGACGGCCTAACGGTTCGGGTGGTCCGGTGAGAGGAACACGAGCACGCCCGTCTCCGTGCCGGGCCGGGCAGCGACCTCGTGCCATCCGAGCCGGCGGTACGTCGCCACTGTGTCCCTGGCGAGGCGCGAGGTCAGCAGCCAGGCCCGCCGGTCCGGGGCGTCGGCGGTGATCTCGGTGAGCAGCGCGCGGCCGGTGCCGCGGCCGCGTGCGTACGGGCGTACGGCGAGTTCGTCTATCTCCAGGGCTCCGGTGAGGAGTTCCTTCACACGGTCCGGGCCGAGTTGCGCGGCAACCTGGGCGTACGCACGGTCTTTGGGAAAGGCGGCCGGTGTGAGCCAGCCCGTGGCAAAGCCGTCGATGCCGGTCGCGGACTGGGCGAAAGCGGTGCGGAATCCACGGCGCCGGGCGTCGGCCTGGAGTCGGGTGGCGAACTGGCGAATGGTTTCTTCGCCTTCGTTCCACGGCGGGCCGGAGAAGACGTCGGCGTAGGCGTCGACCAGTTCGTCCGCGAGGTCGAGGACGGCCTGTCCGTAGCAGATCACGATGTCCTGGCTCCTGATGTCGGGTGGGGTCGGGGTGAGGTGGGCGGGGTTTTCCCCTTTGGGTGAGGAGACCGAATTTATGCCCTTCGGGTTCCTGGGGTGGACATCGCCCGGATCCGGCGAGTGTGCGACAAATCCCCTCCCAGCTCTCCGTGTCGGGCAACGCGGGCAGCACGTTGAACAGCCGTGGACAGACTGCTTCGGGCGGCCGGCCGGTGCGCGCTCGCCTTTCTTCTCGTCTTGGGCATCGTCGCTGTGCTGCCCCGCTCCGTCCGGGACTCGGTGCCGGATGCCGTGATCGGCGGTGCCGTGATCCTGCTGGTAGCAGTGCTGAGCGGCCGCCGGCTGGCCGGCCGGTCGCGTTAGCCTCTTGGGGCAGCTCAGAGACGGCTCGCCACGCGACCCGTCCAAGGCGACCCATACGACAAGAAGAGGCGAGAGGATCAACATGGCACGGGTACCGAGTTCCGTGGTGGCGGCGGCCGGGCTGGTCGGCGGATACGCCGTCGCCCGGTGGACCGGGAAGCGGCCGCTGGGCGGTGTCGTACTCGGTGCCGCCGGGCTCGCGGCAGGGCGGGAGTGGCACCGCCGGGGCGGCGCCCCCGCGGCGGCCGGGCTCGGGGCGCTGTACCTCGGCGGCTTCGCGGGCGCGCACCCGCTGGCCAAGAAGGTCGGCCCGTGGCCGGCCGTCTTCGGGGCCGCGGGTCTCGTCGCTGCCGCCTCCTGGGCTGTAGCCGACCGCGACTGACCGCCGCCCGCGCCGCGCCCCCGGACGTCACCGCCCGCGGCCACGCCCAGCTGGAGCTGCCCCTCCCGGCGGCCTATGCACCGAAGGCGCGGGACACCGTGTAGATCAGCAGGCCCGCCAGGGCGCCGACCACCGTGCCGTTGATACGGATGAACTGCAGGTCGCGGCCGATGTGGGCCTCGATCTTGCGGGAGGTGTGCTCGGCGTCCCAGCCCGCGACCGTGTCCGTGATCAGCGAGGTGATCTCGGTCCGGTAGTGGGTGACGACGTAGACGACCGCGCCCTCGATCCAGCCCTCCACCTTCGCCTGGAGGCGGCCGTCGGTGGCCAGGCGCGCGCCGAGGGACATCAACGAGGCGCGGACGCGCAGGCGCAGCTCGCTCTGCTCGTCCTCCGCCGCCGAGATGATCATCGAGCGGATCGCCGACCACGCGGAGGCGATGACGTCCTGGACCTCGTCGCGCGCCAGGATCTCGGACTTGAGCCGCTCCACCTTCGCCCGGGTCTCCCTGTCCGACTGGAGATCGGCGGCGAAGTCGGTGAGGAAACGGTCCACCGCCCCGCGCGCCGGGTGTTCGGGCATGTCCCGCATCTCCGTGACGAAGCGGAGCAGCTCCTTGTAGACGCGCTCGCCCACCTTGCGGTCCACGAACCGCGGGGTCCAGCCGGGCGCTCCCCCCTGGACCGCGTCCGTGATGGAGGCCCCGTGCGTGATCAGCCAGTCGTGGGCCTTGGCACAGATGAGGTCGACGGCGCGGCGGTGGCCGCCGTCCTCGACGACCCGCTCCAGGGTCTTGCCGATGCCGGGCGCGATCTCGGCGGTCTCGGCGCGCCGGGTGATCGCCTCGCCGACGACGGCCTGCACGTCGGAATCGCGCAGGACGGTCAGGGCGCCGCGGAGCGCCGCGGCGAGCTCGGCGGTGACCCGGTCGGCGTGTTCGGGCTCGGCCAGCCAGGACCCGAGGCGCCTGCCGATGCCGAGGGAGTGGAGGCGGGCCCGGACCACGTCCGCGGAGAGGAAGTTCTCCCCGACGAACTCGCCCAGGGAGACCCCGAGCTGGTCCTTCTTGGTCGGGATGATCGCGGTGTGCGGGATGGGCAGACCGAGCGGGCGCCGGAAGAGGGCGGTCACGGCGAACCAGTCCGCGAGCGCGCCGACCATGCCGGCCTCGGCCGCGGCGGCGACGTACCCGGCCCAGCCGCCCGCGCCCCAGGCGTGCTGGGCGTACTTGGCCAGTACGTAGACCAGCGCGACCAGGATCAGCAGACCGGTCGCGGTGACCTTCATCCGGCGGACCCCGCGGCGGCGCTCCTCGTCGGCGGCGCTGAAGACGAACCCGCCGCGGGAGGGTGGCTGCGGTGGGGGCGGTGCGGGTGGTGCCGGTGGTGGTGCGGTACCGGCACCTCCTGCGGTGCCGGGACCTCCGGTGGTGCTGCGGTTCTCCACGTGCTCCTGCCTTCCCCCGGGGGCGCCGGTTTTGTCTGCATAGCATCCGACTCCCGGGAGGGGCGAGGAGTTCCCGCCACGCCAGTCCGCTCCCGCGAGGGGTGCCGGTCCGGGGTGACCCCCGCCTTCCCCGTCATACCCGCCGGTCCGGAGCGGGCAGCCTTGCCGGACACCCCGTTCCAGACGATCGACCGGCTCACTGCGGCGTCCCGCCGGCCCGAGCCCGGGCCGCTCCCGCACGACCCCGGTCGGGGCGCCGGTTGCCGCTCGCCCGCGACCCGCCGCCGCCGAGAGCAGCTCCCGCCGCCTCACGGACACCCCTGCCCGCCGGGCCCCGGCCCGTGCAGCGCGTGCCGCCGTCGAGGCCGGGGCGCGCCCGGACCACCGGCTCCGCGCCGAGCGCGGCCGCCCAGGGGCGGACCATCCCGCAGGCCCGCGCCCGAGCCAGGGGCTTCGCCCCTCGCCGACCGGGTCCGCCGGGGCCGTGGCCCGGCCAGTGTGGCGAGCCTCCACCGAGAGCCGCTCCGCCGGCCGCCGCCTCACCGGACACCCCTGCCCGCCGGGCCTCGGCCCGCGCCCCCCGCGAGGGCAATGCCCCCGGGTGGCCGGCCCGTGCAGCGGCACGCCCCCGCCGAGGGCCGGGGCGCGCCCGGACCACCGGCTCCGCAGTGAGCACCGCCGCCCAGGGACTGGGCGATCCGGGGCCGCCGGGGCGGTGGCCCGCTCGCGGTGGCGAACCGCTGCCCAGAGCCGATCGCGGCCGTCGGCCGGAGCCACGCCGGCCGAAGCTCCACCCGGGCAGCCGACCCGGGTGGAGCCTCGGCCGGACCGGGACCTAGAGCTGTTTGCGGAGGGGGTCGTCCGTCAGTGGGGGCTTGCGCTTCTTGATCTTGATTTCGACGCCGCCCCAGAAGGCGAAGCCCGTCACGACCACCCGCGGAGCACCCGGCTCGGAGGGGCCCGGGTTGTCCCGCTGGTCGAAGGCGCCCATGACACCGAAGCCACGGACATCGAGCTCCACCCCCGGCGGGACCGTGATCTCGATGCCGCCCATGATCGCGACACAGTTGATCACCACCTCGCGCTGCGCGAAGTCCGCCTCGCGCAGGTCCAGCTCCCCGCCGCCCCAGAACGCCAACGCGTCGAACCGCGCCGGCACCGTCCACCGGCCCTTGCGCTGGAAGCCCGACATGACGGCCACGGCCGCCGTCGAGGATCCCGCGCCGCCGATCCGGCCCCGCCAGGGCTCGGCCGCCGACCCGGCGACCGCCGCCGGATGGGAGGACGGCCCGGTGGGCGCCGGCAGGTCCTGCGTCAGTGGTTCCAGTTCCGCGTACGTACGGGACTTGTACGCCGCCTCCAGCCGCTCCTCGAATTCCTCCATGTCGAGCCGGCCCTCGGCGACGGCGTCCCGCAGGCGCTCGACCACCCGGTCCCGGTCGGCGTCCGACGCCCTCAGCTCCGGCAACGGCTTCTCCGGCCGCTCGTCACTCATACCCACCAGACTATGCAGAGTGCGGGGGGAGTTGTATGACTGCACCCCTGAGATCGCCCCCGGATCACCCCCGGCTTTCCCCTGATTCAGGGCCCAGGAGACAGGACCCAGGAGACGAAAGACGCGAGACGTGAGCCGCGCGTCAGCCCCGCCCCGCGTACATCCGCGCGATCACGTCCTCGATGTCCGGCTCCCGCACCGACAGGTCCACCAGCGGGTAGTCCGCCGCCACCGCCGCCACCAGCGGCGCCGCCGACGCCCCCGCCGGGAAGGCCAGCCACTGCCGCGGCCCCTCCACCTTCACCACCCGCGCCCCCGCCACGCTGATCGGTGCGAGCTCCCGCTCCAGATCCACCACCAGCGTCCGCTCGCTCTCCCCCGCCGATCCCGCCGCGTGCAGCCCGCCCAGCGCCCCGTCGTACATCAGCCGCCCGTGGTCGATCACCATCACCCGCTCGCACAGCTGCTCGATGTCCTGCAGGTCGTGCGTGGTCAGCAGCACCGTCGTCCCGAGCTCCTCGTTCAGCTGGCGCAGGAAGCCCCGTACCTTCGCCTTGCTCACCACGTCGAGCCCGATCGTCGGCTCGTCCAGGTACAGCACCTCCGGATCGTGCAGCAGCGCCGCCGCGATGTCCCCGCGCATCCGCTGCCCGAGCGACAACTGCCGTACCGGTACGTCCAGCAGCTCGGCCAGGTCGAGGCGCTCCACGCAGCGCTCCAGGTTCTCCTCGAACCGCGCCCGCGGCACCCGGTACAGCCGCCGCATCAGCCCGTACGAGTCCTTCAGCGGCAGGTCCCACCACAGCGTGGTGCGCTGCCCGAACACCACCCCGATCCGGTGCGCGAGGCGCATCCGCTCCCGCGCCGGGTCGATGCCCGCGACCCGCAGCCGGCCGCCGCTCGGCGTCAGGATGCCGGTCAGCATCTTGATCGTGGTCGACTTCCCGGCGCCGTTGGGCCCGATGTAGCCGACCATCTCTCCCCGGGCGACCTCGAAGCTGATCCCGTCCACCGCCCTGACCTGGCGTTTCTCACGGCGCATCAGGCTCACCCGGCGCCTCACGTCGAAGACCTTCTCGACCCCGTCCAACGAGATCAGCGCATCCGCCACAGCTCTAGCTCCCCGTGCTTCGGTACGAACGGACTCCCGCGCGCCACGCCAGCGACGCGGGCAGGAACACCACGAAGGCCACCAGCGGGCTCAGGAACGCCACCCACCCCGGCAGCCCCAGCGGATCGGGCCGCCCCAACACGTGCAGTGCGGGAAGCCAGTTGACGAAGGCCAACGGGACGATGAAGGTCACCCCGCGCACCAGGTCCTGCGCGAACACCGTCGGCGGGTACTGGAGCATCGTGCAGCCGCCGTAGGTGAAGGAGTTCTGCACCTCCGCCGCGTCCCCGGACACGAACTGGAAGGCCGCGCCCGTCACCATCACCGCAGCGAAGATCGCCGCCCCGGCGAGGACCATCACCGGGACCAGCAGCACCTTCCCGGCCGTCCACTCCACGTCCAGCGTCCAGACCGCCCAGCCCATCACGCCCAGCCCCTGCCCGATCCGGCCCAGCCGGCGCAGCGCGAACCGGTCCGCCGCGACCTGCGCGAGCACCGGGACCGGACGCACCAGCATCGTGTCGAGCGAGCCGTCGCGGATCCGGGCGCCGATCCGGTCGGTGTTGCCCAGCAGCATGTCCGCCAGGCCCAGGGAGGCCGAGCAGGAGCCGTAGAGCAGGGCGATCTCGGGCAGCGTGAAGCCGCCGAGGGCGTCCACGTGGGAGAACATGATGTAGATCGCGACGAAGTCCAGCAGGGTGATCGCCGCGTGCCCCACGGTCGTCAGGACGAAGGAGGTCCGGTACGTCATCGTGGACCGGATCCACATCCCCACGATCAGCCGGTAGCCGCGCAGCCCCTCGCGCACACGACCGCGCCGCGCCTCCTGCGCCACCGCCCCGTCACCCGCGAACCCGCCCGCCCGGAACCTCGGACCCGCAACCGCCCCCGCAACCGCCTCCGCCTCCACTCCCGCCTCAGCCACCCTGGACCACCACCTTCCGCGTCGCGGCCGACTGCAACAGCCGCCCCGCTCCCAGCAGTACGAGCGCCCATCCGGCCTGGAAGGCCAGCGCCTCGGCCGCACCCCCGGCCCCCGCGTGCTTGCCCAGCAGGACGTCCATCGGCACCTGGAGCATCGCCGCCCACGGCATGGCCCGGACGAACTCGCCGAAGCCGCCCGGGAAGACGGTCAGCGGCAGCAGCATCCCGGAGAAGAAGATCGAGGAGACGGTGGCCATGATGTTGATCCCCTGCCCGTCCATCAGCCAGAAGGCCACCAGCCCCACCATGTAGCGCAGCGCGAAACTCACCACCAGCGCGAGCAGCACGGACACCAGGAACAGCAGCCAGCGCACCGGATCGACGGGCAGCGCCAGCGGGAACACCAGGGCTCCCGCCACCAGCGGCACCACCCCGCGGCCCAGCAACTGGAAGCCCGCCCGGCCCAGATCGGCCGCGAGCCACCACATCTGCAGGTCCGCCGGCCGGTACAGGTCGACCGCGACGTCGCCCGTCCGGATCCGCTCCTGCAGCTCCTCCTGGAACCCGCCGCCGATCAGCGCGGCGGCCGCCAGCAGCGACTGGCTCACCCAGACGAAGGTGAGCGCCTGCGCCTGGTCGTAGCCGCCGAGTCCGGGGCGCTGGTCCCACAGCGCGATGTACGTGTACGCGACGATGAATCCGAACACGGTGTTGGTGAACACCCCGGCCGCTGTCGCCGTCCCGTAGGTGGCGTAACGCCTGAATCCGCCTGCCGCGACCGCCAGGTGGAGACGCACTGCGTGACCTACTCCGTGACCTACTCCGTGACCCACTCCGTGACCCACTCCGCGTTGCACTCTGCGACGCACTCTCCGGCGCACCGTATCCCTCCGTTTCCCACGTCGTTCCTACGTCGGCCAAAGCGCGCGAGCTTAGTGCGGAGGGGCGAGCCACGCGACCGATTTATGCCCGTCCGGAGCGGATTCAGCGGCCATCGGGTAGACACCATGAGGTACAGAAGTGGATATTTCGAACGGCGTCGAGGAGTCCTGGAGATGAGCGACCAGTCACCACCCCCTGGCTGGACCCCTCGCGACCCCGACACCCCGCCCGGCGGACCGCATGACGTCCCGCAGCCGCGGGCGCACGACCGGGCCGGGCCCCGGCAGAGCCGGCCGGGGAAGAACGACCGGCGCAAGAGAACCGGCTGGCGCCGCCTCCTGCCCACCTGGCGCATGGTCCTGGGCGGTGTCCTGCTGGTCGCCCTGCTGCTCGGCGGCGCCCTCGTGGCCGGCTACCTGCTGGTCGACATCCCGCCGGCCAACGCCGCCGCCACCGCGCAATCGAACGTCTACCTCTACTCCGACGGCTCCCAGATCGCCCGCGACGGCGAGGTCAACCGCGTCAACGTGCCGCTCTCGCAGATCCCGCGGACCGTGCAGGAGGCCGTACTCGCCGCCGAGGACCGGGACTTCTACTCCGAACGGGCGGTGGATCCCAAGGCCATGATCCGTGCCGCCTGGAACACCGCGACCGGCAAGGGCACCCAGTCCGGTTCGACCATCACTCAGCAGTACGTCAAGAACTACTACTTGGGCCAGGAACAGACGATCAAGCGCAAGGTGAAGGAGTTCTTCATCGCGATCAAACTCGGTCGCGAGAAGTCGAAGAACTACATCCTCGAGGGGTATCTGAACACCAGCTACTTCGGCCGCAACGCCTACGGCATCCAGGCCGCCGCCCAGGCCTACTACGGCAAGGACGTCGGCAGGCTCACCACCGCCGAGGGCGCCTACCTCGCCACCCTCCTCAACTCCCCCAGCGCCTTCGACGTCGTCTCCCACCCCCAGAGCCGCCCCCGCGCGCTCGCCCGCTGGAACTACGTACTCGACGGCATGGTCAAGAAGGACTGGCTGCCCGCCGCCGAACGCGCGACGACCCGGTTCCCCGAGCCGGGCAAGGCCCGCGCGGCCGCCGGCCTGTCCGGCCAGCGCGGCTACCTCGTGGAAGCGATCAAGGACTACATCGTCGAGAACAAGATCCTCGACGACAAGACCCTCGCCGAGGGCGGCTACCGCATCACGTCCACCATCGACAAGCGCCGCCAGACCGCCTTCGTCGACGCCGTCGACGAACAGATGGTCGGCAGACTCGAACCCGAGACGCGCAAGGCGGACCGGCTGGTCCGGACCGGCGGCGTCTCCATCGAACCCACCACCGGCAAGGTCGTCGCCATGTACGGCGGCATCGACTACACCAAGCAGTACGTGAACAACGCGACCCGGCACGACTACCAGGTCGCCTCCACCTTCAAGCCGTTCGTCTTCGCCGCCGCCTCCGAGAACGGCTCCCGCACCCAGGACGGCCGCCGGATCACCCCGAACACGATCTACAACGGCGACAACAAACGCCCGGTCGTCGGCGGCCGCATCCGCTTCGCCCCCGAGAACGAGGGCCAGGTCTCCTACGGCAACATCTCCGTCAACACCGCCACCGACCTCTCCGTCAACGCCGTCTACGCACAGATGGCCGTCGACGTCGGCACCGCCGAGGTCAAACAGACCGCCATCGACCTCGGCATCCCCGAGAACACCCCCAACTTCGTGACCGGCCCGGCCATGGCACTCGGCACCCTCCAGGCCAGCGTCCTGGACATGGCCCAGGCGTACGCCACCCTCGCCGACCACGGCCGCCGCACCCCCTACACCCTCGTGGAGAAGATCACCAAGGGCGACGACACCATCAACCTGCCCGAGCGCACCCCCACCCGGGCCATCAGCCGCGAAGCCGCCGACACCACCACGTCCATGCTGGTCAGCGTCGTGGACAACGGCACCGGTACGGCAGCCCTCGCCGCCGGCCACCCGGCCGCGGGCAAGACCGGCACCGGCGAACTGGACCGCTCGGCCTGGTTCGCGGCCTACACCCCGGAGCTGGTGACGGTGGTCTCGATGATGGGCCAGGACCCCGACACCGGAACCCTGCAGTCCCTCTACGGCGCCCTCGGCGAGTCCCGCATCGGCGGCGGCGGATACCCCGCCCGGATCTGGGCCGCCTACACCAAGACCGCCCTGGAGGGCACCGACCCCGTCGACTTCGACCTGGAACTCCAGCCCGGCGCCGCACAGCCCCCGCCGCCCCCCAGCCCGGAGTCCGAACCGCCGCAGGAAACGACGGGCGAACCCTCACCCAGCGCTCCGCAACGCCCGACCCGGCCCACGCCCTCGAACCCGACGGGCGGCCGCAACCAGGGCGGACAGAACAACGGCGGCCAGAACCAGGGCGGCCAGGACAACGGCGGCCGCACGAACTCGGGCCAGGACAACGGAGGCCAGGACAACGCGGGCACCACCCAGGGCGGCGACCAGGGCGGCACCACACAGGGCACACAAGGCACACAGGGCAGCGCCCAGGGAGGTACGGAGGGAAGCGACGGCGGCCCGGCGGAAGGCCTGCGCCCGCCGTCGGCGTTCCTCGAATAGCGGGCCGGCCGACCAGCGGGCCGGTCAGTGACCGGAGGTCGCCTTCAGCCCCACCACGGCGACCAGCAGCAGACAGATGAAGAAGATCCGGGCGGCGGTGACGGGCTCACCCAGCACCGCCATACCGAGCACGGCCGCACCGGCGGCGCCGATGCCCACCCACACCCCGTACGCCGTACCGATGGGCAGGGTCTTCGCGGCGTAGGACAGCAGCACCATGCTCGCGACGATCCCGGCGCCCGTGAACACACTGGGCCACAGCCGGGTGAAACCTTCGGTGAACTTCATGCCGATCGACCAGCCGACCTCGAGCAGACCGGCGACGAGAAGAAGAACCCATGCCATGACGGCACCTCCGAGACATCGAGCGATACGGGGTGCGTCGTCTTGTCGTACCCGGTACGGCGCGTCTCGTCGGGGTTCTCCCCCACCGTAGCAAAGGGCAGCAAAAAGGGCCGGTGACCTGGGCCACCAGCCCCTTCCCGCTTCTCTGCTCCCCCTGCTTCCCTGCTTCCCTGCTTCCCTGCTACAGGTACAGCCCGGTGGAGTCCTCCGACCCCTCCAGCCGCTCCGCGGCCACGGCGTGCAGGTCCCGCTCACGCATCAGCACGTACGTCGCGCCCCGCACCTCGACCTCGGCACGGTCCTCGGGGTCGTACAGCACCCGGTCACCGGGCTCGACCGTCCGGACGTTCTGACCGACGGCGACCACCTCGGCCCAGGCCAGCCGCTTGCCCACCGCGGCCGTCGCAGGAATCAGGATGCCGCCGCCCGAGCGCCGCTCGCCCTCCGGCAGGTCGGACTTCACGAGCACGCGGTCGTGCAGCATGCGAATGGGCAGCTTGTCGTGGGTGGTGTTCTCGCTCACGCCCCGAACCTACCTGTCCGTACCCGCCCCGTACCGCTCAGGGTCATCCGCGCCTACGGCGCGCCGACACCACGAGCAGGCCGACCACGCCCACCGCGACCAGGGCGACGGGCACGATCCGGTCGATGCGCGGAGCCCCGTCGTCGTCGCGCAGGCCGTCCCGCAGGTCCGTCACGATCCGGTTCACCGTGGCGAAGGCCCGCCCGGCGGTGTGGTCGACGGTCGAGGCGACCCGGGCCTTCGCATCCCCGATGATCGTCTTCGGGTGCATGCGCACGCCGATCTCGTCGAGCGTCTCGGCGAGCTGCTCGCGGCGGCGGACGATGTCCGCCTCGATCTGTGCGGGGGTCCTGGCTTCCGACACCGCGCTGCCTCCGTCGTCGTGGTCCTGTGGGGCGTAGTCCGCCATGAACAGTCTGTCAGCTTAGTCTCATGGCATACCGATCCCCTCCCGAGGAGCAGTCAAGATGAGCGAGCGACTCCAGCCGGGCGACACCGCCCCCGCCTTCACCCTGCCCGACGCGGACGGCAACGAGATCTCGCTCGCCGACCACAAGGGCCGCAAGGTGATCGTGTACTTCTACCCGTCCGCGCTGACGCCGGGCTGCACGAAGCAGGCCTGCGACTTCACGGACAACCTGTCCTTCCTGACGGGCCACGGCTACGACGTCATCGGCGTGTCCCCGGACAAGCCGGAGAAGCTGGCGAAGTTCCGCGAGAAGGAGGACCTGAAGGTCACCCTGGTCAGCGACCCGGAGAAGGAGACGCTGACGGCGTACGGGGCGTACGGCGAGAAGAAGCTGTACGGCAAGACGGTCACGGGGGTCATCCGCTCCACGGTGGTCGTCGACGAGCAGGGCAAGGTCGAGCACGCCTTCTACAACGTCAAGGCCACAGGCCACGTAGCCAAAATCATCAAGGACCTGGGCCTCTGACCCCCGCCTCCCCCGACGGAGCGGCCCGCACTATCTGGTGCGGGCCGTTCCGTTTATCGGACGTAACCCCACGCATTCCGGTCCGTTAATCCGTACGAGGCCACGAACGCGCGGCCGGAACGGAGGGGGCCGGGATGCCGATCAGCCCGTACACGAAGGAACGCCTCGCGGAGGCGGCGCGTACGTCTCGCACGCTGTCCGAGGCGCTGGAGAAGCTGGGGATCGGCCCGAAGGGCGGCTCGCGCGAGTACATACGCAGGCGTATGAACCAGTTCGGGGTGGACGTCTCGCACTTCGAGCGGGACGGGAACCGATGGACCCGCACGGTCCTGGAGGAGGCCGTCAGCGCCTCCAGCAACATGTACGCGGTCCTGCGACACCTGGGGCTCGACACGGTGGGCGGACATCACGCGCACATCAGCCGCCGCGTCCGCTCACTGGGCATCGACACCTCACACTTCACCGGCCCGTCCCGAACGGACCGGACGAGGGGCAGCCATCGGAGACGAACCGCGGACGAGATCCTTCGCAAGGATCACTCACCTCACGCCACACGCACCCCCGGCAAGATGCTCCGACGCGCCCTGCTCGACCTCGGTGTCGAGGAGCGCTGCGCCGATTGCGGTATCGAAGGCGTCTGGATGGGAGAACCCCTCTCCCTGGAGGTCGACCACATCAACGGCGATTGGCGTGACAACCGCGCCGAAAACCTTCGGCTCATGTGCCCCAACTGCCACTCCACGACGGACTCGTACCGAGGCCGGGGCAAGAGGCGCCGATGAACGGCTGGCGCCATGACCGCCCGTCGCGAGAAGAGCTGGCGCAAGCAATCGCCGACTCGGCCAGCATCGCCGCGACACTTCGACTCCTGGGGTTCCCTGACCACGGCGGGCAACGAGCCCACTTGCGCTCATGGATCACCGAGGAAGCGCACGACACCTCGCACTTCCTCGGCCAGGGGCACCGGCGCGGCAAGACCCGGCCCGCACCACCCATAGCCGCAGAGGAGATTCTTATCAAGCGGGCGGGAGGGCAGCGGACGCGCACCCCGCTCCTGCGCCAGGCCCTCCGGGCCATCGGAATCCCTGAGCAATGCGCCCGCTGCGGAAGCCCGCCGCAGTGGCGCGGACGACCGATGACCTTGGAGATCGACCACATCAACGGCGACCGGAGCGACGACCGCCGCGAGAACCTGCAGCTTCTGTGCCCCAACTGTCATGCGACGACCAGCACCTGGTGCCGCGGCGGGCGGGGTAAGCCGGTCGCCGACTGAAGGGGGACCGCCGTACACTGGGCGCGACAGGCTGGAGCAGATGCCCGAATTGCCCAACATGTCGCGGTCGTGGCGAAATTGGCGATACGCGCTGGGTTTAGGTCCCAGTGGGGTAACACCCGTGGGGGTTCGAGTCCCCCCGACCGCACGCTGACAGAGGGCCCGTACGCACACGCGTACGAGCCCTTTCGGCATGGCCTGCGTCAGCCCAGGAGGGCGCGGATGAAGGGGACCAAGGCGCGGAAGGCCTGGCCGCGGTGGGAGATCGCGTTCTTCTCCGCCGGGGTCAGCTCCGCGCACGTGCGGGTGTCGCCCTGCGGCTGGAGGACCGGGTCGTAGCCGAAGCCGCCCGTGCCGGAGGGGGTGTGGCGGAGGGTGCCCAGGAGGCGGCCCTCGACGACGCGTTCGGTGCCGTCCGGGAGGGCCAGGGCGGCCGCGCACGCGAAGTGGGCCCCGCGGTTCTCGTCGGCGATGTCCCCGAGCTGGGCCAGCAGCAGGTCCAGGTTGGCCTTGTCGTCGCCGTGCGTGCCGGCCCAGCGGGCCGAGAAGATGCCGGGGGCGCCGTGCAGGACGTCCACGCAGAGGCCGGAGTCGTCGGCGACGGCCGGGAGGCCGGTGGCGCGGGCCAGGGCGTGGGCCTTGAGGAGTGCGTTCTCGGCGAAGGTGATGCCGGTTTCCTTGACGTCCGGGATCTCCGGGTACGCGTCCGCGCCGACCAGCTCGTGCGGCAGGCCGGCGTCGGACAGGATCGCGCGGAGTTCGGAGACTTTGCCCGCGTTGCGGGTGGCCAGGATCAGGCGGCTGGGCGTCGGGGTCATGCCCCCATTATCCCGGGGTGCAGACCTTGGAGATCTCGCCGGCCGCGTCGGCCACCGGCTGGATGTCCGGGGCGGTGTTGCCGCTCTGGATCGAGGTGCGGACGTTCTTGACGGCCGTGTTCATCGAGTCGATGGCCTTGCCCAGGTCGGCGTTGTCCGTCTGGTCGCCGATCTTCTTGAGGTTCGTCTCGATCTGGTCGAGCGCGTTCTGGGCGTCCTGCGGGCTGTTGCCCGCCTGGGAGACCGCCTGCTGGAGGTCGTTCGCGCCGTCCGTGATGGCCACGGCCGTGTTCGCGCAGTCCATCACCGTGGAGATCGCGTTGCACGCGGACAGGGCCGGGACGGTGAGTACGGCGGCCACGGCCACGGCGGCTATGCGGAACTTCATGCGGTTCTCCCCTGAGGACTTGGACGGTGTCGATGTCGGTGTCGAGGACGACGGCTGGGTCGATGACGACGGCGAGGACGGGCGCACGGCTTCGAGACCGTGCGCCCGTACCTTCCTGGACGCCGGGCACGGCCCGGCGGTTGCCGCCTACAGTTCGAGCGCGCCCAGCTGGATGGCTTCCAGGTCCGCGCAGCCGCCGGCCGCGAGGTCGAGGAGGGCGTTGAGCTCCTTGCGGTCGAAGGGCTCGCCCTCGGCGGTTCCCTGGACCTCGACGAAGCGGCCGTCGCCGGTGCAGACCACGTTCATGTCGGTCTCGGCGCGCACGTCCTCCTCGTAGCAGAGGTCGAGGAGCGGGACGCCGTCGACGATGCCGACGCTGACGGCGGCGACGGTGCCGGTGAGCGGCTTGCGGCCGGCCTTGATCAGCTTCTTCTTCTGGCCCCAGGCGACGGCGTCGGCGAGGGCGACGTAGGCGCCGGTGATGGCGGCGGTGCGGGTGCCGCCGTCGGCCTGGAGGACGTCGCAGTCCAGGACGACGGTGTTCTCGCCGAGGGCCTTGTAGTCGATGACGGCGCGCAGGGAGCGGCCGATCAGGCGGGAGATCTCGTGGGTGCGGCCGCCGATCTTGCCGCGGACGGATTCGCGGTCGCCGCGGGTGTTGGTGGAGCGCGGCAGCATCGAGTACTCGGAGGTGACCCAGCCTTCGCCGCTGCCCTTGCGCCAGCGCGGGACGCCTTCGGTGAAGGAGGCGGTGCAGAAGACCTTGGTGTCTCCGAAGGAGATGAGGACGGAGCCCTCGGCGTGCTTGCTCCATCCGCGTTCGATGGTGACCGGGCGGAGCTGTTCGGGCGTACGGCCGTCAATGCGAGACATGGCTCCGAGCCTAGTCCCTGGGAGGGAACGCGAAGACCCCGTCCGGGTGCTTCCTGGACGGGGTCTTCGATGGCCGGGCGGAAGGCCGGGCGGGGCCGGGTCCGGCCGGACTCTAGGGAGTCCGGATCACATCATGTCTTCGATGTCGGCGGCGATCGGGTCGGCGTCGGTGCCGATGACGACCTGGATCGCGGTGCCCATCTTGACGACGCCGTGGGCGCCGGCGGCCTTGAGTGCGGCTTCGTCGACCTTGGAGGGGTCGATGACCTCGGTGCGCAGGCGGGTGATGCAGCCCTCGACCTCTTCGATGTTCTCGATGCCGCCGAGCCCGGCGACGATCTTCTCAGCCTTGGTGGCCATGTGTTTCTCCCTGAGTGTTTCGAAGAACGAGTCTCGGCGGCCAGTACGTGGATCCTCACCTGCACGGTCCGCTTTGTCACGGTAACGCACGGTTGGCCCATCTACGCGAGCGCGTGACCGACCCCTGCCGAATGATGACGATCAGCAGCAACCTACCCACAACTGGTCTACACCAGTGTGCCGTACGTGTTGCGGCAGCCAAAAACGGGCCGGTCAGGGAGGACGCCGATGAGCGCGGAGAGCGCCACCGCAGTGCCGCAACCGAAGTGGTGGAACGGCCTGTTCCAGGCGCTGCAGAAAATGGGCCGGAGCCTGCAGCTGCCGATCGCCGTCCTCCCCGCGGCCGGCATCCTCAACCGCTTCGGCCAGCCGGACATGTTCGGCGCGGAGGGCCTCGGCTGGACGGACGTCGCCAAGGTCATGGCGGCCGCGGGCGGCGCCCTGCTCAACTCCGACCTCGGCCTGCCGCTCCTCTTCTGCGTCGGCGTCGCGATCGGCATGGCCAAGAAGGCGGACGGCTCGACCGCCCTGGCCGCGGTGGTCGGTTTCCTCGTCTACCGGAGCGTGCTGCGGATCTTCCCCACTCCCTGCCCGACGGGGACGAAGGACATCGGGGGCGGCTGCCTGGGGCCGGACGACACCTTCGCCGAGTACACCTTCCAGAATCCGGGGGTCTTCGGCGGCATCGTCATGGGCCTGCTCGCCGCCTGGTTCTGGCAGCGCTACCACCGGGTCAAGCTGGTGGACTGGCTCGGCTTCTTCAACGGCCGCCGGCTGGTCCCGATCATCATGACCTTCGTCGCGATCGCCTTCGCCGTCATCTGCCTGTGGATCTGGCCGCCGATCGGCGACGGGCTGGAGAGCTTCTCGGACTGGCTGGTCGGCCTGGGCTCCTGGGGTGCCGGCATCTTCGGCATCGCGAACCGGGCGCTGCTGGTGATCGGCCTGCACCAGTTCCTGAACGTGCCGGTGTGGTTCCAGTTCGGCAGCTACACCAAGCCGGACGGCCAGGTCGTGCACGGTGACATCCCGATGTTCCTGGCGGGCGACCCGGATGCCGGTCAGTTCCTCTCCGGCTTCTTCCCGATCATGATGTTCGCCCTGCCGGCCGCGGCCCTGGCGATCACGCATTGCGCGAAGCCTCAGCGGCGCAAGGAGGTGGGCGGGCTGATGCTGTCGGTGGCCCTGACCTCGTTCGTCACGGGCATCACCGAGCCGCTGGAGTACTCGTTCCTGTTCGTGGCGCCCGCGCTGTACGCGGTCCACGCGGTGCTGACGGGCGTCTCGATGGCGGTGACCTGGGCGCTGGGTGTCCACGACGGCTTCAGCTTCTCGGCCGGCCTGATCGACTACGTCATCAACTGGGGGCTGGCGACGAAGCCCTGGCTGATCATTCCGATCGGTCTCGCCTTCGCGGTCGTCTACTACGCGATCTTCCGCTTCGCGATCACGAAGTTCGACATCCCCACCCCGGGGCGGGAGTCGGACGAGGAGATCGCGGCGATGCAGGCGGAGAACACCAAGGCCTGAGCCGCTTCGCGGAGGCTGCGGGGCCGGTCCGTCAAGGGCCTCCGGATCACGATCCGGAGGCCCTTCGGCACGCCCCGCCGGATGTGATCCAGGCCACAGGAAATCGAAGGTTCCTTATCTAACCCTCACCGTGTTACAACTGGTCTACACCACAATTGGTGTAGACCACGAGGGCCTGTCCGAGCCCGCGTACCCCCGTATCTGAGACGTCGCCGTCCCCCGTTTCCCTCTGGCGTCGCCTTGCCCACTGGAGGAAGTTGTGTCCACGGCTACCGCCCCCTCGGCGGAAAAGAAGAAGGGCGCTGGCGTGATGGCCGTCATGCAGCGCATCGGCCGGAGCCTCATGCTCCCCGTCGCCGTGATGCCCGCCGCCGCGCTGCTGGTCCGCTTCGGCCAGGACGACATGCTGGCACGCGCCTCATTCCCCGACTTCGTCCAGAAGCTCGCCAGCTACATGGCCGCCGGCGGCGACGCCATCCTCGGCAACATGGCGCTGCTCTTCTGCGTCGGCATCGCGATCGGCTTCGCCAAGAAGTCGGACGGCTCCACCGCCCTGGCGGCGGTCGCCGGCTACCTGGTCTTCCAGAAGGTGCTCGCCACCTTCACCGACAGCAGCCTCCCGAAGGTCGCCAAGGTCGTGGGCGACAAGATCGTCCACGTCGATGCCCCGGTCAACGCCGGTGTGCTCGGCGGCGTGGTGATGGGCATCGTCGTCGCCCTGCTGTACCAGAAGTTCTACCGGACCAAGCTGCCGGACTGGGCGGGCTTCTTCGGCGGTCGCCGCCTCGTCCCGATCCTGTCCTCCTTCGCGGGCCTGGCCATCGGCATCGTCTTCGGTCTGATCTGGCCGGTCCTCGGCGCCGGCATCCACAACTTCAGCGAGTGGCTGGTCGGATCCGGCGCTGTCGGCGCGGGCATCTTCGGCGTCGCCAACCGTGCGCTCATCCCGATCGGCATGCACCACCTGCTCAACTCCTTCCCGTGGTTCCAGGCGGGCACGTACAACGACGCCGGCACCGACTACCACGGTGACATCGCCCGCTTCCTGCACGGCGACCCGACCGCGGGCCAGTTCATGACCGGCTTCTTCCCGATCATGATGTTCGCCCTCCCGGCCGCCTGCCTCGCGATCACCCACGCGGCCCGTCCCGAGCGCCGCAAGGTCGTCGGCGGCATGATGCTCTCCCTCGCGCTCACCGCCTTCGTCACAGGTGTGACCGAGCCGATCGAGTTCACGTTCATGTTCATCGCCCCGGTGCTGTACGTGATCCACGCGATTCTGACCGGTGTCTCCATGGCGCTGACCTGGGCCCTCGGCATGAAGGACGGCTTCGGCTTCTCCGCCGGCGCGGTCGACTACCTGCTGAACCTCGGCAAGGCCACCAACCCCCTGGGCCTCGCGGTCGTGGGTCTCTGCTTCGCGGTCCTGTACTACGTGATCTTCCGCTTCGCGATCACCAAGTTCAACATCCCCACCCCGGGCCGCGAGTCCGACGAGGAGCTGGCCGAGATGGCCAAGGCCGAGGCCAAGTAGCAGGCCCAGCCCCGCAGCACCGCAGAAGCCCCCGCTCTCCCGGAAGGGAGGGCGGGGGCTTTTCGCTGTCGGGAGCCGGGAGCCGGTGAGCCGGGCCGGGCTCAGATCTCGTACACCGCGCCCGCGTGCGCCAGGTCGACCCGGCCGCCGTAGACCGCGCGGGCGTCGGCGAGGTTCTGCTCGGGGTCGGTCCACGGCGGGATGTGGGTGAGGACGAGCCGGCCCACGCCGCCGCCGGCCGCGTACTCGCCCGCCTGGCGGCCGTTCAGGTGCAGGCCCGGGATGTCCTCCTTGCCGTGCGTGAAGGAGGACTCGCACAGGAAGAGGTCGACGCCGTCGGCGAGCAGGCCCAGCTCGGGGCAGGTGCCGGTGTCCCCGGAGTACGTGAGCGAGCGGCCGGCGTGCTCGATGCGGATGCCGTACGCCTCGACCGGGTGGGAGACCCGCTCGGTGCGGACCTGGAAGGGGCCGATCTCGAAGTTCCCGGACTTCAGCGTGCGGAAGTCGAAGACCTCGCTCATGGAGCGCTCGTCGGGGACGTCGTCGTAGGCGGTGGTGAGGCGCCGCTCGGTGCCCTCGGGCCCGTAGACGGGGATGGTGCCGCAGCGGCCGCCCTCGTGCCGGTAGTAGCGGGCGACGAAGTACGCGCACATGTCGATGCAGTGGTCCGCGTGCAGGTGGCTCAGGAAGATCGCGTCGAGGTCGTAGAGGCCGCTGTGGCGCTGGAGCTCGCCGAGGGCGCCGTTGCCCATGTCGAGGAGCAGCCGGAAGCCGTCGGCCTCGACGAGGTAGCTCGAACAGGCCGATTCCGCGGAGGGGAACGACCCCGAACAGCCGACGACGGTGAGCTTCATGGAGCGTGAACCTCCGAGGACGGTCCGTGGACGGAATGCGGGCCGTGCGTGCGTCGAGCGTAAGGCGCGAAACGTCCGGTCGCTCCTCCGCGGCAGGCCGTTGTGGGGGGAATCACCTGCGCTGTCACCCGGGGGAGCGACGGTGGGCACGGGCGTTGCCATGCCGGGGCGTTCCGGCGCGGCTACGGTCGAAGCATGGACACGTCCTGGTGGCCCGCGGTGGCCGCGGTGGTGGCCGTGGCGCTGCTGGTGCTGGTCGCCGGAGGCCGGCTGGGTCTCCCGCGCCGGGCCCGGCCGGCGCACGGGCCCGGTCCGCCGCCGCAGCCGAAGGCTGGTGAGCTGTGGTCGCTGGCGGACGGCCGTACGTGCCTGGTCCTCGCGGTGAGGTCGGTACGGGGCCACCGGGCGCGGGTCGCGTGGATCACCGGGAAGTACGACGACCGGCGGGCCGGGGTGATCCCGCTGCCCCCGGGGACGGTGGGCTCGCAGGGCCGGGCGGCTTTCCTGGAGGCCGACCGGCCGGCGGAGGTGTCGCTGTGGGAGTTCCGGACCCGGATGGGGATGCTGGACCCGGCGGTGTGGGACGAGATCAAGGGGCTGGGAGGCGCACGGTGACACGGGAGCCGGTGATCCGCCTGCGGCGGGTGTACGACGCGCCGGATCCGGCGGCGGACGGGGTGCGGGTCCTGGTGGACCGGCTCTGGCCGCGGGGTCTGGCGAAGGCGGCGGCCGGGGTGGACGAGTGGCCGAAGGCGGTGACGCCGTCTTCGGAGCTGCGGAAGTGGTTCCACGCGGGCGGGTCGGCGCGGGAGTTCCGGGAACGGTACGAGGCGGAGCTGGCGGAGCCGGAGGCGGTGGCGGAGCTGGATCGCCTCCGCGGGTTGATCGGGGGCGGGCCGGTGACGCTGCTGACCGCGGTCAAGGACCCGGCTTCCAGCCACGCGGCCGTGCTCGCGGAGCTGCTGTCCGACTAGCGGTGCGGTGCGGTGCCGCTGCGCGGAGCCTCTCCCCGCCCCGCCCTTTCGCCGTTTCCCGGGCTCTGCCCGGACCCGCGCCTCAAACGCCGGCGAGGCTGGCTTTCAGCCTCGCCGGCGTTTGCGGCGCGGGGGTTCGGGGGCGGCGCCCCCGACAGCGGCGCCGCAGGGGCTACGCCCAGAGCTGGCCCTGGAGGACCTCGATGGCTTCCTCGGTGGTCGCGGCCGTGTAGACGCCCGTCGAGAGGTACTTCCAGCCGCCGTCGGCCACGACGAAGACGATGTCGGCCGACTCGCCGGCGGCCACCGCCTTGCGGCCGACGCCGATCGCCGCGTGCAGGGCGGCTCCGGTGGAGACTCCCGCGAAGATGCCCTCCTGCTGGAGCAGCTCGCGCGTACGGGTCACCGCGTCCGCCGAGCCCACCGAGAAGCGGGTGGTGAGCACGGAGGCGTCGTAGAGCTCCGGGACGAAGCCCTCGTCCAGGTTGCGCAGCCCGTAGACGAGGTCGTCGTAGCGCGGCTCGGCGGCGACGATCTTGATGCCGTCCACGTGTTCGCGCAGGTAGCGGCCGACGCCCATGAGGGTGCCGGTGGTGCCCAGGCCCGCGACGAAGTGGGTGATGGAGGGGAGGTCCGCGAGGATCTCCGGGCCCGTGGTGGCGTAGTGCGCGCCCGCGTTGTCGGGGTTGCCGTACTGGTAGAGCATCACCCAGTCCGGGTGCTCCGCGGCCAGTTCCTTGGCCACCCGGACCGCGGTGTTCGAGCCGCCGGCGGCCGGCGACGGGATGATCTCGGCTCCCCACATGGCCAGCAGGTCGCGCCGCTCCTGGCTGGTGTTCTCCGGCATCACGCACACGATGCGGTAGCCCTTGAGCTTGGCCGCCATCGCCAGCGAGATGCCGGTGTTGCCCGAGGTGGGCTCGAGGATGGTGCAGCCGGGGTACAGCCGGCCGTCCTTCTCGGCCTGCTCGACCATGTGGAGCGCGGGGCGGTCCTTGATCGAGCCGGTCGGGTTGCGGTCCTCCAGCTTCGCCCAGATGCGGACGTTGTCCGAGGGCGAGAGCCGGGGCAGCCGGACCAGCGGCGTGTTGCCGACCGCGGCCAGCGGGGAGTCGTAGCGCATTACTTCGATCCGCCGGCCACGGCCGGGAGGATGGTGACGCTGTCGCCGTCCTTGAGCGCGGTGGAGATGCCGTCGAGGAAGCGGACGTCCTCGTCGTTCAGGTAGACGTTGACGAAGCGGCGCAGCTGGCCGCCGTCGACGATGCGCTCCTCAATGCCCTTGTGGCGGGTCTCCAGGTCGGCGAAGAGGTCGGCGAGGGTCGCGCCCTCGCCGGAGACGGCCTTCTCGCCTTCGGTGTAGGTGCGGAGGATGGTGGGGATGCGGACCTCGATGGCCATGGCTGTCTCCAGTCGTCGGGGAGTGCGTGCGAAGCGTGGGAAGGGTGCGGCGCGCGGTTCGTCGGCCCTCCGCGCGGAGGGCTCCGGTGCTCAGAGCGCAGGACAGATGGCACTGGCGAGGCGGCACAGGTCGACGTGCAGCCGCGCCACGAGCAGTAGCCTGCCGGGCGTCTCGATGCTCACGTCGTGGGAAACCATGCGGTCATGTTAACGATTCCCGGTCCCCCGTTTGGAGTGTGATCCCGCATCGTGGACGTCAAGCGCTCACATACTGGTCAGTAAGCGTCGACGACCTGCACTTCTTCCTCGGTGATCACTCCGTCGAGGATCCGGTACGAGCGGAACTGGAACTCCCCGAGGCCGTCCTTGTCCGCCGTCGAGACGAGCACGTAGTGGGCGCCGGGCTCGTTCGCGTAGGTGACGTCCGTGCGCGAGGGGTAGGCCTCGGTCGCGGTGTGCGAGTGGTAGACGATCACCGGCTCCTCGTCGCGGTCGTCCAGATCGCGGTAGAGCTTCAGCAGATCCTTCGAGTCGAACTCGTAGAACGTGGGCGAGCGGGCCGCGTTGAGCATCGGGACGAAGCGCTCGGGGCGGCCGGTGCCCGCCGGGCCGGCCACGACACCGCACGCCTCGTCGGGGTGGTCCTGGCGGGCGTGCTCGACGATCCGGTCGTACAGGGCCTGGGTGAGGGTCAGCATGAGCGACAGGATAAGCAGACGGGCCCTTCCGTACCGAGGAGTGGTACGGAAGGGCCCGCATGATGGACACAGGGTCCGTGGGAACGTGGTTCCGGGCCTGGTTACGAGGCCTTGCTGAAGGCCGCGGCGCGCGGGTCGCGGGACTTCATGACCAGGTACGAGACGCCCAGGATCAGGCCCCAGAGGGGGGCGCAGTACAGCGACACGCGGGAGTCCTTGTCGGCGCCCATCATCACGATGACCATGCCGATGAAGAGCAGCGCGAACCAGCTGGTGTACGGGGCGCCGGGGGCGCGGAACGCGGACTGCGGCAGCTCGCCGCGGTCGGCCTTGGCCCGGTAGCGGATCTGGCAGACCAGGATCATGATCCAGGCCCACATGCCGGAGATGGTGGCGAAGGAGACGACGTAGTCGAAGGCCTTGCCCGGGGCGACGTAGTTGATCCAGACGCCCACCAGCATCAGCGCGGCGGAGAAGGTGGTGCCGATGAGCGGGGTGCCGCTCTTGGTGAGCCTGGTGAAGAACTTCGGGCCCTGGCCGTTGAGGGCGAGGTCGCGCAGCATGCGGCCGGTGGAGTACATGCCCGAGTTGCAGGAGGACAGGGCGGCGGTCAGCACGACGAAGTTGACGATTGCGGCGCCGATGCCGAGGCCCATGCGCTCGAAGGCGGCGACGAAGGGCGAGACGCCGGGCTGGAAGTGCGTCCACGGGACGACCGATAGGATCATGATCAGCGCGCCGACGTAGAAGACGGCGATGCGCCACGGCACGGTGTTGATGGCCTTGGGCAGGGTCTTCTCGGGGTCCTTGGACTCGCCGGCGGTGACGCCGACCAGCTCGACCGCGAGGAAGGCGAACATCACGATCTGCAGGGTCATCAGCGTGCCGCCGATGCCCTTGGGGAAGAAGCCGCCGTCGTTCCACAGGTTGGAGACGGTGGCGGTGTCGGCCGCGTCGGAGAAGCCGATGGTGAGGATGCCGGCGCAGATCAGGATCATGCCGACGATGGCGGTGACCTTGACCATGGAGAACCAGAACTCCAGCTCACCGAAGAGCTTCACGGAGATCAGGTTGGCGGCGTAGAGGATGACCGTGAAGATCAGCGCGTAGGCCCATTGCGGGAAGCTGTCGTGGGTCCAGTACGACATGTACTGCGCGGCCGCGGTGACCTCGGTGATGCCGGTGACCACCCAGAACAGCCAGTAGGTCCAGCCGGTGACGTATCCCCAGAACGGACCCAGGAACTCGCGGGCGTAGTCCGAGAAGGAACCGGAGACGGGCCGGTACATGAGCAGCTCGCCCAGGGCCCGCATGATGAAGAAGATGACCAGGCCGGCGATGGCGTACGCCAGGATCAGGCTCGGGCCGGCCTTGGAGATGGCCTTGCCCGCCCCCAGGAACAGGCCGGTGCCGATGGCCCCGCCGATGGCGATCATCTGGATCTGGCGGGCGCCGAGCGTGCGGTGGTAGCCCTCGCCGCCCTCGCCCTGTGTGCCCTCACCGGGCGTCTTGTCGTGCTGCTCGACCTGCACAGAGGTCATGTCTGGTGCGCCTTTCTCCACGCCGGTCCGCGCCTTCATTGGCTGCGGATCGGGTCCTCGATCCCCCCGGATACGGATGGAGTTGCACGCCGGCGATCAGCCGGTCCAAGCGAGCCGGGGGACATGGGTGGCGTCCCGTCGGCGATCGTGAAGATTTATCACGTGCTTACGGCTGCCCGCGGGGGAGAAATGTGGCGCAGGGCATCAAAAATTCACCCCAAAGGCGCTCAAATGGATCAGATCACCGCATGGCGGTGATCTGATCGTTATCCGGATTTGAGCGTCCGCTGAGCGAACGGAGTGCCCTCTTGAGGATCTTCAGAGGGTTTCGATCAAGGTCTCCTGGAGACCGCCGAGCCACAGGTACGCCATCACCATCGGCTTGCGCGGGTCCTCGTCCGGCAGCCGGAACAGCATCGCGCTCTCGTCGTCCTCGGTGATGTCCAGGCGGGCCGCGATGGTCAGTCGCAGGTCGTTGAGCGCGCCGAGCCAGCGCAGCGGCAGCTCGCCGGACAGCTCCAGCACCGCCGCCCCGTCGCCGGCCGGGGTGAGCCCGTTCAGGCTGTGCACGACCGCCAGCGCGTCCTCGCGCTTGCGGGCGCGCAGGTCGTTCTCGGTGAAGCGGCGGAACTCCGCCGCACGGGCGGCGATCTCCTCCGGGTCCACGCCCTTGTCACCGTCGCCGTCGGGGGACCCGTACGCGTCGGGGAAGAGCCGGGCCAGCGCCGGGTCGGACGGAGGCTCGGAGGGACCCTCGGCGAACAGTGCGGCGAGCGGGTCGTCGTCCTCGGCGGGCTCCGGCCGGCCGGGTCCGATCAGCTCCAGCAACTGGACGGCCAGGGAACGAAGGATCGAGATCTCGATCTCGTCGAGCGCGATGGCGGCGCCGCCGCCCTTGAGGGACTCGAAGGTGCCGCCCATCAGTTGCGGTCCTGCGTGAGGGTCGCCCACAGGCCGTAGCCGTGCATGGCCTGCACGTCGCGCTCCATTTCCTCGCGGGTGCCGCTCGAGACGACCGCCCGTCCCTTGTGATGGACATCGAGCATCAACTTGTGTGCCACGTCCTTGGAATAGCCGAAGTACGCCTGGAACACGTACGCCACGTAGCTCATGAGGTTGACCGGGTCGTTGTGCACCAGGGTCACCCAGGGGACGTCGGGTTCGGGGACCGCGAAGGTCTCTTCGGCCGATTCGGTGCGTTCGATCTCAACAGGAGCAACACTCACTCGTCCCATGCTGCCACCTCGACTGCGCCGCTGCCCAAACAGGGACCGCACGGCCCCCGCCACCGAGCGCTCTTCTACCCCGCGAAGGGCCGGTCTCACAATCGGCACCCACATCTCGTCACTTTGACGAAATGTGCGCTAGCATCCCAGCCATGAACCCTGCGGACCTGGGCCTGCCGGTGGACGTGCCGTCGACAGCGCTCTTCACGGACCATTACGAGCTCACGATGCTGCAGGCCGCACTGGCCAACGGCACCGCCGACCGACGCTCGGTCTTCGAGGTGTTCACCCGGCGGCTGCCCGAGGGACGCCGCTACGGGGTGGTCGCCGGAACCGGGCGGGTGCTCGACGCGGTGGAGAACTTCCGCTTCGACGGCGCCGTGCTGGAATTCCTGCGCGAACGGGCCGTCGTCGACATGCGGACCCTGGACTGGCTCGCCTCCTACCGCTTCTCCGGCGACATCTGGGGCTATCCGGAGGGGGAGGTCTACTTCCCCGGCTCCCCCGTCCTGCGGGTGGAGGGCAGCTTCGCCGAGTGCGTCCTGCTGGAGACCGTGATCCTGTCGATCCTGAACCACGACTCGGCCATCGCCGCGGCCGCCTCCCGGATGTCCTCGGCGGCGGGCGGACGCCCGCTGATCGAGATGGGCGCGCGGCGCACCCACGAGCTGGCCGCCGTCGCCGCGTCGCGGGCCGCGTACGTGGGCGGCTTCACCTCGACCTCGGACCTGGCGGCCGGATTCCGGTACGGCATCCCGACGGTCGGCACGAGCGCCCACGCCTTCACCCTGGTCCACGACAGCGAGCGGGACGCCTTCACCGCGCAGGTGGCCTCGCTGGGGCGGGGCACCACCCTGCTGGTGGACACCTACGACGTGGCCGAGGCGGTCCGCACGGCGGTGGAGATCGCCGGACCGGAGCTGGGCGCGGTCCGGATCGACTCCGGCGACCTGCTGCTGGTGGCCCACCGGGTACGGCAGCAGCTGGACGAGCTGGGCGCGACCTCGACGAAGATCGTGGTCACCTCGGACCTCGACGAGTACGCCATCGCCTCGCTGGCGGCGGCGCCGGTGGACGCGTACGGCGTGGGCACCCAGCTGGTGACGGGCAGCGGGCACCCGACGTGCTCGATGGTCTACAAGCTGGTGGCGCGGGCCACCTCGGCGGACCCCAAGGCTGCGCTGGCGCCGGTGGCGAAGAAGTCCTCGGGCGGGAAGACCTCGATCGGCGGCCGCAAGTGGGCCGCGCGGCGGCGGGACGCGGAGGGCGTGGCGGAGGCCGAGGTGATCGGCGTGGGTCCCGTGCCGGCGGCCCTGGCCGACGACCAGCTCCTGACCCAGCTGGTCAAGGCCGGCGAGGTGGTCGCCCGCGAGCCGCTGGAGGCCGCGCGGGACCGCCACCGCGCCGCCCGCGCGGGCCTGCCGCTCTCCGCGACACAGCTCTCCCGCGGCGAGGCCGTACTCCCGACCGAGTACGTCTAGGTCCGCGGGCCCGCCGGCGGGGCCGAATGAGCCCCGCCGGCGATCGGGGCGCGGGCGCGGAGCGCCGTGGGGTCCGGGGCAGGGCCCCAGTTTCGGGAAGGGGCGGGGTGGGGGAAGAGCCCCCCGCAAGTCCCGCCGCAGCACACCATCGAGCCGAAGGGCACGCGAAATGCACCGCGCACTGATCGTCGTCGACGTACAGAACGACTTCTGCGAGGGCGGCAGCCTCGCGGTCACCGGCGGAGCCGACGTCGCCGCCGCCGTCACCGAGTACATCGGGCAGGCCACGCCCGCGTACCGGCACGTCGTCGCCACCCGCGACCACCACGTCGACCCCGGGTCGCACTTCGCGCACCCCCCGGCCGAGCCGGACTTCGAGACCTCCTGGCCCGTCCACTGCGTCGCCGGGACCGAGGGCGTGGGCTTCCACCCGAACTTCGCCCCGGCCGTCGCCTCGGGAGCCGTCGCCGCCGTCTTCGACAAGGGCGCGTACGAGGCCGCGTACAGCGGTTTCGAGGGCGCCGACGAGAACGGGGCGACCCTCGGCCAGTGGCTGCGGGACCGGCAGGTCACCGAGGTGGACGTGGTCGGCATCGCCACCGACCACTGCGTGCGGGCCACCGCCCTCGACGCCGCCCGCGCCGGCTTCGGCACCCGCGTCCTGCTGGACCTGACGGCCGCCGTGGCCCCGCACACGACCGCACGGGCCCTGGACGAGCTCCGTGCGGCCGGTGTGACCCTCGTCGGCGGCCAGACGGCCCGGACCGCCCAGGACGCGCCCTGACCCGCTAGGTGCCCAGCAGGGCCCGGATGGGGTGCCAGAGCTCCTGCGCGCGGTCCGGTGCGCCGCGCCACAGCAGGCCGTCCGGATGGTGCAGGACGGCCGTCACCTCGTCCGGCGTCGGCGGGTGCGCGTTGCCCCGCAGGTACACCGCCCGCATCCCGAGGTTCCGCAGCCTGGTCAGGGCGCGGGCCCGGTTCGCGGCGTGCACCAGCACGCGGACATTTCCACCTTCTCCGGACGGCCTCGGCAGCGTGAGCGCAACCACCACACTGCCGCCCGGCAATCTGACGAAACCTCCACCTGGCACGGCTGTCATCTCCCCCGTCAATAAGAAACTCGTACCGGGCATCTAAACGCGATCGGCCGCCGCCCGCTAGGGGGCGACGGCCGATCATGCTTTGACCTGCAGTTTTACCGAGTTACTTCTTCGAGGGACCCACCTCGACGGTCATGACTTCACCGTCGTAGGTCTCCTTCAGGATCTTGATCTTGGTGTTGGTGTCAGTGACCTTCACCGATCCGGTCGGGTTCTCGTCGTAGTAGTACTTGCCCTTGCTGTCGTCGAAGACCAGGTTCGCGGGCTTCGGCTTCAGGAACAGCGACTCGCCGTTCTTGTGCAGGGTGAAGGCATCCGTCGAGTACGCGCTGAACGCGGCGTCGTACGGCTGGATCTTGTTGCGCAGCAGGGTGCCGTCCGCCCACTTCATGGGCTTGGCGTTGGCGTCGATCGGGAGGATCAGACCCTGGCCCGGGTGGGCGCTGGTGTTGTTGTCCTTCTGGCTGGTGTCCCACTGCCAGATGAGCAGGCCGTCCTGGTACGGGTAGTGCTCGACCCAGTCGGGCTTGGTGTTGCCGAAGCCGAAGTTGTACGGGCCGACCTTGAGGGTCTTGTCGTACGAGACGTAGCGGCGGTTCTCGGCCAGGTAGTACTGCGCGTACTCCTTGGTGAAGCTGGCGCCGATCCGCGTGAAGCCCTTGCCGGTCCAGCCGTTGTCGCCGTTCTCGGCGCCGTCGGTGAACAGCGCGGAGCCGTCCGCGGTGATGGTGAGGGCGTCACCGGTGAAGCCCTTGCCGCCCGCGCCGCCGTCCGTCTGGTAGCGGAAGCGGAGGTCGACCTTCTTGCCCGCGTAGGCGTCGAGCGGGAAGTTGAGGTTCTTCCAGGCGCCGGAGACACCGGTCAGCGACGGGCTGCCGGAGGCGTCGACCGGGAGGGCCGTGCCGTCGGCGGTGCCGGCGAGAGCGGTCCAGGTGGCGCCGCCGTCCGTGGACACCTCGGTGTAGAGGTAGTCGTAGTCGGCCTCGATGTCCCACCAGCCCTTGAGGGACACGGCGGCGGACGTCTTGCCCGTCAGGTCGACGGAGCGGGTCAGGGTGTTCTTGAGGTCGTCACCCATGCCGCTCCACCACTGGGTGGAACCCTCGGCGGGCGCGACGACCTCGGTCTTGACCTGCTTCTTGGGCAGCTCGACGACCAGCGCCTGCTTGTCCTTGGTGTTGAACGCCGACACGCCCAGCTTGTGGGTGGACTTCGTCGCGGCCTTCGCCGTGTCGTAGTTCAGCCAGCCCAGCTGGAGCTTGTCCCAGGCGGTCATGTCGCCCGGGAGGTCGCCGATCGAGTCCTTGCCGGTGCCGAGCCAGGAGCCGGCCGACATCAGGGACCAGAAGCCGACGCCGTTCTCGCCGCCACCGGAGGTGTCGTAGAGGTCCGGCAGGCCCAGGTCGTGGCCGTACTCGTGCGCGAAGACGCCGAGGCCGCCGTTCTCGGGCTGCATCGTGTAGTCGCCGACCCAGATGCCGGAGTTGCCGATCTGGGTGCCGCCGGCCTTGTTGTTGTCCGGGCCGGTCTTGCCCGCCGCGGTGCCGTAGGCGTACCAGCGGTGCGCCCACAGCGCGTGCGTGCCCTGCACGCCGCCGCCGGCCGACTCGTCCTCGCCCGCGTGGACGATCTGGAAGTGGTCGATGTAGCCGTCGGGCTCGTTGAAGTTGCCGTCGCCGTCGAAGTCGTAGCGGTCCCAGAGGTCGTACTGGGCCAGCTTCGCCTTGATCTCGGCGTCGGACTTCCCGGCCTTCTTCTGGCCCTCCACCCACGCCGTGACGCCGTCCTTGACGGTGTCCCAGACGTTGGAGCAGTTCGACTGGCCGCAGTAGTTGGAGCCGTAACGGCCCTCGTTGTACGGGACCTTGACCCAGTCGGCGACCTCGCCCTCGACCGAGTAACGGCCCGAGGAGGTCTTCTCGTAGTAGGTCTTCAGCGAGTCCTTGCCCTGACCCGACGCGAAGTACAGGTCCTGGAAGTAGTCGCGGCTGAAGTCCTTGCGCCAGGCGGTGCTGTTGTCCTTGGCGCGGTCCGGCTGGGCGATCGTGTTGTGCAGCGGACCAGGGGTGCCGCCGTACTTCGGGACCGCCGGCTGCGGGCCGGGACCGTCCGGGTCGTGCATGGTCGTGTTGTCGACCTGGTCGCCGAACTCGACGAGGATCGTGAAGATCTTGTCGGTCTTCTCGCGGCCGAGCTCGACGTACTTCTTGTCGTCGAGCTTGACGACCTTGGAGGCGCCGCGCTGCTCGACGTCCTTCTTGCCCTGCAGAACCTGGTCCAGAGCGGCCTTGCGCTGCTGCGCCTGCTGCTCGCTGAACGGGCCCTTGAGGTCGTGCTCGACGACCTTGGCAGGCGCGGTCGGGTCCTGCCGGTCGGCGACCGGGGCGGCCGGGGCCTTGCCCTCGGCCTGAGCCGCGGTAACGGTGAAGAAAGTGGCGCTCGTCGCACAAGCTGCCATGGTCACGGTGACGGCTGCGGCACGTATCGCACGCCGTCTGGCGGAATTGCTGGTCACTTGATGTCGTTCCCCTCCCGCGGCCGCAACGTAGGTCGGAACTTCTCCATAGGAGCGGGGGGTTCCGCGCGGCGCGCGTCTCAAGTGACGACATTTGACCGGAGAGACGCAAGAAAAGACAGACCTTGACTTGACCCTTACAACTGCACTATGCGGTCAGGGAGTTCCGGTATCCGGACGTTCCGCTGTCATACGGGGCGAACGGCGCTTCCCGACCCCGGCACAGGTCCGTCCCGTCCCCCTTTCTCCCGCTGCGGCGGCCCGCGACCGGCCGACGTCGCCCGGAAAATGATCCCGTGCGCCCCCCATGCTCCGGCACCGTGTGTTAGGTCACGCTTACCGGTGGTCCGACTAGGGCATCTCCCGTCATAGAGTCACTTGACGCGCGAACCGGTTGAGCCGACTCCCCCTCCCCTCACCGAGGACGGATATCGCCATGCCGCGTCCGACTGCCGCACAGCTCGCTTACGGGTCCGCCACGGTCGTCGTGTCGACGATCGCCATGCTGCTGCTCTCGCAGACGAGCACCGGGCTCGGCGTCGCGGTCATCTCCGCCGCCGCGCTCGCCCTGGGTCTGCTCGTCGCCGTCACCGTGCCCGCCCCGCGGCGCCGCGGCCGCCATGCGGCCCGTACGGGCGCCCCCGCGGCCGCCGTCACGCCCGCGGCCCAGGAGGGCGCGGCACAGGGCTCCCGGGTGCCCGAGCCCCGTTCGGCCACGGTCGACCACCCCGTTCACCACTGACCTTCCGCGCCCAACGCGACGCGGGCGGCCTCCCGTTGGGGAAGGCCGCCCGCGTTGCGGTGCGTGCGGTGACGCCTAAGTGGTGGACTGGACGACGACCGTCTTGCCGACCTTGTCGTGCAGGCCCTGCTTGTACGGCTTGTCGACCAGGATCGAGACGACCAGCGCGATCGGCCACAGGCACGCGCAGCAGATCAGCGTCGGCAGCCAGAGCACGGCGGCGCGGCCGAGGGCGGCGCCGGAGTTCGGCACACTGCCGTCGTTGAGCATCGCGACGCGCAGGTTCATCAGCTTCTTGCCGACGGTCTGGCCGTTCTTCTTGGTGAACCACCAGTCGTAGCCGACGTACGCGACGATCGAGATCAGCGTCATGACCAGGCCGCTGCCGCTGTAGGACTGCGAGACGACGTCGCTGATGTCCTCGCCCTGGCCGCTGTCGAACCGGTAGCGGCTCGTGCCGAAGGCCAGCTGGATGAGGGCCAGCGGGATGGCGATGATGACCACGTCGATGATGCGCGCGAGGAGCCGCTTGCCGAAGTCGGCGAGCGGGGGCATCCCGGCGAGCGGATCGGGCATGCCGTAGCCGCCGCTCCCGCCGTAGGGGTCCCCTCCGCCGTACGGAGGCGGCGGGGGCGGGTATCCCCCTCCGCCGCCCGGGCCTCCGGGGGGCGGCGGCGGAGGACTACCGCTTCCGGGAGGCGGCGGGCCGTACGGCGAACCGCCCGACGGAGGCGTCGGTTCCTGGGGCTTCTTGAGGAACGGGTCGTCCTCGGGCGGCTGGCCCGGCGGCGGCTGGTCGGTACTCATGGCCCGAGTCGAACCCGGCTCCGGCCACCTCGCAACGGGACCGCGTCCATTCGGGGGGAGGCGCGGGTCCGGGGCAGCCCGAACCGGTCAGCGGGCCACGTACGTCCTGGCCGCCTTGTCGTGCCAGGCCTGGCGGCGCGGGCGGTCCACGAGGCACCAGAGGCTGCCCGGGAGGCCGAGGAAGGCGTACACGAGCCAGCGGCGCAGGGCCGCGCCGAAGGTGGGCGGGCGCAGCGTGGCGGTGGCCAGGACCCGAATGCCGAGCAGCTTCTTGCCCGGGGTGCGGCCCCAACGGGCGGTGGGCAGCGCCTCGTACAGGATCCCGAAGAGGAGGACCGCGCCGAGGACCAGGCCCAGGTGACCGGCGATGGTCGTGTCGAGGAGCCAGACGGTGGTGGTGCGGCCGCTCGCGCGGGCGGCGTCCACCTTGGCCTCGACGTGGGCGGTGGCCCCGGGCAGGAGGGGCCGGGCGACCGCCACCGCGACGGCGGCGAGGACGAGGGAGTCCAGGGCGCGGGCCGTGGCACGGCGCATCAGGCCCGCGGGGCGCACGGCCCGTTCCGCCATCCGCTCGAACACCTCCCGGGGCGTACGGGCCCCCGCGGGGCGGGAGCCGGAGGCGGAGCCGGCCGGGCGGTCCTGCCCGGGGGTGCTCGGCTCCGGGTTCCGGGGCCGGGGCTCGGCGGGAGCGGCCGCCGTCTCGGGCCGCGCCGCGATCCTCGGGCGTACTCCGGCGGGGCGCGGGGCCCACACCTCGGGCCGGTCGGCGGCCGGGGCCTCGGCCTCGGGCGCGGGCACCCGGGCAGGGGTGGGGACGGGGGCCGGCGCCGGGACAGGAACGGGCGCGGGGGCAGGTGCGGCGGCCACCGCCTCGGGCCAGGAGGAGGTGAGCCCGGAGGCACCGGGCCCGCCGGTCCCGGGGGCGTCGGGCCAGGCCTGGGCCGGGGTGCGGTCCTGCGCCGGGGTCCGGTCCTGCGCCGGGGTCTGGGCGGCCGGGGACCGGTCCGGTGCCGGGGCCTGGGCGGCCGGGGACCGGACCGACAGGATCCCGGCGGAGGCCTGCCCGGAACGTCTCGAGGCCGCTGCGGCGGGGGCCGCCGCGGCAGCCGCCGTACGGGCCAGAGAGATGCCCGCGGACCGCGGGGCGGCCTGTCCCACGCCCGATTCCGGCAGGGGTTCCGGCCGGGGTTCCGGTTCGGGACGGGGCGCGGAACGGGGGGCGGGCTGCGGGTCCGGCGCGCTGCCCCACGACACCCGGTGGTCGCGGGGCCCGCCGAAGCCGGCCTGGTGCAGGGGGTCTGCCTGCCACACCACGGGCTCGGCGGCCGCCTCGGCGACGGGCACAGGAGCCGGGGCCGGGGCGGCGGCGTGCTCCGGCAGCGCCTCGGCCGTGGAGGTGTCGTCCAGGAACACCGGCCCGGTCTCGTCCGCGCGCGGGGCGTGCCCGCCGCGGACGGCGGGGGCGGCGACGGGCGCGGGCGCGGCGGGCGCCGGCTCCGGGGCAGGGGCAGGGCGGCTCGTTCCCGGAACCCAGGCCGCGCCGTTCCAGTAGCGGATGTACCCCGGGATGGACGGATCCGGGTAGTAGCCCTCGCGGGCCGCGTGCTCGCCGTCACCAGGGGAGGCCGTCATGTCCCCAACTCCGATCGTGGCTTGAGGCTTGTGCAAGGGAGGACCATAGCCAAGAACCACCCCCCGGCAGGTCCGGTAACGGGAGAATCCAAGCAAACGAGCGAACGTCACCCTCCATGACGGTTTTCGGTCAGCCGATAGAAATCGGCCAATCTCCGGTTCGCCTCCGGAAGTCGCGTCATACCCGGGCACACCGGTGCTCTCTCCGGGTGTGGGGCGCCGTCCGGCCCCGCACACCGAACCGAAGTGAGGCCGTCATGCACCACCCCGTCATCGAGCGCGAGCTGGAACTGAAGCTGGTCCTGTCCCCCGAGCGCAGCATCCCCGTCCCCGCACGGCTCCTCTACCTCGCGCACGACCCGTACGCCGTGCACATCACCTTCCACACCGGCTCGAACACCCCCGTCAACTGGACCTTCGCGCGCGAGCTGCTCGTGGAAGGGGTGTTCCGCCCCTGCGGGCACGGCGACGTCCGGATCTGGCCCACGAAGGTCGACAACAAGGCCGTGCTCTGCATGGCGCTCACCTCCCCCGACGGTGACGCCCTCCTGGAGGCCCCCGCGACCTCCGTGTCGGCCTGGCTGGAGCGCACCCTGCGCGCCGTCCCGCCCGGCACCGAGACCGACCGCCTCGGCCTCGAGGCGGCGCTGGCCGAACTGCTCACCCCGACCCCGGCCGATGACCTGTGGCTGCGCGACCCGTGGCCGTCGGACGAGTCGGCGGACGGGGACCTGTGATGGCGGGCGGCCGTACGCCCGGCGGCGGACCCCGGCGGGGTACGTCAGAAGAGCTTGCCCGGGTTGAGCAGCCCCAGCGGGTCGAAGGCGTGCTTGACGGCGCGCTGCATCTCCAGCCCCACCGGTCCGAGTTCGCGGGCCAGCCACTCCTTCTTCAGCACGCCGACCCCGTGCTCGCCGGTGATGGTCCCGCCCAGGGAGAGCCCGAGCGCCATGATCTCGCCGAAGGACTCGCGGGCCCGCCGCGTCTCGTCCTCGTCCGCGGGGTCGAAGCAGACGATCGGGTGGGTGTTGCCGTCCCCGGCGTGCGCGCAGACCCCGATGAGCAGGTCGTGCGTACGGGCGATGGCGGCCGTCCCGTCGAGCATCTCGCCGAGCCGCGAGCGCGGTACGCAGACGTCGTCGATCATCGTCGCGGGCCTGAGCGCCTCCAGGGCGGGGAAGGACATCCGCCGGGCCTGGAGCAGCAGTTCGGACTCCGCCTCGTCCTCGGCGGGGACCACGGCGGTGGCCCCGGCGGCCGTGCACAGCTCTCCCACGGCCGCGAGGTCCTCGGGGGCGTGCGGGGTGTCGAAGGCGGCCAGCAGCAGGGCTTCGGTGGCCTCCGGCAGGCCCATCTTTCCGAGGGCGTTGACGGCCCGGACGGTCGTCCGGTCCATGAGCTCCAGCAGGGACGGGGTCAGGCCCGCCTCCATGACGGCGCAGACGGCGTCGCAGGCCGCCGCGACGGTGGGGAACTCGGCGGCCAGCGCCAGCTGACGGGGCGGCGCCGGCCGCAGGGCGAGGACGGCCTGGACGACGACACCGAGGCTGCCCTCGGAGCCGACGAAGAGCCGTGTGAGGTCGTAGCCGGCCACGCCCTTGGCGGTACGCCGGCCCGTGCGCAGCAGCCGTCCGTCGGCCAGGACCACGTCGAGGCCGAGCACGTACTCGGCGGTCACGCCGTACTTGACGCAGCACAGGCCGCCCGAGGCGGTGCCGATGTTGCCGCCGATGGTGCACTGTTCCCAGCTGGAGGGGTCGGGCGGGTAGTACAGGCCGCGGCGGGCGACCTCGCGGGAGAGCACGGCGTTCACCACGCCCGGCTCGACCACGGCGATCCGGTCGACGGCGCTGATCTCCAGGATCCGGTCCATCTTGACGAGCGAGAGCACGATGCAGCCGTCGGAGGCGTTGGCTGCGCCCGACAGGCCCGTCCGGGCGCCCTGCGGGACCACGGGGATCCGTAGCGCGGTGGCGGTGCGCATGACGTGCTGGACCTGTTCCACGGTCCGGGGCAGGACCACGGCGGCCGGGCTGCCGGCGGCGCAGAAGCTGGCCATGTCGGTGGCGTAGGAGGTGGTCACCTGGGGGTCGGTGAGCAGGGATTCGGCGGGGAGCCCTTCGAGCAGGCTTGCCCGCAGACGTGCGAAGAGATCGTCATCCATGGGACCAGCGTGGCAGTCGGCGGGGGCACTTCCCAGGGGTGGCCGAGGGACCATCGGTGTGAACACGCCCGCGCCCCTCTTCGGACACCTCGGCGAGCTCTTCATATTGACGCACAGTGACCCCATGGACCGTATCGACGAGGAATCGCAGACGCCGGCGCCGCCCGTGACCTTCACCGGCCGCAAGACGCTCGTGGCGGCCGCGGTCGCCGTGGTCCTGATCGCCGGGGCCCTGCTGATCCGGCCCGCCCGGACCGGTGACGACGCCCGCCCGCCCGAGCCGAGCGAGCGTGCCGCGTCGGCGGTGGGGATGGGCGCACCCGCGTCGGCGGTGGACGTGACGGCGCTGGTGGCGGACCGGGAGAAGTGGCTCGCGGCGCATCCGGACGACGACGCCTCGTGGGCCGTCCTCGGCTCCGCCTACCTCGAACGGGCACGGCGCACGGCCGATTCGGGCTGGTTCCCGAAGGCGGAGAAGGCGCTGAAACGCTCGCTGGAGGTACGCCCGGCCGAGAAGGGCAACTTCGACGCGATGACGGGCATGGGCGCGCTGGCCAATGCCCGGCGCGACTTCGGGACCGCCCGCAAGTGGGGCGAGCTCGTACGGGCGCAGGCGCCCAAGCGGTGGACGGCGTACCCGGTGCTGGTCGACGCGTACACCGGGCTCGGCGACTACAAGGGCGCGCAGCAGGCGATGGAGCTGCTGCTGGAGATGCGGCCGGGGCTGGCCGCGTACGTCAGGGCCTCGCAGGTCTACCGGGACCGCGGCTGGCGCGAGGACGCGGTGGTGGCGATGGAGCACGCGGCGGGCGCGGCCAAGGCCCCGGCGGAGAAGGCGTACGCGCTGTTCCGGCTCGGGGAGCTGTCCTGGGAGCGGGGCGACGCGACGGAGGCGCTGCGGCAGTACGAGGGTGCGCTGCGCACGGATCCGGCGCAGGCGCAGGCTCTGGGCGGGCGGGCCCGCGTGCTGGCGGCACTGGGGCGCGGCGGGGAGGCGGTGCGCGACTACCGGATGGCGCTGGGCCGGACGCCGGTGCCGCAGCTGGCGCGGGAACTGGGCGAGCTGCTGGAGTCGCTGGGGCGGGCGCAGGAGGCGCGCGCCCAGTACGACGCGCTGGCCACGATGGCGGCCCGGGACAGCGGGAACGGGGTCGACGACGACGTGGTGATCGGCCTGTACGAGGCGGACCACGGCGATGCGGCGGCGGCGGTGAAGCGCCTGTCGCAGGAGTGGTCGCGGCACAAGAGCGTGCAGGTCGCGGACGCGCTGGGGTGGGCGCTGCACCAGGCCGGCGAGGACGCGGCGGCGCTGGAGTACGCGAAGAAGGCCACGGAGCCGGGGCTGCGGAGCGCCGACTTCGCCTACCACCGGGCGATGATCGAGCAGGGGCTCGGTGACGAGGAGGCGGCCCGCCGGCACCTGCAGGAGGCCATGCGGACGAACCCGCACTTCTCGCCGCTGCGCGGGCCGCTGGCGAAGGAGGCCCTGGCGGCGATCGCGGCGCCGCCGCCGGGGGGCCCGGAGAACATCCGGCCGACGGCCCCGTGGGTGGAGCCGGAACTCCCGAAGGCGGCGAAGCCGACCCCGACCCCGGATCCGAAGGCCACGCCGGACCCGAAGGCCACGCCGGCACCGACGCCGTCGGGCCGTTGAGCCGCCGGAAGCACAGGGGCGCCGCACCCGTGCACGGGTGCGGCGCCGGGCCCCCCTCGGGCCGTGCCGTGACGACCCGCTGCCCGGTGCACCGAAGTGGTGCGGGCAGCGCGTCGGATTCTGCGGGCCGAGCCGCAGGCTAGAGGTTGCCGCGCTTGTCCTGCTCGCGCTCGATCGCCTCGAACAGGGCCTTGAAGTTGCCCTTGCCGAAGCCCATCGAGCCGTGCCGCTCGATGATCTCGAAGAAGACCGTCGGGCGGTCCTGCACCGGCTTGGTGAAGATCTGCAGCAGGTAGCCGTCCTCGTCGCGGTCGGCCAGGATCTTCAGCTCGCGCAGCTCGTCGATCGGGACGCGGGTGTCGCCGACCCACTCGCCGAGGGTGTCGTAGTACGTGTCCGGGACGGACAGGAACTGGACGCCCGCCGCGCGCATCGAGCGGACCGTGGAGACGATGTCGTTCGAGGCCAGCGCGATGTGCTGGACACCGGGGCCGTTGTAGAACTCCAGGTACTCGTCGATCTGCGACTTCTTCTTCGCGATCGCCGGCTCGTTGATCGGGAACTTGACCTTCTTGGTGCCGTCCGCGACGACCTTGGACATCAGCGCCGAGTACTCGGTCGCGATGTCGTCGCCCACGAACTCCTTCATGTTCGTGAAGCCCATGACCTTGTTGTAGAACGCGACCCACTCGTTCATCCGGCCGAGCTCGACGTTGCCGACGCAGTGGTCGATCGCCTGGAAGGTCCGCTTGGCCGGGGCCGCGACCATCGGCTCGGCGGCCGCGTAGCCCGGCAGGTACGGGCCGGTGTAGTCACCGCGCTCGACCAGCGTGTGGCGGGTCTGGCCGTAGGTGGCGATCGCGGCCAGCACGACCGTGCCGTGCTCGTCCTTGACCTCGTACGGCTCGTCCAGGCCGCGGGCGCCCTGCTCGACGGCGTACGCGTACGCCGCACGGACGTCGGGGACCTCGATGGCGAGGTCGATCACGCCGTCGCCGTGCTCGGCGACGTGCTCGGCGAGGAAGCGGCCGTGGTCGGTCGTCGCCTTGATGACCGAGGTCAGCACGAAGCGCGCGGAGCCGTTGGTCAGGACGTAGCTGGCCGTCTCGCGGGTGCCCGTCTCCGGTCCGGAGTAGGCCACGAGCTTCATGCCGAAGGCGGTCGAGTAGTAGTGCGCGGCCTGCTTGGCGTTGCCGACGGCGAAGACGACCGCGTCCATTCCCTTCACCGGGAAGGGGTCTGCCTCACGCGCGGTGTGCGGGGTGGTTTCGAGGTTCGCCAGAGACTCAGTCATGACCGCAGAGTCCCGCCGAACCACAAGCTGCGCAATAGTTTCCTCTTTGACTGTACAAACTGCCCAGGATGACCGCAGGCTGGTTGAAACATCTGTGCACTATGACCACCCACGAGCACGCGTGGGAACCCGGAGGCATCCATGGGCATCGACGAACTCGACGGCCGGCTCATCGTCCTGCTCGCCCGCGAGCCGCGGATCGGGGTCCTGGAGGCCTCGCGCCGGCTCGGCGTGGCCCGCGGGACGGTGCAGGCACGCCTGGACCGGCTCCAGTCGAACGGGGTGATCCGCGGGTTCGGCCCGCAGGTGGACCCGACGGCCCTCGGCTATCCGGTGACCGCGTTCGCGACGCTGGAGATCAAGCAGGGGCAGGGGGCCGACGTACGGGCTCACCTGAACGGGGTGCCGGAGGTGCTGGAGCTGCACACGACGACGGGGCACGGGGACATGCTGTGCCGGCTGGTGGCCCGCTCCAACGCCGACCTCCAGCGGGTCATCGACCGCGTCGTCGGCTTCGAGGGGATCGTGCGGGCCTCGACGGCGATCGTGATGGAGAACCCGGTACCGCTGCGGATCATCCCGCTGGTGGAACAGGCGGCGGAGGACGGCACCGGGGCCTGAACCCGGGCAGGCATCCAAAGAAGACGTTGCAAAGAAACCCTTGCATAGAGTTCTTTGGAACTCTATCGTCGAGCCATGCCCGAAAAGCCCCGGCCGCCGGAAGCGGCGACAGAGCCCAAGGTCCGCGCACTCGACGCACGTTCCCTGCGCGGCCTCGCCCACCCCCTGCGGATGCGGATGCTGACCGCTCTGCGGCACGACGGTCCGGCGACCGCGTCCCAACTCGCCGAACGCTTCGGTGAGTCCAGCGGCTCGACCAGCTACCACCTGCGCCAGCTCGCCACCCACGGCTTCGTCGAGGACGCGGTCGGGCACGGCAAAGGCCGCGAGCGCTGGTGGAAGGCCTCCCACGAGGGCAACAGCCTCGACGAGTCACTGATCCAGGACGCCGACCCGGCCACGCGCAGCGCGGCGGAGGTCTTCCTGCGGGAGATCGCCACGACCCACGCGCAGGAGGTCGGCGCCTGGCTCAACGACGCGCCCAACTGGTCGACGCAGTGGCGCAGCGGCTCCGACCTCAGCAACTTCACCCTGCGGCTGACCGCGGCACAGAGCGAGGAACTGCTGCACAGGATGCACGACTTGATCGACAGCTACCGCCGCCTGCCCGAGACGGACGGCACGGAGACGGTCCGTCTCCACACGCACGTCTTCCCGCTCGGCGCGTCCGAGTAGCCCCCTCTTTCCACCGGAACCGAAGGAGCCCTGCCGTCGTGCGCGCCTTAGCCCACACCCGCAGCCAGCCCGAGAGCCACGCGCGGAGCGCCGTATGAGCCGGCGCCCCCTGGTCGGCGTACTGGCCGCCAACACCATTTCCATAGCCGGGAGTTCACTCACCCTCATCGGCGTCCCGTGGTTCGTGCTCCACACCACGAACAGCGCCGGCCGGGCCGGGATCGTCGCCTTCTGCGCCACCCTGCCCGTCGTCGTGGCCGCCCTGGCCGGCGGACCGGTCATCGACCGGATCGGCCGTCGCCGGGTCTCCGCCGCCTCCGACCTGATCAGCGGCCTGTCGGTCGGCGCGATCCCGCTGCTGCACTACGCGGGCGTGCTGGAGTTCTGGATGCTGTGCGCGCTGATGGCCGTCGGCGGCCTGGTGCACACGCCGGGCCTGACCGCCCGCGCCGTGCTCCTGCCGGACCTCGCCGAGCACGCGGGCACCACCATCGCCCGGGCCGCGAGCCTCTACGACGCGGTCTCGCGCGGAGCCCGGATGATCGGGGCCGCGGTGGCGGGACTGCTCATCGCCGCGTTCGGCGCCGAGACCGTACTGCTGCTGGACGCGGCGACCTTCGGGGCGTCGGCGCTGCTGGTCACCGCCTTCCTGCGCGGTGTCCCGGCCGCCGAGCCGCAACGGGCCGCCGGGAAGGCGTCCTTCGGGGCGTACCGCGCCGAACTCGCCGAGGGCTGGGCCTTCATGACCCGCACCCGGCTGCTGCTGGGCATCACCGTGATGGTCATGATGACCAACGGGCTCGACCAGGGCTGGTCGTCCGTCCTGCTGCCGGTGCACGGCCGGGACGCCCTCGGCGGCGCCACCGCCCTCGGCCTGCTGATCTCCCTCTTCGGCGGCTTCGCGCTGCTGGGCGCCCTGCTCTACGGAATGTGGGGCGAGCGCTTCCCGCGCCGCGTGGTGTTCACCGTGGCCTTCCTGCTGTCCGGGGCGAGCCGGTACGTGGTCGCCGCCTTCACCGACACGACGCTGCCGCTCGCAGTGACGATGGCCCTGGCCGGCCTGGGCGTGGGCGTGCTCAACCCGATCCTGACCACGGTCATCTACGAGCAGGTGCCGGAGGCGCTGCGCAGCCGGGTCTCGGGCGTGACCACGGCGGGCTGCGAGCTGACCATGCCGCTGGGCGGACTCGCGGCGGGCCTGCTGGTGGACGGCTTCGGGGTGGGCACGGCGCTGCTGCTGTTCGGCGGAACGTTCTTCCTGACGACGCTCGCGCCCGCGGTCTTCCCCGCCTGGCGCGGGATGGACCCGGAGCCGGCCGTCAGCAGGACGGGGCGGGTTCTCCCCGGTTCAGCGCGCGAAGAGCGTTCACCGCATCCGTCAGCGAAGTGACGGGGACGAGCCGCAGCCCTTCGGGGAGCTCCGACTGGGCGTCCGCGCACTCGGCCTTCGGTACGAGGAACACGCTCGCCCCGTCGCGCCGCGCGGCCTGGGTCTTCAGGGCCACCCCGCCGACCGCGCCGACCTCACCGTCGGCGGTGATGGTGCCCGTACCGGCGATGCTGCGGCCGCCGGTGAGATCGCCGCCGCTGCCGTCACCGTCGAGCTTGTCGATGATGCCGAGGGAGAAGAGGAGCCCGGCGCTCGGGCCGCCCACGTCGGCGAGGTTGAGATCGACCTTCACGTCCTTGGGGTCCTTGTGGAGGAAGCCGAGGGCCGCATCGGTGGCGACCGACTGCGACTTGGCCATTTCCTCCAGGTTGTGCTTCTCGATCTCCTCATCGCTTCCGCCCGTGGAGTAGACGGCCTCCCTGGGCATGACCGCTTCATCGGTCTCGAACCAGTGCCCGATGAGCTCGTGCAGCCTCATGGACGAGGACGGGCCGGTGGCCCGGATGGTGGTCATCCGCAGCTCACCCTTGGTCTCCCGGACCGGGGCCCCGGTGACGGTGATGACCGGCTTGCCCTGGTCGGACCCCAGAACGTCGGCCGTCAGCCCCGGGATGGCGACCACGAAGGGAAGCGGCGCGAAGGCCGCGGCGACGAACAGCCCGAGCACGGGCACGGCGCAGACGGCCAGGGCGGCGGGACGCGGCAGACGTGTGAGGCGAGTGAGCACCCGCCCAATCTATCCGCCCACTCCCACCCCACCGGCCCGCCCCGCTCCTTCAGCCCCGCCGACGCCTGAGGCGCTCCTTCAGCCCCGCCGGCGTTTGAGGCGCGGGGGTCCGGGGGCAGCGCCCCCGGCCACGGCGCCGCACGCGGCAACGGCACGGCACGGCACGGCCCGGCAGCGGACCTCACGCGTGAGGACACCGCCGGGCCCGCGGCTCAGCGAAGGGCGTCGGCGACCTCGCGCGCCGCGTCGACCACCCGCGGCCCGACCCGCTCCGGCACCGCATCCGCCAGCATGACGACGCCGACGCTGCCCTCCAGCCCGGTGATGCCCACGAGCGGCGCGGCGGCGCCACTGGCGCCCGCTTCCAGCTCTCCGTGGGTCAGCGTGTACCCGGGTTCGATGAGCGAGCCCTGACGGGCGGCCAGGATGGCCCGCCCGGCGGCCCCGCGGTCCAGCGGGTGGCGGAAGCCGGCCCGGTAGGCCACGTGGTAGTCCGTCCAGGTCGGCTCCACGACGGCGACGGCCAGCGCCTCGGTGCCGTCGACGAGGGTCAGGTGCGCGGTGGCACCTATGTCCTCGGCGAGGGACCGCAGCGCGGGCAGGGCGGCCTCGCGTACGAGCGGGTGGACCTGCCGGCCCAGCCGCAGCACTCCGAGGCCGACCCGGGCCCGGCCGCCGAGGTCACGGCGGACCAGGGCGTGCTGTTCGAGGGTGGCGAGGAGCCGGTAGACCACGGTGCGGTTCACACCGAGGCGGTTGGAGAGCTCGGTGACGGTCAGACCGTGGTCGGTGTCGGCGAGCAGTTTGAGGACTCTGAGCCCTCTGTCGAGAGTCTGGGAGGTTTCCGCGGTCACGACGCCTCTCCCTCTTTCGGTGAGCGGCGGTGACTCTCGGGGCGGCACGCCGCCGGTCCCGCGGCGACGCACGGAGAGGCCGCCGGTAGCGGCCATTGCACCGGCTGCGCTCCCGCGGCGGCGCTGCCACGGTGCGTTTGTTGCGGGGACAGTAGCGAGCGGGTCCGCTCAGCGGAAGGGCTCGTCCAGAATCCGGGCGCTCACTACCTGTTTATGCCGTTTCCTGATCGGCCTCGGTGTCAATTCGTGACCTCGATTGCCACAGGACGTCTTTGCCGCCCCATTACTCTGAGCATGTTCAAAACGATGGTGATCGGCTCCAGGGGGGATGCGCGCACGCGCACCTGGGGCCGCACGAGGCCGGGAAGGGCGGGCAGACCGGGAAGGCCGAGGAGCAGGCCGCCACCGCGGGTCCGAGGCGCGAGTTCTCTCTGTACGTGGACCGCTCGGGCCGCCCGGCGGTCGACGACTGCTCGCTCGCACTGGTCCTGTGGATGCTCGACACCTTCGGCCGGGAGGCGAGCGACATCCGGGCGGAGGTCTGCGCCCCCGATTCCGAGGGCACCCGGGGCCGGCACCCCGTTGCGGCGGACGGATCCGCGGAGGTGTACTCCTTCAGCCTGGCCGACCTTGATGTCGAAAAGAACGAGGTCTTCGACCTCAAGCTTCGGATGAAGTTCGGCAAGGCGCCCCTCCCTCCCGCTTCTCGTAGCGGCGAAGCCCCGTAACGGCGGACGGGGTCCGTGCGAAACACCGCACGGACCCCGTCCCCACTCCGTATGAACTCACCGCATACGGGTGGCCCACTCCTGCACCTTCTTGATCCGCTCGCGCAGCTGCCCCGCGGTCGCCTCGGCGCTCGGCGGACCTCCGCACACCCGGCGCAGCTCCGTGTGGATCACCCCGTGCGGCTTCCCGCTCTGGTGGACGTACGCGCCCACCATCGTGTTCAGCGACTTCCGCAGTTCCAGCAGCTCCTTGTGCGAGACCACGGGCCGCCGGTCGGCCGGCAGCTCCAGCAGGTCCGCCTCCGAGTCCGGCTTGCGCCGGCTGTGCGCGATCTGCCGCGACTGCCGCTTCTGCAGCAGCATCTGCACCTGGTCCGGCTCCAGCAGCCCGGGGATGCCGAGGTAGTCCTGCTCCTCCTCGCTGCCCGGGTGCGCCTGCATGCCGAACTCGGCGCCGTCGTAGAGGACCCGGTCGAAGACCGCGTCGGACTCCAGCGCCTCGAAGGACATCTGCTCCTCGTCGCCGGTGTCCTCGTCCTCCTGCTTGTTCGCCTCGTCCATCTCCTTCTCGGACTCGGCGTACGGATCCTCCTCGCCCTGCTTCTTCGGCTTGTCGAGGACGTGGTCCCGCTCGACCTCCATCTCGTTGGCGAAGCCGAGGAGATAGGGAATGGTCGGAAGGAAGACGGACGCGGTCTCGCCGCGCCTGCGCGAACGCACGAAGCGCCCGACGGCCTGCGCGAAGAACAGCGGGGTCGAGATGGTGGTGGCGTAGACGCCGACCGCGAGGCGCGGTACGTCGACGCCCTCGGACACCATCCTGACCGCGACCATCCAGCGGCTGCCGTCCTCGCTGAACTCGTCGATCCGCTTCGAGGCGCCGGTGTCGTCGGAGAGCACCACGGTCGCCTTGGTGCCGGTGATCTCCTTCAGCAGCTTGGCGTAGGCGCGCGCCGACTCCTGGTCGGAGGCGATGACGAGGCCGCCGGCGTCCGGGATGCCCTTCCTGACCTCCGTGAGCCGCTGGTCGGCGGCCCGCAGCACGTTCGGCATCCAGTCGCCGCGCGGGTCCAGCGCCGTGCGCCAGGCCTGGGAGATGGCGTCCTTGGTCATCGGCTCGCCGAGCCGGGCGGCGATCTCGTCGCCGGCCTTGGTCCGCCAGCGCATGTTGCCGCTGTAGGAGAGGAAGATGACCGGCCGGACGACGCCGTCGCCGAGCGCGTTGCCGTAGCCGTAGGTGTAGTCGGCGGAGGACCGCCGGATCCCGTCGTTCCCCTCCTCGTACGCGACGAAGGGGATCGGGTTCGTGTCGGACCGGAAGGGCGTTCCGGTCAGCGCCAGGCGCCGGGTGGCCGGGTCGAAGGCCTCCAGGCAGGCCTCGCCCCAGGACTTCGAGTCACCGGCGTGGTGGATCTCGTCGAGGATCACGAGGGTCTTGCGCTGCTCGCAGCGGTTGCGGTGCAGCATCGGGCGCACGCCGACACCGGCATAGGTGACGGCGACCCCGTGGTAGTCCTTGCTGAGCGGTCCGGCGGAGTACTCGGGGTCGAGCCGGATGCCTATCCGGGCCGCCGCCTCCGCCCACTGCTTCTTCAGGTGCTCGGTCGGCGCGACGACGGTCACCTGCTGGACGATGTGGTGGTGCAGCAGCCACGAGGCGAGGGTGAGCGCGAAGGTGGTCTTGCCGGCGCCGGGCGTGGCGACCGCGAGGAAGTCCCGCGGCTGGCTCTGGATGTAGCGGTCGAGCGCCCCCTGCTGCCATGCACGCAGCTTGTTGGCGGTACCCCAGGGGGCACGGCCGGGGAAGGCGGGTGAGAGATGGTGGGAGGCGGTAGTAGTCACGGTCTCCGGTTCGTGCTCTCGGCGTATCTGGTACGGGTGGCAGGCAGTCGTACGTAGGACAACCGGGCCACCCTACCGGCCCGGGCCCGCCCCTCGCGGAGGGACAGGCCCGTGACCTCGGCGGGTGCGGCGAGCGTCACACCGCTTCGGTCAGCGCCCTCAGTCGGCGGGCGATCCGCGCGACTTCCGTCTCGCCTCCGGCGGCCACGTCGATGACCAGGCCGTAGGCGGCCTCCTGGTCCGCATCGCCGAGGTCGACGCCGTTCACGGCGAGGAAGGTCGCCGCGGCGAGCCAGGCGGTGCGCTTGTTCCCGTCGACCAGGGGGTGGTTCGTGGCGAGGGCGTGGAGCAGCGCGGCGGCCTGCTCGTACAGGTCCTCGTAGGCCGGAGTCCCGAACATGCGGGCCCGGGGCCGGTGCACGGCCGACTCCAGCAGCCCGGGGGCCCGCAGCTCCACGGGCTGGTCCTGTGCCAGGCAGGCGTGCCGGGCGAGGTCCAGGACCTCGGCGAGCGTGAGGTGGCGCACCGGGGCCGTGACGGCGCTCATGCGCCGAGCCGCTTCAGCAGGGGCGCGTGCCGCAGCGCGAGCCGTCCCGCCTCGGCCCCGACCCGGTCCCGCTCGGCCCGCAGCCGTGCCCGCACGGCGTCGAGCGCGAACTCCTCGGGCGTGCGGCCGGTGGCGTCGGCCAGGTCGGCCCATTGCGCCCGCTCCGCGTCGGACAACCGGATGATCAACTCGTTCATGGCGGGAACGGTAGTGCCGGCGCCGGTCCGGACGCACCCGGATTCCCGGCGCTCACACCTTCGCGGGCTCCAGCCGGGTCGCCACCCACGCGCCGACCAGCGCCACGCAGGCCATCGGCAGGAACACGGCGGCGAACGCGGCCGGGTGCGAGGCCGGGGCTCCGGAGGTCACAGCGTGCGCGGCGCCCACCGCGCCGCCCCCCAGTGCGGCGAAGGCGGCGCCCCCGCCGGCCAGCAGCACCACGTTCGCCAGCGCGTCCGAGATCTGCAGCGAGGCCGAATTGGAGCCCGCCTCCTCCGGGGCCGACAGCTGGAGCAGCAGCACGCTCGTGGAACCGATCACCAGGCCCATGCCGAGGCAGCCGACCGCCCATGCCAGCGCCAGCGTCCACACGGGCACGGACTCGATCAGCACGGCGGGCGCCGCGGCGATGGCCAGGGCCACCAGCACCATCCCGCTCACCATCAGCCGTTCCCGGTACGGCGCCATCCGCCCCTTGGACTGCACCCACGAGCCGCCCGCCCAGGTGAGCCCGCCCAGCGCGAGCGAGAACCCGGCCATCGTCGGGCTCAGCCCCCGCTGGGTGACCAGCATCAGCGGTACGAAGCTCTCCGCGGCGACGAACGACCCGGCGGCCACCCCGCGCAGCAGCACCACGGACGGCAGCCCGCGCCGCGCCAGGTAGGTCCCGCGCGGCAGCAGCCCCAGCACGGCGGGCACCAGCAGGACCGCGCCCGCGATGCCCGGCACCAGCGACAGCCACCGCAGGTCCTGGGCGGCGTACTGGAGCAGCCCCGCCCCCACCGAGATGCCGAAGGCGAGCCGGATCCGCCGCCGGTCGAAGGCCATGGGCGGGGCGTCGGCGTCGACGGGTCCGGACGCGGTGCGCCGTATCGCGGGGAGCGCCACCACGAGGGGGACCACGACCAGCGCCGGTATCCCGAGGAAGACCCACCGCCACCCGAGGTGCTCGGTGACGGTCCCGGAGGCCAGCGGCCCGACGATCGAGGGCACCACCCAGCTGGCGGCGAAGGCCGCCATGATCGCGGGCCGCAGCCGCTCCTCGTAGGCCCGGCTGACGACGACGTAGAGGGCGACGATGACCAGCCCGCCGCCGAAGCCCTGCACGGCCCGGCCGAGCACGAACACCCACATGGCTCCGGCCGTCCCGGAGATCACGAGCCCGGAGGCGAAGGCGCCGATCCCGATGGTCAGCGGCCGCAGCGGCCCCTGCCGGTCGGCCCACTGGCCGGCCAGGACCATGCCGAAGAGGCTGGTCGTGAAGTAGGCGGAGAAGGCGAAGGCGTAGAGCCCGATCCCCTCCAGCTCGCGCGCGGCGACGGGCATGGCCGTGCCGACGGCGGTGGCCTCGAAGGCGATGAGGAAGACGACGGAGATGATCCCGATGCTGAGCGTCCGGTACGCGGGCCCGAGGATCCCGCCCCGGGGCGGGGGCGGGATCGGTGCGGTTCTCTGGGGCACGCGGGGTTCAAGGGCGCTCATCGCCCCAGAGTAAGGTGCGTAGCCCTGCATCGACCCTGTCTTTTAGACGGATCCGGCTCTCGTCCCGAAGTCCTAGGTCGCCGGACTGTGAACGCGGCATGGCAGTCGCATTGCACGGCCGCCGAACCCCTTCCCGCCCCCCGCGGGCCCCCCGTACGGTCGTGCACATCACCACCTCACAGCCGTGTGCCCGAGTGGTTGAGGGACTCGCCTGCAAAGCGGGTTACGCCGGTTCGAATCCGGTCACGGCTTCGCGGCGGGCCGCTCAGGGGCAGGCGCACCCTTGAGCGGCCTTCGCCTTTCCCGGCTCAGGCACCGCAGCCGGTCTGCTCCCTGGCGAAGTCGAGGTACTTCTTCATGAGCCCCGCGAACAAGGGGCGGCGTTCCTCCTGCTTGATCTGCTCCGTCGAGCCGTCGAGCCACAGCTTGAGCTCGAAGGGATCGGCGGGGCCGTTGCAGGAGAGGAAGATCGCGGCACCGCTGTCCCACAGCTTGCTGTTCTCGGCGAAGGCAAGCGGCTCCGGTTTCTGCTCGTCGACCGCAGGAGCCCAGAAGAAGTGCTGCCCGTGCGGCAACCGCTCCGCCGAGGCGAAGAAGCGGGTCTTCCCGTCCACATAGATGTTGCAGATCGCGCTCTTCCGGCCGGCGCTCAGACGAACGTCGGCCGGCCCGTCCACCTGCACCTTCTCGCCCGTGCCCATGAAGGGCGCGAGCTCCGTCGGCGTGAAGGCCCCGAAGCAGGTGGAAGCGGGCAGCTCGGGCGCAGCCGACGTCTTGCCTTCGGAGCAGCCGGCGAGCAGTGCTGCCCCCATGGCGACGGTGACGACCACACGAGGGGTGCGGGGACGGAACATCAGGATCCTCCGTTCATGGTGGCCACCAGGTCCCGGCCGACCGAGTAGGCGTTCGCCGTCTCCGTTGACGCGACACCGGCGTAGGAGTCGATGGTCCGCTCGGACAATCCGGATCCGCGGGCTGCGATCCGGACCGAGGCCGCGGCCGAGTCGGACGCGCCGGTCTGCGCGCGCACGTACTCCTCGCCCGCCTTCTGGTTGCTGTCCTCGACCTTCTTCGCCGCGTCCTTCTGGGCCCCCTCGACCACGCTCTCCGTGATGTCCTCCTGAAGCCATTCGACGACGTCGCCGGCCAACGGCACCAGTTCGAGGTACTTGCCGCCCGCCGCGGTGATACCGCGGTTGACCCACTTGGCGTTGTCCTCGACGCCCTTGACGTACTCCTCCTGCTTGTGGGCGTTCTCGCCGAACGTGCCCTCAGCACGGGCCTCGGACAGCATGCCGGCGATCTGTCCGCCGGGGTGCACCGCGACCTTGACGGCCGCATCGACGTCGTCGTACTCGCCCCGGTGGTCGAACACGTCGTTGACCAGTGCTGTGGTGAAGGTGCGCTGGGCGGTGGTCATCGCACCGTAGGCGTCCGGATCCTGGCCCACCGCGCCGATGAACCGAGCCATGCCGGCCTTGTCGAACTCGGCCATCTCGCCGTTGGCCTTGATCGTCCCGCTGCCGTTCTCCGCGGCGGCCTGCATGTCCGGCATGTACTCGGCCGCCATCTGGCCGAAGTGCCCGGACAGCCCGTTCAGCGGCCCGTCCGGTTCCTTCGGGTCCGCGTCGACCAGCTCCGGCTTGTCGCCGATCTTCTCGACGACCCGTTCCATGACGGCCGCCATCTCCTTGGTGTGTGCCACCGGCGGGGAATCCTCGTCGCCGGGGCTCCGGTGCGAGACCGCCGCCATCAGGGCATCGCCGACGGCCTGCTGGGCCGGGTGCAGCTCACCGGTCCGCGAGATGTCGAAGCTGTCCATGTACGGCTTCTTGTCGAGCATGTAGTCGACCATGCCCTGATCCTTGCCGTGCTGCCCCGAGACCGGCTTGTCGTCCTTCGTGACGATGCCGTCCTTGTTGCTGTCCTCGCGGACCGGCTCGTTGAAGAAGGCCGTCGCGGCGTCCGGGTTGTTGCCCAGCGCCTCCATCAGGCCGGTCAGCGGGTAGAAGCCGCGGCCGTCCTTGCCCTGGCTGAGGACCGACTCCAGTCCGTACGGGGTGTGGAACTCCCAGGCCCGCGGGTCCTTGCGGTCCATGGCGACCATGTCCCGGCCGACGGAGGTGAGGAACTCCGTGTCGTACTTCCCCTCGCGCAGCAGCGCCCCCAGGGCCTGGTAGCCGTAGATCTGCTGCACGCCGCCGTAGACGGCCATCTCCTTGCGGCCCGCCTTCATCAGCTGGGTGGTCCAGGTCGCGTCGAGGTGGTTCGGGACGTCCTTGTGCGTCGCGAGGCCGAGCATCGCGCCCATGTCGCTCTGGATGTTCGCGACCATCAGCGCGCGGTCCTTGCCGGGCACGCCCAGACCGGTCGCGTCGAGGGACATCTTGGAGTACATCTCCAACGTGCCCTCGGCGCCGATCGTCCGGTAGAAGCCCGTGGAGAACTCCGGGTCCGTGCGGTTGTCGTCGAGCAGTTCCTCCAGCTCGCGCAGCGCCTCGACATTGCGGGCCGTGCCGCCCTCGCCGGTGACCTTCTTCATCAGATCGGCGGCTCGGGAGGCCTGTTCGGCATCGAGGGTGGTGAACTTCGGTCCACTGAAGTCGTGTTCGTCGGCGACGTTCGCCTGGAGGACCCGGACCAGGGAGTCATCGGCGTCCTGGGCGTCCTCGACCGCCCGGTTGATCCGGGTCTGCCACGCGTTGCGGGCCGCGTTCAGGGTCGCCTGGTAGTCGGGGTCGTGCCGGGCCGCGTTCCGCTCGCCCTCGGTGGGCAGCGGGATGGCGGTGACCCGCCCGTCCGCATCGACCTTGAAGCCGGCCGCCGGGGCCTCGGCGGCGAGCTTCTTCAGCTCGTCCTGGGCGGCCTTGAACGTCGCGTGCGCGTCGGCGAGGACCTGGCGCATGCCCTTGGCGGCCTTGGCCGCGTCCTCGAACTCCTTGGCCGTCTTGTCGACGAACCCGCGCGCCACTCCTGCGGTGACCCCGCTCCACTCGGCCTTGTCGGACTTCGCCTTCATGCCGTTGCGAGCGGCCTCGGCCATCTCGTCCAGCTTGCCGGCCATCGCCGTCCAGTCGGTGACGGCGCTCTGGAGCTTGCCCAGGGGCGCGTTCATCACGTTCTCGTACGTCAGCATGAAGGCGCCTACTTGAGGTATTTGTCTATCGCGGATGCGGTGAAGTCCGCATGGAGCTGCTGCTCGTCCTTGGCGTGGGAGGAGAGCGAGTAGTTCAACCCGTTGGAGATGTTGGCGCAGGCGGCCACGAGGGTCTTCACCTGGCTCTCCCACGCACTGCTGGCCTTGAGCAGCGCCGCCCCGCTCGCGAAGCCCTCCTTGGTGAGGGCCCCGGCCGCCTCGGCGGTGGCGGTGGCGGCGTGCTTGCCGTCGGTCTGCAGGCGCGTGTGCAGCTTGTACGCCTCGGACCCGATCGCCCCGATGTGGTCCTGATTGAGCTCGAGGTCACCGCCACCGCCACCACCACCGCCGGGGTCGGTGGGCACCTGATTGAGGCGCATGGTGACATTGGCGGAGGCCGAGGCGCGAGCCGCCGACCATTCCTCGTCGAACGACATTGCGTGCACTCCCGGATTGTCAGTAGGTCAACGGTTGCGGCGTACGACGACCACGGTCACGGCCCCACCGATCAGCACGCAGGCTCCCAGACCAAGGGCGATCCAGGGAAGCACACTGCCGCTCTTCTTCTCCTCGGCCTGGGCGGCGGGCTTGGACGCGGCCGCGTCGGGGGCCTTGGCGTCCGCGGACGCGGAGGGCTTGCTGGCCCCGTCCGCCGCTGCGAGATCGGGCAGCGGATAGACGTCGGCCGGCCCGGGGTCGCCGGGGGTCTGCAGCGCGACGCGGGGGCGGACGATGCCGTAGCCGATGTAGTCGTTGCGCTCGACGCCGTCGACGGGCTTACCGGCGGTGTTCAGGAGGACGCGGAGGACCTGGTTGTTGGTCCACTCGGGGTGGGCGGACCAGATGAGGGCGGCGGAGGCGGAGGCGAGGGCGGATGCGTCGCTGGTGCCATGGTTCTTGCAGAGCCCCGTCTTGCCCGCGCAGGCAGTCACCATGTCGATGCCCGGGGCAGACATGTCAATCTGCGGACCGTGCTGCGACTCCTTGGTCGCGCCCCCATTGGTGTCTGTCGCTCCGACACCCACCACGCCGGGGGTCGCGGCCGGATAGAGGATCGCATTGGTCGTATCACCGTCATTGCCAGCGCCAGCAAAGATCAGCTTTCCCTTGGAGAGCGCGTACCTTACCGCTTCCCGCCGGGCTTGATCATCTTCGGCTGTACCGTCCAAGGCCAGAGAGATATTGATGATCTTGGCATCGGAGTCTGCCGCATACCGAATGGCAGCCACCCAAGACGGGGTCTTCCGGCTCTCCTCGTTCGGAACACGAATGGGGAGAATTTTGGCGCCGTGCGCCAAACCAAACGATCCATCGCCGCTGGGGTGCTTTCCCGAACCAGCGATCAGCGCAGCCATCGTCGTGCCGTGGTTGTCGTAGTCGGAACGCTCGTCACCGTCATACGACGTAGCGAAATCCTTCCCCGGAAGGACCTGGCCATCGAGTTCCGGAATCTTGGCCACGCCTGTGTCGATGATCGCGACTGTGACGCCCTTGCCCGTGCTGACCTTCCAGATGTCGTCGGCCTTCATGGCGTCGAGATGCCATTGCTGCGATCGAATGGTGTCTGCATGGGCAGGGGTCGCGGCGACCCCTGCCAGCAGCAGACCCACCAATGCCGAGGTCGCCTTACGCATGCGCATCCCGTGCAACGTCCGTTCTGCTCAGTCGACTACAGGCGGAACAACACGACGGTTGCCCTGCCAGGTCTCTTCGTCCTCGGCCAGGTAATCGGGGCGTTCGCCACCCTGGTCGTTCCGTCGCCTACCAGGAGTCTGCGTGCCTGCGCCCGCGTGACCCATGGAACCTATGCCGCTGCCACCAGCGCCGTTACGCACGAGGCCCGAACCACCCTGGGTGAACGGCTGACCACCCGAGACTGGACGACCAACCGCACCGGCCTGACGCCCTCCGACGACGCCTCCCGGCTCCGAAGCCAGTCGGCGTCCGGCAGAGAGAGCTCCCTGGCTGCTGTGGGCACCACCGCCACCGTGGCCCATGCCGCCGCCCCCCATGGGACGGCCCGCCTGGGAGCCTTCACCGATGACGGTGCCGCGCGGGATACCCGCGCTGGGGCCGGGGGAGGTCACCGGGCGGCCGCCCATGATGCCGACGTCACGCGGGGGCAGGCCTTGCATGCCGCCGACCTTGCCAAGAGGACCGGTCGTGCCCGGGGCAGAGATGCCGGGGCCGAAGACGCCAGGGAGGCCCGGCCCCTTCACCCCGCTGATCGGCGGTACTGCGATAGGAGGCGCGAAGGGGGTGAGGGGAGGACTGCCGGGCCCTGTGGGCGACGGGCTACCGGGCGTCGCCGTCACCGGAGGCAGTGTCTGATTCGGAGGCAGCGTGCCCACCGTGTCGAGGTCCACCTCTACGTCACGGTCAGGAGTCACCGGCGCAGGCGCGGTGTTGCTCGGCTGCGGCGGCTGCCCCGGAGCCCAGCCAAGCTCGTTCGAAGGACCGGTAGTGCCGCCATGTGTCGACGACGCATACGAGGGGCTTGTTGCGTAACTCCCTGTTCCTGGACTTCCTCCCGCCCGGGCCATGTCCGATGTGCCATCGACCTGCTTTGGCAACAGCACCGCCGGCGGCGGCGGGAACGTCGGGATCGGCGCCTTGTCCATTTCAACGGACGACTGCTGGTACGACTGCGCCAGGTTCGTCATCAGCCGGACCGCCTCGCGGTGGTCCGCGTCCAGCGTCGTCTGGGCCTCTGCGCGGACCGCCGCCGCGTCCGGGTCGTTGTGGTGCTTGAGGGCCGCTGCGAGGTTCTTGGTCGCGGTCGCGTCCACCGCGGTCATCTTCGTGGCCTCGGTCATCGTCTGGACGACCGAGCCCATCCACTCCCCGCCCTTGGCGCTGTACTCGCCCAGGCGCAGCGTCGCGTTGCCCGCGCGGCCCACCCACTCCTGGAAGGCCTCGGCTCCCTCGCCCTCCCAGCCGGACACACGGTGTCGCTTGAGCGCCTCGCCGATTTTCTTGATGTCCTCGGCGGCCTTCTTCAGCTGATCGGCCCGTGCCTGGACCGAGGCCGGGTCCAGCGACGCGCTCATGTCCCGCATCTGCTGGTGCGTGAAGCCTTCGAAATCCGTTGCCATCAGTAGGTACCCACCGACGTGCTGGGCGTCGGAGTCGTGGGCGCCGCCAGGCGGCGCTGTTCCTCCGGCCACGGGTCGCGGTCCAACACGTATTCCTTCTTCGCTTCCTTGGCGATGGCCACCATGCGCCGCTTGGTCTCCTCGTCCACGCCGCCGTAGCCTTTGCCCGCCGTCTGAACCGCGATGCCCAGGGCCTCGATCTGCTGCGCCAGTCCCTTTGAGAGCTTCTGCAGTTCCGTGACGACCGTGTCGTACGACTTGAAGAGTGCGTCGACCTCCGCGAAGCCCTTACCGAGCTTGGCGGCCGAGAGCTTGCCGTCCGCCAGCTTCTTGTGGTCCGCGTCGGATCCGGTGAGGTCGTCCAGCAGGGTGTCCACCATGCGCTTGTACTCGCTCAGCGAGTCGAACTCGACCGACAGCGCCTTCGCATGCGCCGTCCCGAACATTCCCGGCTCGATCTGCACTGCCACGTTGGCCTCCCCGACTCCCCGTCTCCCCGCGGTCGCGGCGCTCGCGCCGCTCCCCGTCCCCGTTCGCATCCGCGTGCGCACCTACGCATCCACCCGGAGCGATCACTCTAGCGATCGGCACCGACAGGCCCAAGCCCGGGTTGCACGTGCAATGTGGGTCACACGGTCACGAGTTGGGCGCACCCACCGCCGCCGACGGCCTGATCGGCAGGCGGTTCACCGGGCGGCCCGTGGCCGCGCGGACCGCCGAGGCGATCGCCGCCGGGGTCGTCACCACCGGGACCGCGCTCGCCGCCTTCGCTCCGAAGGGGGCCACCACGTCGCGTTCCTCGACCAGTTTGACGATCCGGACCGCCGGGGCGTCGAGCGCCGTCGGCAGGGCGTACCCCGTCAGGTCCGGGTGGCGGACCAGGCCGGCGACCGTGCGGAGGTTCTCCGTCAGGGCCGCGCCCACGCCCTGGGTGACGCCCGCCTCGATACGGGCCTCCAGCTGACGGGGGTTCAGGATGCGGCCCACGTCCTGGGCGACCGCGAGTTCCACGACCCGTACCGAGCCCAGTTCGATGTCCACGTCCACCACCGCGCGGATCGCGCAGAAGGCGAGGCCCACGAACGCGTCGCCCTGGCCGTCCGCGTCCAGGGGTTCCGTCGGGTGGGGGCGGCACTGGGCCGTCGCCCAGAGTTCCTTGCCCGCCATCGCCTCCCCGACCGACATCGAGAAAGCACCGTCGTACGACGTGATGCGGCCGTCCTGGATCTGCAGCAGCTCCGTGGACATGCCCAGCTTGTGGGCCATCGGCTGGAGGAGCTGGGTGCGGACCATCTTGGCCGCCCGTTCCACCGCGCCGCCGGACACCCACGTGTGGCGGCCGTGCGCCGACGGGCCGGCCGGCGGCTGGTCGGTGTCCACCGGGGCCATGGTGACCTCGTCGACGCCCAGGATCTCCTGGACGATCTGGCGGGCCAGCGTGGCGAAGCCCTGGCCGGTGTCGACGGCCGCGCAGATGACCGTCGCCGCGCCGCCCACCACCTTCACCGTGGCGGTGGAGACCTCGTCGGTCCCCTCCGCGCCGAGCATGTGGACCATGCCGACGCCGTAGCCCACCCCGCGCCGTACCGCGCCGGGCTCGCCCGCGCCCTCGGGGCCGCCCGGCAGCAGCCACTCGTCCTCGGGGGCGTCCTTCGGCAGGGCGGGCAGTTCGAAGTCGCGGACCGCGCGCAGCAGTTCGGCCACCGGGGCAGGGCAGGTCACCGTCTGGCCGGTGGGCAGCAGGTCGCCCGTCGCCAGGACGTTGCGCATGCGCAGCTCGGCCCCGTCGATGCCGAGGGCCGCCGCGAGCTTGTCCATCTGGCCCTCGTACGCGGCGCACACCTGCATGGCGCCCTCACCGCGGACGTGGCCCGACGGCGGGTTGTTGGTGCGTACCGCCCAGCCCTCGACGAAGGCGTGCGGGACGACGTACGGGCCGCAGGCGAAGGCCACCGCCGCGGCCAGGGACTCCGAGGAGGCGTCCGCGTACGCGCCCGCGTCCATCAGGATCTGCGCCTCGACCTTGACCAGCCGGCCCTCCGCGTCCGCGTGGTGGCGGTAGCGCAGCAGGGTCGGGTGGCGGTGGGTGTGGCCGAGGAAGGACTCCTCGCGGGTGGCGGCCAGCTTCACCGGGCAGCCGGTGCGCAGGGCGAGCAGCCCGAGCGGGAGCTGGAACGCCGCGTCCTCGCGGTCGGCCGTGGCGCCCGGCACGCCGGTGACGACCACGCGTACGCGGTCCGGTTCCAGCCCGAAGCAGGCGGCGGCCAGGTCGCGGTCGGTGTGCGGGTCGGTGGAGGCGGTGTAGAGCTCGACGCCGCCGTCGGGGCGCGGTACGGCCAGTCCGGCCTCGGCGCCGATGGGGGCGGGGTCCTGGCGGCCGATCCGGTACAGGCCCTCGACGACGACCTCGCCGGTGGCCTCCGGGTCGCCGTAGCGCAGCGGGATGTGCCGGATCAGGTTGCCGTCGGGGTGCAGGGCGGGGGCGCCGAAGGACTGCTCGGGGTCGGTGACCGGGTCGAGGAGTTCGTACTCGACGGCGATCGCGGCCGCGGCGAGGCGTGCCGTGTCCGGGTGGTCGGCGGCCACGGCGGCGATGGCCTCGCCGTGGTGGCGTACGACGTCGTGCGCGAAGACCGGCCGGTCGGCGATCCGGCGGCCGTGCGTGGTGGCACCGGGCACGTCGGCGTGGGTGACGACGGCACGCACGCCGGGCATCTCGGCGGCGGCCGTGGTGTCGATGGAGAGGATCCGGGCGTGGGCGTGCGGGGAACGCAGCACGGCGGCCCACAGGAGGCCCTCGGCCCACAGGTCGGCGGCGTAGGGGAAGGTGCCCTCGGCCTTGGCGCGGGCGTCCGCGGCCGGGACGGAGACCCCGATTCCGCGCGGCACCTGCGGCTCGGAGGCCTCGGAGGCGGGGGCGGCCATGGCCGTCACCGTGGGGTTCACCGTTGTCGTCGCGGTCGCCGCGTCCTGCCCGCTCACGCCGTGCCTCCGTGGTGGATGCCGCCCTCGCCGGGCGCTGCCTGGTGCGGGATGCGAGGCTCCGGTGCGCCCGCGCTCGGGGCTGCCGCCGGGTCCGCGGCCGCCGCCTCGCGCTCGGCCACGACCTCGCGCACGGCGTCGACGACCCCGGCGTAGCCGGAGCAGCGGCAGAGGTTGCCGCACAGGGCCTGACGGGTCTCCAGCTCGCTGGGGGCGTGATTGCCCTCCAGCAGGTCGTGGATGGTCATGGCCATGCCGGGGATGCAGAACCCGCACTGCACCCCGCCCGACCTGCACAACGCCTGCTGTACGTCCGAGAGTTCCCCGTTCGTCGCAAGCCCCTCGACGGTGCGGACCTCGCTGCCGGCGGCCGTCGCGGCCGGTACCAGGCAGGAGGCGACGAGCCGGCCGTCGACCTGCACGGCGCAGGCGCCGCATTCGCCCTGCGAGCAGCCGTCCTTGGCGCCGGCGAGGCCGAGGCGCTCGCGCAGCACGTACAGCAGGGACTCTCCGATCCAGGCGCCGGTGACGGGGCGGTCGGCGCCGTTGACGCGCAGGACGTAGGAGGCCGACGGGTGCTCGTGATGGGCGACGGCCCCGGCGTCCGCTTCTTCCTCGTACGCCTCCACCTCGGCCGGGAGACCTTCGGTGGTGCCCTCGTCCGGGATTCCACCGGCATGGTCGGCGGTGTCCGCGTCCGGCGTGCGGCCGGCCGGCGGCTCCTGCGCGGCCGGCTCGTCCCCGGCCGCGGGGTGGGAGACCGCCGGGCCGTGCTCGCCGCTCGCCGGGGCGGGCTCCGGAGCGCCCGGCTCCCCCTGGTGCGCGGCGTCGTGCGCGGCCTCGCGCCCACCCTCGGGACCGGCTTCGTACCCACCCTCGGGACCGGCTCCGTGCCCGTCCTCGGGACCGGCTTCGCGCAGTGCCGCGGGACCGGGCTCCGGCGCGTGGCCGAAGGCCGCGAAGCCGTGTCCGTCGGTGCCCGGGGGCTGCGCGGGTCCGGCGGCCGGCGCCTGCGCGCGCACCCCGCCGAAGAGATCCAGGTCACCGGGAGCCACCGGCTTCGCGGCGGCGGGCTCCGGAGCCTGCTCCGCGTACCCCGCGTAGTCACCCTGCCCGGCGTACTCGCCCTGGCCGGTGTACTCGCCCTGCCCCGCGTGCCCCGTGTGCTCCGCGTGGTCGGCGCCCCTGGCGCCCTCGGCCGGCTCCGCCGCCGGGCCGTGCGCGGCCTCGATGTCGTGCGGGGCCTGGTGGACCGGCTCGCCCTCGGGCAGGGGGGTACCCACACCGGGGCCGCCCAGCACGCGCGGACCACGGCCCGCGGCGCCCACTCCGGGCCCGCCGAGCAGCCGCCCGGCGGCGTGCGCGGTCGCGGCGGCGGCGGCCGAAGCGGCCGCGGCCTCGTCCGTACCGGGCAGCACACCGGCGCCGTGACCGGCACCGGCACCGTGCCCGGCGACGCCCGCGCCCGTGTCCCCGGCCGGCTGCTGCGTCAGGTACGCCCACGGCGCCGCGGCGCCGCCCGGCAGCGTTGCCGGGGCCTGGCTCCAGTCGGCGTCCAGTCCGCCCGGCCGGTAGTCGTTCGGCTGTTCCGGGTACTCGGTGAACTCGGGCACGGCCCACTGGCCGGTCGCCGAAGACACCGCCCCGGGCTCGTGCGCCGCCTCCGGGAACCGCCACTCGGCGGTCGCGCTCGGGTCGGGCTGCTGCTCCGGCTCCGCCTCGGCGAACGCCGCCGCGACCGACGCCGGGATCGGGACCGACGCCGGGATCGGCCCGCCCACCGGACCGGTCCCCGGGCCCTGTCCCGCACCCGGACCGTGCCCCGCACCCGCCTGGCCGGCCTGGCCCGTGCCGCCCGCCTCCGGCCACTGCACCGGGATGGTCCATGTGCCGGTGGCCGCCGGATCCGTACTGGCCGAGCCGAGCGGCACGATCATCGGCGGCGGCACGTAGCCGTGCCCGGGCGCCGCGAGCGGCTCCCCGGTGCCGAGCGCGTCCAGCATGTCCTGCGGCAGTTTCACGAAGGCCGTGGCGTCCGAGTCGTACTCGCCGCCCTGCGGGACCGGTTCCCAGCCCCAGCCCGCCGTGCCGTTCCCCTGGGTCACGTTCTCGTTCTCGTTCTCGCTCATGAGGTCAGCGCCCTCCCCAGGGCCCTGCGCGCCAGCACGGCCACCGTCCGCCGCAGATGCAGTACTCCCGGAGCCACCGGTTCGCCCTGGTCGGGCACGCAGGCGGCCGCGACGTACTCGCCGAAGGCCTCCAGCGCCTCGGGGGCCAGGCTCCGCTCGCCGTCCCAGTCGATCAGCGAGGCCACCCACTGCTCGGCCTCCAGCGGCCGCAGCGGCATCGGGGCGACCGCGCCGATGGCGCAGCGCACGCCCCGGCGCGCGGGATCGAGGACGAGCCCCACGGATGCCACGGCACGCCCCGGCCCGGTACGGCCCGTGGCCTTCAGGAACACCTGCGGCGCGTGCAGCAGCGGCACCCGCACGAAGCCGATCAGCTCGCCGGGCCGCAGCATCTCCCGGCCGGCCAGCAGGTACGACACCGGGATCTCCCGCTGCCCGCCCGGGCCGACGATGACGAGTACGGCCTCCAGCGCGGCCAGCACGGGCAGTGCGTCACCCGTGGGCGCGGCGGTGGCGATGTTCCCGCCGAGGGTGCCGGCGTTGCGGATCTGCGGGGGGCCGGCGGCACGGGCCGCGGCCGCCAGGGCGGGGATCAGAGCAGCGAAATCCGGCCGTCCCATCCGGGCGTGGGTGAGGCCCGCGCCGAGCAGCGCGTGGCCGTCCTGGTACTGCCAGCCGCGGATCTCGTTGATCCGGCCGAGGCCCACCAGTGCGGCGGGCCGCAGCAGCCCGGCGTTGACAGCGGCCATCAGGTCGGTGCCGCCCGCGACCGGCACGGCGGCGGGCATGGCGGTGAGCGCCGCCACGGCCTCGTCGAGCGAGGCCGGCAGCGTCACGGACTGCGCCGCCTGCGGGCCCTGCGGCCCCTGAGGTGAATCCAGTGCGTGCGGTGCGTGCGTGGTCAACCCAGCTGCCCCTTCCCGATGTCCCGGTTCCGGCGCTCACGCCTGTTCCGCCGTACGGTACGTGCTCACCGCCGGGACGTGGCAACTCTGGCACATCTTCCGGGCCGCCCGGCGCGAGGGTCCGCCCGCTGCGGCCGCCTCCGCGCGTGGTGCCCCGTACGGGGTGTACGGCCCTGTCGCACCGCCTTCGGCAGCCCTGCTCCCCGATTGCCCGATTTTCCCTGTATCGGGGGAAATTGAGGCAGAGTTCCGGTCCCGTTCCCTTTCGGTTCGGGTGCGCGCCGTCACCCCCGTGTCACACGTTCGGGGGCGCGCCCTCGATCGGGCGTCCCAGCACCCCGGGCCTCCGCTGCCGCGGCAACGGGCCGCCCGGCGGCCGGTAATCGACCCCCTGGGCGTCCAACCGCGCGTAGTGCGCGGCCATCCGGCCCTCGAACCACGCGAAGTCGCGCTCCCCCGGCACCGGCTGCCACGACCACACCACCTCGGCGAAGGCCGCGAGCCTCGGGAACACCTGGTAGTCGACCCGGTCCCGGTTCTCCATCACCTCGGTCCAGACGTTGGCCTGCGCGCCCAGCACGTGGGCGGCGGCCTCCGCCGACAGCTTCGGCGGCACCGGTTCGAAGCGGTAGACGTCCTCCAGCGAACGCACGTACCCGATGGGCATCGGCTCGTCCGCGCCGCCCGCCTGCCGGTGGTCCAGGTACACCTGCCGCTCCGGGCACATGACCACGTCGTGCCCGGCCTCGGCGGCGGCGATGCCGCCCTCGTAGCCGCGCCACGAGGACACCGCGGCGCCGTCCGCGAGCCCGCCCTCCAGGATCTCGTCCCAGCCGATCAGCCGCCGGCCCCGCTCTGCGAGCCAGCCGTCGAAGTGCCGGATGAACCAGGACTGCAGCCCGTCCTCCCCGTCCACGCCCAGCTCGCGGATCCGCTCCTGGGCGACCGCGGAGGCCTTCCACTGCGTCTTGGGGCATTCGTCCCCGCCCACGTGTACGAAGGGCGAGACCTCCGCCGGGAACAGTTCCAGCAGCTCCTCGAAGACCCCCTCGTAGAACCGCAGCACGGCCTCGGTGGGCGCGAGCACGTTCTCGGTGATCCCCCAGTCGTCCCACACGCCGAGCGCCGCGGTGTCGACGACGTCGGTGTTGCCCAGCTCCGGGTACGCGGCGATCGCGGCCTGCGAATGCCCCGGTACGTCGATCTCCGGGACCACCCGGACGTGCCGCTCGGCGGCGTAGGCGACGATCTCGCGGATGTCGTCCTGGGTGTAGTACCCGCCGTGCGGGGTCTCGTTCCACAGCGGCGAGGCCCGGTGGCCCCACCGGCTGCGCGGCCGCCACCCGCCGACCTCGGTGAGCCGCGGGTGGCGCTTGATCTCGATCCGCCAGCCCTGGTCGTCTGTGAGGTGCAGGTGCAGGACGTTGAGCTTGTGGGCGGCGAGCAGGTCGATGTAGCGCAGCACGCCGTCCTTGGGCATGAAGTGCCGGGCCACGTCCAGCATCATCCCGCGCCAGCCGAACCGCGGGCCGTCCACGACTGCGGCGTACGGCAGGCTCCACGTGCGGCCCGGCAGCGGCGCCCTGCGGTACGCGTCGGGTCCGAGCAGCTGACGCAGCGTCTGCGCACCCCAGAACAGGCCGGCCGCGCTCGCGCCGGTCAGCTCCGCCCCGTCCGGGCCGATGTCGATGCGGTACGACTCCGGCCCGCGGTCCCACGCGCCGTCCGGGTCGATACGCAGCCGCAGCTCGGCGGTGACGCCGGCCGCGGCGGCGGGCAGCTCCCAGCCGGTGGCGGCCCCCAGCTCGCGTCGCAGCCAGCGCGCGACCGTCCCGGTGCCCGGACCGGCGTCCAGGACCGGCTGCGGCCCGAACGCGAAGCGGCGCCCGTCCTCGTCGAGAAGTGCGACCCGGGGTGCGGGGATCAGGTCCATGCGTGAGCCCTTCACGACTGCGTGCGCCTGTTGCGTCCTGCGCAACGCTCGTTCCGCAGGGCGCTCGTCGCGCCGACCCTAACGCGCCGTGCGGGCACGGCAAAGACCCCCGGACGCGCGAGGGCGCGCCGGGGGTCTCGGTCCTGCGGAAGAGAGGGGGCCGGGGGCCGGACTACTTGTCCTTGCCGCCCTTGTCCTTGTCCCCACCGGGGCCCATGGACTCGTAGATCTCCTTGCACATGGGGCAGACCGGGTACTTCTTCGGGTCCCGGCCCGGTACCCAGACCTTGCCGCAGAGCGCGACGACGGGGGTCCCGTCGAGCGCGCTCGCCATGATCTTGTCCTTCTGGACGTAGTGGGCGAAGCGCTCGTGGTCGCCGTCACCGTGCGACACCTGCGGCGTCGGCTCTACGAGGGTCCCCGTGCCAGTCCCGCGCTCGGGCTCAAGAGTGCTCATGGACCCAGGGTACTTAACCCCGCGCCAGTCAGTTGAGCGACGGGTCGTCCGGATAGGTGGCGACCATCGCGAGGTCACTGCGCTGGCGGCGCAGCACCGCCCGCCAGAGCCGCTCCGGGTCCGGGAAGGACACGTCCCCGGGCTCCGACTCCACCACGTACCAGGCGCCCTCGCCGAGCTCGGCCTCCAGCTGACCCGGCCCCCAGCCGGAGTAACCCGCGAAGATCCGCAGGGCCCCCAGGGCCGCCGCGAGCAGCTCCGGCGGCGCCTCCAGGTCGACCAGTCCGATCGCCCCGTACACCCGGCGCCAGCCGAGCGGACCCTCCTCGCCCGGGATCACCGCGATGCCCAGGGCCGAGTCCATCGCCACCGGCCCGCCCTGGAAGACCACACCGGGGGTGCCGGCCAGCGGAGCCCAGGGCAGCAGGACGTCGCCGACGCCCACGGGGGTCGGCCGGTTGAGGACCACGCCGAGGGAGCCCTGCTCGTCGTGATCGAGCAGGAGCACGACCGCGCGGTCGAAATTCGGGTCCGCGAGGGCGGGGGTGGCAACGAGCAGCCGCCCTGTGAGGGAGGACACCTCGGTCATGCCGCCATGATCCCGCACATTCGCCGATTCCGGAGGGCGGGCGGAAAGATCGGATCGACCGCAGCTCAGGGCGCACGGGAGCAGCGAGGAGCGCGCACGGAAACCGCAGGCGGAACGCAACGCTCCGCCATGTGGTGGATACGGAGGGTGTTGTGCCGAATTCATGACAGTCCTACGGCCACGTCGGCCTTACGAACAAGGGGGTGGTGGCCCTTACCCTTTTCCCTGGCCCCCTGCCCTCCCTCCCCCTGGCTGCCGCCGGGGGGACCCCACTCCGGAACGCGAGATTCATGACCGGCATCAGTGACGATGTACTGCTTGTCCACGGCGGTACCCCGCTCGAGGGCGAGATCCGTGTCCGCGGTGCGAAGAACCTCGTGCCCAAGGCCATGGTCGCCGCTCTGCTCGGCAGCGAACCCAGTCGGCTGCGCAACGTTCCCGACATCCGTGACGTGCGCGTCGTCCGCGGGCTGCTCCAGCTGCACGGGGTGACGGTCCGTCCCGGCGAGGAGCCGGGCGAGCTCGTCCTCGACCCCACCCATGTCGAGAGCGCGAACGTCGCCGACATCGACGCCCACGCGGGTTCCTCCCGCATCCCGATCCTGTTCTGCGGCCCGCTGCTGCACCGCCTCGGCCACGCCTTCATCCCGGGCCTGGGCGGCTGCGACATCGGCGGCCGGCCGATCGACTTCCACTTCGACGTGCTCCGCCAGTTCGGCGCGACCATCGAGAAGCGCGAGGGCGGGCAGTACCTGGAAGCCCCGCAGCGCCTGCGCGGCTGCAAGATCCGCCTCCCCTACCCGTCGGTCGGCTCGACCGAGCAGGTGCTGCTGACGGCCGTCCTGGCCGAGGGCGTCACCGAGCTCAGCAACGCCGCGGTGGAGCCGGAGATCGAGGACCTCATCTGCGTCCTGCAGAAGATGGGCGCGATCATCTCCGTCGACACCGACCGGACCATCCGGATCACCGGCGTCGACCGCCTCGGCGGCTACAACCACAAGGCCCTCCCGGACCGCCTGGAAGCCGCCTCCTGGGCTTCCGCGGCCCTCGCCACCGGCGGCAACATCTACGTGCGCGGCGCCCAGCAGCGCTCGATGATGACGTTCCTGAACACCTTCCGCCGCGTCGGCGGGGCGTTCGAGATCGACGACGACGGCATCCGCTTCTGGCACCCGGGCGGCCCGCTCAAGGCCATCGCACTGGAGACGGACGTCCACCCCGGCTTCCAGACGGACTGGCAGCAGCCGCTCGTCGTGGCCCTGACGCAGGCCTCCGGCCTGTCGATCGTCCACGAGACGGTCTACGAGTCGCGGCTCGGCTTCACCTCGGCGCTCAACCAGATGGGTGCTCACATCCAGCTGTACCGCGAGTGCCTGGGCGGCAGCGCCTGCCGCTTCGGCCAGCGCAACTTCCTGCACTCGGCGGTCGTCTCCGGCCCCACCAAGCTGCAGGGCGCCGACCTGGTCATCCCCGACCTGCGCGGCGGGTTCTCGTACCTGATCGCGGCGCTGGCCGCCGAGGGCACCTCGCGGGTCCACGGCATCGACCTGATCAACCGCGGCTACGAGAACTTCATGGAGAAGCTCGTGGAACTCGGCGCGAAGGTCGAACTGCCGGGCGGCGAGCTCGTCTGAGCCACCGTACGGCCGCATCCCACGGCCGTGGCGCGCACGTCGTGCCGTGCACGCAGAAGCCCCCCGGGCCCCGCACAGGGCCCGGGGGGCTTCCTCGTCCCCGGGGGCCATCTCGTGGCCGCCGGCGGCCCGGTGGGGCATGCCAGGGGCATACCGGAGGCATTACGGGGGCTGCCGCGGGCCCACCAGGGCCCCGGCAGGGCCCTGACGGCCCCTCACAGGGCCTTCCGGGCCTGCCGGGCACGCCCGGGACCCGCGCCGGCCCGCCGGGCCCACGGGTCGCGTCCCGCCCGTGTCCGGCCCTGCCCGCCCTCGCCCCGTCCGCGCCCCGTCCGCGGCCGGCCCGCGCCCCGCCCGTACCCGGCCCCGGACAGACCGAAGGGCGGCCACCCCGCCCGGGGGTGACCGCCCATCGTCGTTCTGCGTACTACTGCCGTTCCAGAGGCCTGTGCGGCCTCCGGCGCCGGGGCAGGACTACTTGCCCTTGGCGGCTTCCTTGAGCTTGGAGCCCGCGGAGACCTTCACGCTGTAGCCGGCCGGGATCTGGATGGGGTCGCCGGTCTGCGGGTTGCGCGCGGTGCGAGCGGCACGGTGGGTGCGCTCGAAGGTCAGGAAGCCGGGGATGGTGACCTTCTCGTCGCCCTTGGCGACAATCTCGCCGACGGTCTCGGCGAGCGCGGCCAGAACGGCGTCGGCGTCCTTGCGGGTCACCTCGGCGCGCTCGGACAGAGCGGCCACCAGCTCACTGCGGTTCATGTTGTACTCCCGTGTTCAACTTGCCTTAGAGGCGTGAGATCGAAGCCGATGCTGCCAGGGCCCTAGGACAGTCCCCGGACCCGGGTCTGAACGTCAGACCCTCTCGCCCGGTTACGCATCCTGCCCCCACCAGCGGCGGGAAAGCCAATCCGGCACCCGTCGGGGTCACACGAAAAGCGCCACAGTCACACCGCGGTGACGCTCCGTCCACGCCCTCGCTCACACGCCGCTGCGGACCGCGGACCTCGCGGGCATCCCCGCAACCCTAGAGGCGGCCCGACGGGCCCGCATCTCGCGACGCGCCGGTATCAGAGCGCCGTGAGGGCCGTCACAGCTGGGCTCAGGCCCCTGCGGCGGCCTTGCGGACGGCACCCGCGACGGCGCCCGCCACCTTGTCGTTGAACACCGACGGGATGATGTAGTTCGCGTTCAGCTCGTCCTCGCCGACCACGTCCGCGAGCGCGCTCGCGGCGGCCAGCATCATCTCCGTGTTCACGGTGCGGGACTGAGCGTCCAGCAGACCGCGGAAGACGCCCGGGAAGACCAGCACGTTGTTGATCTGGTTCGGGAAGTCGGAGCGGCCGGTGGCCACGACGGCGGCCGTCTGGCGCGCGACGGCCGGGTCCACCTCGGGGTCCGGGTTCGCGAGCGCGAACACGATCGCACCCTCGGCCATGGCGGCGACGTCCTCGCCGGACAGCACGTTCGGGGCCGAGACCCCGATGAACACGTCGGCGCCGACCACGGCTTCCTTCAGCGTGCCCGTGTAGCCCTCGGGGTTGGTGTTGTCGGCGATCCAGCGCAGCGGGGAGTCGGCGGCCGCGTCGACGAGGTCCGGGCGGTCCGCGTGCACGACACCGTGGATGTCGGCGCTCACCGCGTTCTTGACACCCGCCGCGAGCAGCAGCTTGAGGATGGCGGTACCGGCCGCGCCGGCGCCCGACATGACGACCTTGACGTCGCCAACTGCCTTGCCCACCACGCGCAGTGCGTTGGTGAGGGCCGCGAGGACGACGATCGCGGTGCCGTGCTGGTCGTCGTGGAAGACGGGGATGTCGAGGGCCTCGCGCAGCCGGGCCTCGATCTCGAAGCAGCGCGGCGCGGAGATGTCCTCCAGGTTGATGCCCGCGAAGCCGGGGGCGATGGCCTTGACTGCGGCCACGATCTCGTCGGGGTCCTGGGTGTCGAGGCAGATCGGCCAGGCGTCGATGTCGGCGAAGCGCTTGAACAGGGCCGCCTTGCCCTCCATGACCGGCATGGCGGCCATCGGGCCGATGTTGCCGAGGCCCAGCACGGCGGAGCCGTCCGTCACGACTGCGACGGTGTTGCGCTTGATGGTGAGGCGGCGCGCGTCCTCGGGGTTCTCGGCGATCGCCATGCACACGCGGGCCACACCCGGGGTGTAGATCATCGAGAGGTCGTCACGGTTGCGGATGGGGTGCTTGGACGCCATCTCGATCTTGCCACCGAGGTGCATCAGGAAGGTGCGGTCGGAGACCTTGCCGAGGCTGACGCCCTCGATGCCGCGCAGCTTCTCGACGATCTCGTCCGCGTGCGCGGTGGAGGTCGCGGCGATGGTGACGTCGATCCGGAGCTTCTCGTGGCCGGATGCGGTCACGTCGAGGCCGGTGACCGATCCGCCGGAGGATTCCACGGCGGTGGTGAGCTGGGAGACCGCGGTTCCGCTCGCGGGCACTTCCAGACGGACCGTCATCGAATACGAGACGCTGGGCGCCGTTGCCATGGCCGTGTTCCTCTTCTGTCCCTGGTTCGCTGTAACACACAGAGCCCCGCTGCACAGCAGATGCGGCAGGACCTGTTGTCCGATCGTCCCACCTACCAGCCAGTACAAGGTAACCAGCTACAAAATTCGGAAAGACTCTTCCACCATACGAGATTCCAGGGGGGTTCGGAAGGGTGGGGTCATACAAAACAGGTCCGCGCCCCCCACTGAGTGGAGGGCGCGGACCTGGTGATTCGTACGTCTATGACACCGACCCGCCATGCTCGCCTCGCGGCAAGTGGTCGCTCTGAGCGACGAAGGTTGGGCCCGGGGGCTTGGATCGAGTCGGTGCCGTACCCAGGCTAACAAAGGATCGCCGAAAGTGATCCCCCTGCTCGCACCCGTATCCGAGCACCACGCTCCTGGTCGCCGCCCATCCGGCCGTACGGGGCCCTGAGCGGGCCGGGACCCGGGCGATGAACCGCCACCGCCGGGCCGCCGTCCGGGGCCCGCTACGGCAGCAGCAGCTCCGGCACCCCGTCCGCGTCCGGCTTGTCCCGGTCGGCCGAGACCACCGTCAGCTGCTGCGTCGCGCGCGTCAGCGCCACGTACAGCACCCGCAGGCCCGCCGGGGACTCGTCCGCGATCTCCGCCGGGGAGACGACCACCGTGGCGTCGTACTCCAGGCCCTTGGCCTCCAGGCTGCCGAGCGCCACCGCCCGCCCGCCGAGGTCCGCGAGCCAGCCCGCGGCCTCCGCGCGCCGGTCCATCGCCACGACCACGCCGACCGTGCCGTCCACCTGCTCCAGCAGCCGGCGGGTCTCCTCCCGGACCGCGGCGGCGAGGTCTCCCCCGGCAGCCGTGAAGCGGGGCTCCAGGCCCGTGGAGCGCACCGCGGTCGGCGGCTCCATGCCGGGCATCGCCAGGCGCAGCACCCGGGAGGCGACCTCGGCGACCTCGGCCGGGTTGCGGTAGTTCACCGTCAGGGTGAACCGCCGGCGCGGGCGCGAGCCCAGGGCCTCGTCGCGGGCCGCGGCGGCCTCCTCCGGGTCCGTCCAGGAGGACTGCGCCGGGTCGCCCACCACCGTCCAGGTGCCGTGCCGGCCCCGGCGGCCCACCATCCGCCACTGCATCGGCGTCAGGTCCTGGGCCTCGTCCACGATCACGTGCGCGTACTCGGTGCGCTCCGCCGCGAGCCGCTCGGCCCGCTCCCACTGCGTCTCCTCGCGGGTCGGCATCAGCTCCTCCAGCCCGCTGAGCTGGTCGAGCGGATCCATCTCCCGCCGTCTCTTGGGCCGCGCCGGGGCGCCGAGCAGCTGCTGGAGCTCGTCCAGCAGCGCCACGTCGTGCACCGACAGGGGGCCCTTGCCGTCCGGGCCCACCCGGCGCAGCGAACGGGCCAGCTGGCGGGACTCGCGCGGGTTGAGGTCCCGGCGCGACCAGCGGCCGAGGTGGCGCTCGTCGGCGAGCGCGGCGAGCACCGCGCGCGGGGTCAGCTCGGGCCACCAGGCATTGAGGAAGCCGATGAAGGCGTCCTCGGTGGAGATGTCCTCGTCGAAGGCGGAGCGCAGCTCGGCGGCCAGCTCCGGGTCGCTGTGCCGGCCGGCGCCGCCGGACTTCGCGTAGAGGGCGTCGAGGAGCAGCTTGCGGGCGCGCGGGCGCAGCAGGTTGACCGGGGCGGTGCCGCTGAGGACGTTCTGCCGGATCCGGTTCAGCTCGTCGGCCTCCAGCTCCTGGCGGCGGCCGAAGGCCACCACGCGCAGCCGGTCGGGGGCGCCGCCGAGCTCCAGTGCGCCGCGTACGGCCTTGCGGAGCACCTTGAGCATCCGGGAGGAGCCCTTGACGCGGGCCACGGCCGGGGAGTCGTAGGTGGTGGCCTCCGCGCCGTCGACGAGGGAACCCAGCGCCCGGATGGCCACCTGGCCCTCCTCGCCGAGCGAGGGCAGCACGCCCTCGGTGTAGGCGACGAGCAGCGGGGTCGGGGAGACGATCAGGATGCCGCCGGAGTACCGGCGCCGGTCCTGGTAGAGCAGGTAGGCGGCGCGGTGCAGGGCGACGGCCGTCTTGCCGGTGCCGGGACCGCCCGCGACCTCGGCGACGGAGGCGGCGGGGGCCCGGATGACCAGGTCCTGCTCGGCCTGGATGGAGGAGACGATGTCGCGCATGGAGTGCGTACGGGCCCGTCCGAGGGCGGCCATCAGGGCGCCGTCGCCGATGGCGGGCAGCTCCCGGCCGTCCAGGAACGCGGTGACCTCGGGGCGCATCAGGTCGTCCTCGACGCCCAGCACCTTGCGGCCCTTCGAGCGGATGACGCGGCGGCGCACGACCCGGCCCGGGTCCTTGGGCGTCGAGCGGTAGAACGGTGCGGCGGCCGGCGCGCGCCAGTCGATGACCAGCGGCGCGTAGTCGGAGTCCAGGACTCCGATGCGGCCGATGTGCAGCGTCTCGGCGACGTCGGCCGTGAGGTCCTCGCGGATCGCGTCGTCGGCGGGCTCCACGGAGGTGTAGGCGCCGTCGGCGCCGCGCTCCCCGTCCTTGCCGAGCACCAGGTCGATGCGGCCGAAGAGGAAGTCCTCGAACTCGTTGTTCAGCCGGTTCAGGTGGATGCCCGCCCGGAAGACCTGCGCGTCGCGCTCGGCGAGCGCGCCGGGCGTACCCACTTGGCCGCGCTTGGCGGCGTCGTTCATGAGGAACTCGGCCTCGTGGATCTTCTCCTCAAGGCGTCGGTACACCCGGTCGAGATGCGTCTGCTCGACCGCGGTCTCCCGATCGCGGACGGAATCCGCCGTGCTGTCGACAGCGGCATTCTGCGCGGCCACCAAGGCCCCCTTCTGACGTGCATGGGCGACCGTCAACCGTACGCGAATCGGCCCCTTGTCCGCACGCCCGTTCCGGAACCGGTCTCGCTGGGTGGTACGCCCCGGGCCGGGACCCCTACCGGGGCCCGGCCGCCAGGGCCCGGCGGCGGTGCCTGGCCACGCGCTCCCGGTTGCCGCAGCGCTCGCTGGAACACCAGCGGCGCCGGTGGCCGCGGGAGGTGTCCAGGTAGACGCGGGTGCAGCCGTCGCCGGCGCAGGCCCGCAGCAGCGCGCGGTCGCCGGGGTCGGTCAGCAGCTCGACGGCGTCCCGGGCGACGGCCGCGAGCAGCGCGCCGCACTCCACGCCGCCGCACAGCTCCCGTACGAGGTGCCCTTCCTGGTCCCGTACGGCGCACAGACCGGGGGGTGGTCCGGCGGCCAGGGCGTTGACCCGGGCGAGGGCGTTCTCGTCCGTGTCGGTGCCGAGCAGCTCCGCCCGTACGAGCGTTTCCACGTCGGCGCGCAGGGAGCGGAAGGCCTCGGCCCAGTCGGGACCCACCCGGACGAGCGGCGTCCGGTCGGGTACCAGGCCGGCCCCGGCGAGCCACACCCGCAGCTCGTCACCGTCCGGGATCCCCTCGTGGGGGGTGAAGGTGGCCACCAGGTCCAGGCAGACCCGCCCGGAATCGAACCGCATGCCGTCAGCCTCCCGTCGTGGGGTGCCGTACCAGATTGCCGCCCGGCGGGTCGCAGCGGAAGCCCCCGAACCGGTACCTCCGGTGGCTGCAGCCGCGCATCTTCAGCCTCGTCGGCCGGAACCCGGCGGGGGGTCGTCGTGGAGGAGGCGCTGGAAGAGGCGGTGGTCGCGCCAGGCGCCGTTGATGTGGAGGTAGCGCGGCGCGAGGCCGAACTCCACGAAGCCCGCCTTCGCCAGTACCCGCTGCGAGGCCAGGTTGTCGACCAGGGTGCCCGCCTCCACCCGGTGCAGGCCCAGCTCGTCGCGGGCGACCCGGCAGACCTCCGCCACGCCGGCGGTGGCCAGGCCCTTGCCGTGCCAGGCGCGGTCGACCCAGTAGCCCACACCGCCGCTGCACAGCGGACCGTGCACGATGGAGCCGAGGTTGATCGCGCCGACGGGCGTACCGGTGGCCGTCTCGACGAACAGGTAGGGGACGATCCGGCCCGCGTCCCGCTCGGCGAGCACGCCCTCGATCCGTTCCCGCTGGCCGTCCTCCGTGTAGAAGGAGTCCGGGCGGTCCGGTTCGAAGGGCGTCATGAACGCCCGGTTCCGGGCGAACGTCTCGGCCAGCCCGGCGGCGTCGCCGAGCGCTACGCCCCTCATCTCCACCCCGTCAACGATCATCCGGGCACGCTAGCCGACGACTCCCCTGGCCGTCACCGCGTCGGCGGGCAGCTCCCCGTACTTGGCCTCGCCGCCCGCGTCCAGCGACAGCCGGTACCCCCGCTTGACCACCGTCTGGATCAGGTTCGGGACGCCGAGCGCCACCCGGAGGCGGGCCATCGCCGTCTCCACCGCGTGCTCGTCCCGCCCCGCGCCCGGCAGCGCCCGCAGGAGTTCCGCACGGGCCACCACCCAGCCGGGCCGCCGGGCCAGGGCCCGCAGCAGGGCCATCCCGGCGGGCGGTACGGGCCGCAGCTGCGCGTCCACCAGCACCGCGTGGCCCCGGATCTCCACCCGGTGCCCGGCCACCGGCAGTACGCGGGCCCGGCCGGGCAGCTCCTTGCAGAGCAACTGCACCAGCGGGCCCAGCCGGAACCGCTCCGGCTGCACCGTGTCCACCCCCAGCGCCTGCAGCGGCAGCGCGGTCACCGGACCGACGCACGCGGAGAGCAGACTGCCGCGCAGCGCGTCCAGCACGGCCTCCTGCAGCCCCCGCTCCTCGGCCCGGGACAGCAGCGAGGCCGCCGCCGGCGCCGAAGTGAAGCTGACGGCGTCCACCGAGCCGCCGATCATCGCGTCGAGCAGCCGGTCCAGCGGTGCGAGGTCCTCCGGCGCCATCCACCGGTACACAGGGACCACCACCACCTCGGCCCCGCCCGCCCGCAGCGCCTCGACGAAGCCCGGCAGCGGCTCGCCGTGCAGCTGGAGCGCGATCCGCCGGCCGTCGACTCCCGCCGACAGCAGCCGCTCGAGCACCTCGGCGAGCGACTCCGAGTCCGGGGACCAGGTCTCCACGAGCCCGGCGGCCCGGATGGCGCCCTTCACCTTCGGTCCGCGCGCCAGCAGTTCGGCGGCCCGCAGCCGCTCCAGCAGTTCCTCCCCGACGCCCCACCCGTCGGCGGCCTCGATCCATCCCCGGAAGCCGATGGCGGTGGTGGCCACGACCACGTCCGGTGCGCAGCCGATCAGTTCCTTCGTGGCGGCCAGCAGCTCGCTGTCGTCGGCGAGCGGCACGATCCGCAGCGCCGGCGCGTGCAGCACCGCAGCCCCGCGCCGCCGCAGCAGCGCGATGAGCTCGTCCGCGCGCCGGGCGGCCGTGACCCCTACGGTGAAGCCCGCGAGCGGGCCGGTGTTCGTGTCGTCCATCGTGACCTGCCTAGTGACGCATGGGGGGGCGGTACGGGTGGACCGAGCTTCCCAACACCCCGTGTCGGACTCGGTTCACCCGTATTTCGCCCCGGTTACACCGACGTGAGCTGCGGTTTCGTCTCGGCCCCGGCGGTGTGGATCACCGGGGCCGCCGGGCGGCGAAGGTATACCGCCCAGGTGACCGCGCAGCACAGGGCGTAGAAGCCCAGGAAGGTGACGAAGGCGGCCGTTCCGGAGCCGGAGGTGCGGAACGCCTCCCGGAAGACCAGGTTGATGCCCAGACCGCCGAGCGCGCCGACCGCGCCGATGAGTCCCATGGAGGCGCCGGAGAGCCGCCGCCCGTACGCGGCCGCGCTCTCGCCGCTCATGCCGCGGGCCAGCGCCTTCGCCTGGAAGATGCCGGGGATCATCTTGTACGTCGATCCGTTGCCGAGGCCGCTCAGGACGAACAGGGCCACGAACCCGACGAGGAAGACCGGCAGCGAGGACCGCTGCGAGGCGAACACCACCACGGTGGTCGCCGCCGCCATCGCCACGAACGTCCCCAGCGTGATCCGTGCCCCGCCGAACCGGTCCGCGAGCGCCCCGCCCACCGGCCTGATCAGCGACCCGAGCAGCGGTCCCATGAAGGTCAGCGAGGCGGCCTGGAGCGGGGTGCGGCCGAACTGGGTCTGCAGCACCAGGCCGAAGGCGAAGCTGTAGCCGATGAAGGACCCGAACGTGCCGATGTAGAGGAACGCCATGATCCAGGTGTGCGCGTCCTTCAGCGCCTCGCGGACCGCGCCGGTGTCGTTGCGCACGGGCGCCAGGTTGTCCATGCGTACGGCCGCCAGCACGGCCGCGAGCACGATCAGCGGGATGTAGGCGGCCAGCAGGTACCGCGGGTGCGAGGCTCCGGCGGTCGCGATGACCAGCAGCCCGGCGAGCTGGACCACGGGCACGCCGATGTTGCCGCCGCCGGCGTTCAGGCCGAGCGCCCAGCCCTTCTTGCGCAGCGGGAAGAAGGCGTTGATGTTGGTCATGGAGGAGGCGAAGTTGCCCCCGCCGACACCGGTGAGGGCCGCGACGAGCAGGAAGGTCCCGTACGAGGTCCCGGGCTCCATCACGACGATCGCGGCGACCGTGGGCGCCAGCAGCAGCAGGGCGCTGACGACGGTCCAGTTCCGGCCGCCGAAGCGGGCCACGGCGAAGGTGTACGGCACCCGGACGACCGCGCCGACCAGGGTGGCGGTCGCGATCAGGAAGAACTTCCCGGCGGGGTCGATCCCGTAGGCCGGCCCCATGAAGAGGACCATCACCGACCAGAGCGACCAGATGGAGAAGCCGATGTGCTCGGAGAACACGGAGTAGACCAGGTTGCGCCGGGCGATGCGCTCCCCCGTCCGGCTCCAGAAGGTCTCGTCCTCGGGATCCCACTGCTCGATCCAGCGGCCCCCCTTGCGCGGTGCGGTCGTACCGGTCATCACACGCCTCCACAAACTGTCGCGTCCGTGGAACGACCGTAGGAACGGCGCGTTTCCGCCCCGGTCCCCGCCGGATGACCGCCGGGAAACCTTGCTCTCACCCGCCGCCGTGGGCACCTGTGAGCGTGGCCGGGCGCCAGCTCGCCGGGGGTACGTCCAGCCAGCCGCGTGCGGCACCGAGGTCGGCCACGGCCCGGTGCAGCGCTTCGAGTCCGGGGTGGCCGAAACCCTTGCGCCACACCATGGACAGCGGGGACAGCGGTACGGGGTCGACCAGCGGCCGTTTCACGGACCCGGGCATGTCGACGAAGTCGACGGTCACCAGCACCGGATTGCCGGTCTTGGCCATGACCCGGCGGAACTCGTCCTTGCCGATGGCCACCGGTGCGGGCGGCGCCATGAGGATGCCCCGCCCGGCGAACAGCTCGCGCGCGAGTCCGGTCCACTCCGGCGTCCGCGGGTTCCCGGCGCCCGCGTACACGGTCTCCCCGGCCAGCGCGTCCAGCGGTACGGTCGCCCGCCCGGCCAGCGGGTGCCCGTCGGGCAGCAGCACGGCGAGCGGCTCGTAACGCACGAGGCGGTGCGCGATGCGGGACCGCCACACCGGGTCCAGCCCGGCGGCGTAGCCGAAGGAGACGTCGAGGCGGCCGGCGGCGACCTCGGCTGCGGCGTAGGTCAGCCCGCTCTCCCAGCGGGCCATCAGCTCGCAGTCCGGGGCCAGCTCCCGGGCCTGCTCCAGCACGGTGCGCGCGGTGCTCGGCCCGTCGGTGTTCAGGTCGACGAGAAGCGGCCGGGGAGCGGCGAAGGCGGTGGCGACCGCCTCGTGCGCGGCCAGTACCCGCCGGGCGAGCGGCAGCAGCCGCTCCCCGTCGGGGGTCGGCTCGACGGCCCGGGTCGTCCGGACGAACAGCGTGGTGCCGAGGGCCTCTTCGAGCCGCCGTACGTCCCGGCTCAGCGCCTGCTGGGCGACGTACAGGCGGGCGGCGGCGCGGGTGAAGTGCAACTCCTCGGCCACGGCGACGAACCCGCGCAGCAGCCGGGGATCCACATCACGGGGCATCATCCCCGGAGACTAACAACCGATCGGCGTGAATGGCCTCCGGACAGGTGTTGGACGCTGCGCCCGGTCACGGCCGAGGGTGGTGGTCATGCCCCTCATGGCCGTCACCGGCAACACCCTCGTCCTCGCCGCCCCGCCCGCACCGCTCCCCGACCGGACTCCTCCGCGCCCGCGGGGCCCCTACCGGCGCCTGTTCGCCCTGCCGGGCACCCGCGGCTTCACCGCCGGGAACCTGCTCGCCCGGCTCCCCATGGGCATGTTCGGGGTCAGCGCGGTCATGATGATCGCCGGGCAGCGCGGCTCGTACGCCCTCGCCGGCGCGGTCACGGCCACCGGCCTGGCCGCCACCGCGCTGGTCGCGCCGTGGACCGCCCGGCTGATCGACCGTCACGGGCAGGCCCGGATCGCCGTCCCGGCCACCCTGATCGCGGTCCTCGGCTCGCTGTCCCTGATCGCGTGCGTCCGTACCGGGGCACCCGCCTGGACCCTCTTCGCCTCGTACGCCGCGACGGCCACCACCCCCAACATCGGCGGCATGTCCCGGGCCCGCTGGACGCACCTGCTGAAGGGCTCCCCGGACGCGCACCACACCGCGATGTCCTTCGAGCAGGCCGCGGACGAGCTCTGCTACATGCTCGGCCCGGTCCTTGCGGCCCTCCTGTGCTCGCTCCTCTTCCCCGAGGCCGGCACGCTCACCGCGGCCGCCCTCCTGCTGACCGGCATGCTGGTCTTCACCTCCTGCCGCTCCACCCAGCCCCCGGTGTCGGCGGCCCCCCGCCACGGCTCCCCGCTGCGGGTCCTCGCCCCGCTGCTGCCCCTCTTCCTCGCCACGGGCGTGGTCTTCGGCTCGATGGAGATCGCCTCGATCGCCCACCTCGACGCCCTGGGCCTGGGCCCCGCCTCCGGCCCGGTCCTGGCCCTCCAGGCAGCGGGCTCCTGCGCGGCCGGCCTGCTCTACGGCACGCTGCGCCCGCGCGGCCTGCGCACCTGCCTGACCGCCATGGCCGGCGCGATGATCCTGCCGTGGCTCGCGGCGGCCACGGGCTCCCTGCTCCCGCTGGCCTGCGCCCTGCTCCTGGCGGGCATGGCCACGGCTCCGACGATGGTGACGGCGATGTCCCGGGTCCACGCCCTCATCCCGGCGGGCCGCCTGAACGAGGGCATGACCCTGACGGTCACCGCCATCCTCGCGGGCATATCCCTGGGTGCGGCGACGGCCGGCACCCTGGTCGACCACCTGGGCCCCACGACGGCCTACGCCCTCCCGGCTGCAGCGGCCCTCCTGGCCCTCGCGATCGGCCTCCGCCCCCGCAGTCCCCACTGACCTCTGCCGTGAGGAGCGTTCACTTCGACCCCGCCGCCTGGGAGGACTTCCTGTTCCGGCTCTCCTCCGACCGGAAGATGGCCCGCCGGATCACCCGCCTGATCGGCGAGATCCAGCGGGACCCGTTCGCCGGCATCGGCAAGCCCGAGCCGTGAAGGGTGAGCTGTCGGGCTACTGGTCCCGCCGCATCGACGACGAGCACCGCCTCGTGTACCGGGCCGACGAGAAGGAAGTGAAGGTCCTCGAGGCCCGCTACCACTACCGACGCATGACAAAGGCCCCGCAGCCGAGAGGCTGCGGGGCCTTTGCCCACATGGGATGAGTGGAGATGGCGGGAATCGAACCCGCGTCCAACGGTGCAGAAGCAGGGCTTCTCCGAGCGCAGTCCGCTGCGCTTTTCTCAGCCCCGGAGATCACACGGACAAGTCTCCGACGGGCTCAGTCACTGTTTGATTTCCCTCCAACCCCCGTGACCGGGGCTAGAGGTTTAGATCCCTAATTGACGCCAGGATCCGGACCGGGACCACTTCCGGGCTGACGCTCCTCACAGAGGCTTCAGCTCACTGTTATTAGGCAGCGAGGGTGAAGCGGGAGTTATCGCTCTTGGAGTTGGCGATTATTGTTTGCGACATATGGTTAGCGAGATCATTGCCGCTTCCTCGGCTCGCTTCCCCTGCATCGACATCCGCTGTCGAAACCGATCATCCCCATGTTGTTTTTTCAAGCTGCGCCGACCCCTGGGGGACGGTGCTGACGCCATGGTACGCGAAGTGGACCACCGCGTGCCAGATGATTAAACCGTGCCGCGCTGCTTGCGACGGATGGCCGAGATCGTCCGGTTCGTCTCGCGGGTGTCCTGCTTCTCCCGCATGGTCTGGCGCTTGTCGTACTCCTTCTTGCCCTTCGCCAGCGCGATCTCGACCTTCGCGCGGCCGTCCTTGAAGTAGAGCGAGAGGGGCACGATCGTGTGACCCGACTCGTCCGCCTTGCGCTCCAGCTTGTCGATCTCCTCGCGGTGCATGAGGAGCTTGCGCTTGCGCCGGGCGCTGTGGTTGGTCCAGGTGCCCTGGCTGTACTCCGGCACGTGCACGTTGTAGAGCCAGGCCTCCCCGCTCTCCACCGACACGAAGCCGTCCACCAGCGAGGCCCGGCCCTGGCGCATGGACTTGACCTCGGTGCCCGTGAGCACGAGACCGCACTCGTAGGTGTCGAGGATCGCGTAGTCGTGCCGCGCCTTCTTGTTCTGGGCGATCAGCTTGCGCCCTTTTTCCTTAGCCATAGTGCGCTCATTTTCGCACTACGGACCCACCCCGAGGCCACCCAATACCGTGACGGCCCGCTCCTCGACCCGGTCGCCGGCCGTCACGTCCGGGGTGATGCCGTCGCCGTCCAGGCTCCGGCCCGCCGGTGTGCGGTACGTGCCGACCGTCAGTTCGGCAACCGAACCGTCCGGGAGTTCGGTCGGCATCTGCACCGAGCCCTTGCCGAAGGTCCGGCTGCCCACCGCCACCGCCCGGCCGCGGTCCTGCAGGGCGCCCGTCACCAGCTCGGCCGCGCTCATCGTGCCGCCGTCGACGAGGGCCACCAGCGGCCGGGTGGTGTCCCCGCCCGGGGCCGCGTGCAGGACCCGCTGCTCGCCCCGTACGTCGTACGTGGCCACCAGCCCGCCGTCGAGGAAGGCGGAGGCCGCGGTGACCGCCTCGGCGACCAGCCCGCCCGGATTGCCGCGCAGGTCCAGCACGACCCCGGCGCCGGGCGGGGCCGCACGGACGGCGGCCCTGACGCGCTCGCCCGAACCACGGGTGAAGGAGGCCACCTTGATGACGGTCACCCCGTCCGGGCGCCGGCGGACGGTCACCGGCTCGGTGCGCAGCTGTTCGCGGCGCACGGTCTCGGTGAGGTCGGCGCCGTTCCGGCTCAGGTTCAGCACGACGGGGGTGCCCGCCTCGCCGCGCAGCAGCGCGACCACGTCGGCCACGGCCAGACCGGTCACGGCCTGCCCGTCGACGCTCAGCAGCCGGTCCCCGGCCCGCAGTCCGGCGCGGGCGGCGGGGCTTCCGGGCTGGACCGTGTCGACCTCGATCATTCCGTCGCGGGCCCGCTGGGCCCACACCCCGACGCCGGTCCAGTGGCCGTCGAGGCCCTCGGCGAAGGCGGCGTACTCGCCCTGGTCGTAGACGGTGCCCCAGCGGTCACCGCTGCGGCTGACCACCTCCTGGGCGGCCTTCTTCCCGGACTTCCCCTCGGCGACGGCCTCGGCCGCGGCGCGGGCGACCGCGTCCCGGTCGGCGGTGCCCGCCTCGCGCGGGGCCTCGGCGGCGGGTGCTCCCGTCAGGGCCGCGGCGGCCGCGGCGCCCTCCTCGCGGTCCCAGCAGCCGGTGTACGCACCGGCACCGACGGCGGTGAGGAACGCCAACGTCAGAACGGCCCCGCGACGCAGGTCGCGGGGCCGGAGACAGAAGGCGGGAATACTCGGCAAGCCCAGCATGGCGCCGAGTCTAGGACAAGCCCCGCGCCGGTACGGGTGGTTGACCGGACCGCTCGCGGGGCGCTTGTCACACCTTCAGGTACTTGCGCAGGGCGATGAAAGCGGCCACGGAGGGCATCAGGAGGCCGATGAAGAGCACGTACGGGAGCTTGGCCAGCACCGATCCCCAGCCCATGAAGTCGATCAGCTGGATCTTGTCGCGCAGGCCGACGCCGTGGTCGATCACGAAGTACTGACCGGACACGAGCATGGCGCAGGCGAAGAGCGCACCGATGAGGCCGGCGACGGCGGCCTCCATGATGAAGGGGACCTGGATGTAGAAGCTGGAGGCACCCACCAGCCGCATGATCCCCGTCTCCCGCCTGCGGCTGAACGCCGAGACGCGCACGGTGTTGACGATCAGCAGCAGCGCCACGATCAGCATGATCAGCATGATGCCGAGGGCCGCGAAGTTGAGGTAGTTCAGGATCCGGAAGAGGTCGTCGATCGCCTGGCGCTGGTCGTCGACGGTGTGGATGCCGTCACGGCCGGCGAAGGCGGAGGTGACCACCTTGTACTTCTCCGGGTTCTTGAGCTTGACCCGGAAGGACTCCTGCATCTGGTCGGGAGTGATGGAGGAGGCCAGGGCGGTGTGGCCGTACTGCTCCTGGTAGTGCTTGTAGGCCTCGTCCGCCGACTCGTAGGCGACGGACTTCACCAGGGACATCTGCTTGAGCTCGGACTCGATCTGCTTCTTCTGCTCCTCGGTCACGGCGCCCTTGCGGCAGGTGGCGACGCCACCGGCGCCGCCACCGGCCGAACCGTCCGGCTTGGCGGCGACCTCGCCCGCCTCCTGGGCGTCCTGCTTGTTGCAGAGGTAGATCGAGACGTTGGCCTTGTCGTACCAGAAGCCCTTCATCCGGCTCACCTGCTCGCTCATGAGCATGGAGCCGCCGAACAGGGCCAGCGAGAGGGCCACGGAGATGATGACCGCGAAGGTCATGGTGAGATTGCGCCGGAGACCGACGCCGATCTCCGACATGACGAACTGGGCGCGCATTGCGTCTCAGGGACCTTTCAGTGCTGGTAGCCGTAGACGCCGCGCGACTGGTCGCGCACGAGTCGGCCCTTTTCGAGTTCGATGACGCGCTTGCGCATCTGGTCGACGATCTGCTGGTCGTGGGTGGCCATGATCACCGTGGTGCCGGTCCGGTTGATCCGGTCCAGCAGCTTCATGATCCCGACCGAGGTCTGCGGGTCGAGGTTGCCGGTGGGCTCGTCCGCGATCAGCAGGGCGGGGCGGTTGACGAAGGCGCGGGCGATGGCCACGCGCTGCTGCTCACCGCCGGAGAGCTCGCCCGGCATCCGCTCCTCCTTGCCGCCGAGGCCCACGAGTTCGAGGACCTGCGGGACGGCCTTGCGGATCTCGCCCCGCGGCTTGCCGATGACCTCCTGGGCGAAGGCCACGTTCTCGGCCACCGTCTTGTTGGGCAGCAGGCGGAAGTCCTGGAACACGGTCCCCAGCTGGCGCCGCATCTGCGGAACCTTCCAGTTGGAGAGCTTCGCGAGGTCCTTGCCCAGGACGTGCACCTGGCCGTGGCTCGCCCGCTCCTCGCGCAGGATGAGGCGCAGGAAGGTGGACTTGCCGGAGCCGGAGGAGCCCACGAGGAAGACGAACTCCCCCTTCGCGATGTCGAGGGAGACTTCTCTGAGTGCGGGACGGCTCTGCTTCGGGTAGGACTTGGAGACACTGTCGAATCGGATCACGGGTGCACCACGGTCGCCGGGAGTAGGTGTGCGTGACCATACGCGAACGGGCGCGACGTGTGGACCCTGCCTCCGGACTTGCCCTATTTATCCCCCGGTCCCGGAGGGTACGGACCGTGATTGCCCGGACGGGCCGCGCCGAATGTCGACGAAGCTGGCACAGTGGTAGGGGGAACGCTCCGGTTCCCCACGCCGTTATAGGACACGAGAAGCCCTAGGGGACGAGAGGAGGAGCGCATGACATATGACCGGCTCGTGTGCGCGAACTGCGCCGCACCCGTCAGCCAGGGCCGCTGCCCGGTGTGCCGGGCGAACCGGGAGCGCCTCCAGCAGGAGGGCCCCTTCTCCGGTCTGGACCCCATGGCCATCGTCGTGCTCATGGTGGTCCTCGTGGCAGTTCTGGTGCTGACGGCTCAGGTCTGAGCCGCCCGGACCGCCCGGTCGCGGTGCACGCGGTGTCCGTGCCGCGTACCGATCACACACGCGCGAGAAGGGCCCGGACACCTGGTGTCCGGGCCCTTCCGCTTGCGTGCGCGCGTGCCGGTGGCTACGCGGTCTGCTCCTGCTGCTTGCGCCAGCGGATTCCGGCCTCCAGGAAGCCGTCGATCTCGCCGTCGAGGACCGCCTGCGGGTTGCCGACCTCGAACTCCGTCCTCAGGTCCTTGACCATCTGGTACGGGTGCAGGACGTAGGAGCGCATCTGGTTGCCCCAGGAGCTGCCGCCGTCCTTGAGGGCGTCCATCTTGTCCTTCTCCTCCTGGCGGCGCCGCTCGAGCAGCTTGGCCTGGAGGACGTTCATCGCACTGGCCTTGTTCTGGATCTGCGAGCGCTCGTTCTGGCAGGAGACGACGATGCCGGTCGGCAGGTGCGTGATGCGGACCGCCGAGTCGGTGGTGTTGACGCCCTGGCCGCCGGGGCCGGAGGCGCGGTACACGTCGACGCGCAGCTCGGTCTCGTCGATCTCGACGTGGTCGCTGGTCTCGACGACCGGGAGCACCTCGACGCCCGCGAAGGAGGTCTGGCGGCGGCCCTGGTTGTCGAAGGGCGAGATGCGCACGAGGCGGTGGGTGCCCTGCTCGACGGAGAGCGTGCCGTAGGCGTACGGGGCCTTGACGACGAAGGTGGTCGACTTGATGCCGGCCTCTTCCGCGTACGAGGTCTCGTAGATCTCGGTGGAGTAGCCGTGCCGCTCGGCCCAGCGCAGGTACATGCGCTGGAGGCGCTCGGCGAAGTCGGAGGCGTCGACGCCGCCGGCCTCGGCGCGGATGTTGACCAGGGCCTCGCGCTCGGCGTACTCGCCGGAGAGCAGGGTCCGGACCTCCATCTCGTCCAGCGCCTTGCGGACGGAGACCAGCTCGGTCTCGGCCTCCGCGAGGGTGTCCGCGTCGTCCATCTCCTGGGCGAGCTCGAAGAGGACCGCGAGGTCATCGATGCGCCCGCGCAGGGTCTCGGTCTTGCGGACCTCGGCCTGGAGGTGCGAAAGCTTGCTCGTGATCTTCTGAGCGGCCTCCGGGTCGTCCCACAGGGACGGCGCGGCGGCCTGCTCCTCGAGCACGGCGATATCTGCCCTCAGCTTGTCGAGGTCCAGGACGGCCTCGATCGACCCCATGGTCGAGGAGAGGGACTTCAGCTCTTCGGAAACATCGACGACTGCCACGGGTCCAGCGTAGCCGGTCCCCGGACAACGCCGTCCGGGCAGGCCGGATCACCCGTACTGATGAGAGGTCGTACGGGCGTACGCTCACGGTATGACCGTTCTCCTCGTCAAGCGCCGCCATGTGGACCACATGCGTGTCACGACGACGAGCTGTCTGCCGCCGGACCGTTCACGAGCCTGATCCACCCCGATCCGACTTGGTCCTGTACGCGCGGCTCCCGCGGTCCCGGCACCACCCCTGTCGGCGACCCTCCCCCGCCCCGCGGCCCCCGCCACCTCTGGGGAACAGGACCCCGTGACATCCCGAAACGGAGCCGTCATGCCGTCCGCGCACACTCTCCCGGTCCTGGACCTCTCCCAGGCCGACGACCCGGCCCAGCGGGCCGACTTCCTGAAGAAGCTGCACGCAGCCGCCAGGGACTCCGGTTTCCTGCACCTGACCGGGCACGGCGTCACCGCCGCCGAGAGCGCCCGCATCCTCGATCTGACCAAGGCCTTCTTCGCCCTCCCGGAGGACGACCGGCTCGCCGTCAGCAACCTGAACTCCCCGCACTTCCGCGGCTACACCCGCATCGGCCACGAGCTGACCGGCGGGGCCTCCGACTGGCGGGACCAGCTGGACGTCGGCGCGGAACGCCCGGCGCCGGCCGTGGGGCCGGACGACCCGGCGTACCTGTGGCTGGAGGGCCCGAACCAGTGGCCCCCGGCGCTCCCGGAGCTCCGTACGGTGGTCCTGGAATGGCAGTCCAGGCTCGCGGCGGTCGCCCACCGCCTGCTCCGGGAACTCCTCGTGGCGATCGGCGCCCCGGCGGACTTCTTCGACGCCGCCTTCGCGGACCGCCCGCACCTGCACACCAAGCTGATCCGCTACCCCGGATCGGCCCCCTCCGGCGCCGACCAGGGGGTCGGCGCGCACAAGGACTACGGGTTCCTGACGCTCCTGCTCCAGGACTCGGTGGGCGGCCTCCAGGTGGTCCGGGACGGCGGCTACCTGGACGTGCCGCCGATGCCGGGGGCGTTCGTGGTGAACCTGGGCGAGCTGCTGGAGATCGCGACGGAGGGCTATCTGACGGCGACGGACCACCGGGTGGTCAGCCCGCCGGGCGCGGTGGAGCGGTACTCGGTGCCGTTCTTCTACAACCCGCGGCTGGACGCGGTGATCGACACCGTCCCGGGGGACTACCTGCGCTCCGCCCCGGGTGTCGCGCACGACGAGACGAACCCGCTGCACGCCGAGTACGGCCGCAACGAACTGAAGGGCTGGGTGCGCGCCCACCCGGCGGTGGCGCGGCGCTGGCACCCGGAACTCGTCGCGGCGTAGCGGCGTTCCGCACGCGTCGGCGATCGGGGCGCGGGAGGTCGGGACGCCGGGGCCGGGGGCGGCGCCCCCGGCCCCGGCGTCGCACGCCCCTACGGGACCCGCGGGGTCGACTGCTTGTTGTCCTGCCGGGGGGCCGGGTCGTCGCCCGAGACGGCCAGCCACGTGCCCAGGCCGACCGCCGCGGCCAGCGCCAGGGCCGATACGGACAGGACCAGCCGGCGCTTGCGCGCGGCCTCCGCGCGGTGGCGGGCGGAGCCCGGCCGGTGGCCGCCCGCCGGACGGGGTACGCGGGCGGTGCCCAGGGCCCCGCCCGCCAGCTCGTCCGGCCCGGGCACCCGCATCGAGGTGTGGGTGTCCCGGTTGGAGTCGGTCGCCGACCCCGGCACCAGCGGGACCACGCCCCGCCGCCGGACCGGGTCGGCCGCCGGTTCCTCCGAGGGCTCGGGGTCCGGATCCGCGTCGTCCGGCTCGTCCACGTCCAGCGGCGGCATCCCGGCCAGCATCGGCAGCAGGTCCCGCAGCCGGACCGACAGCTCCGAGGCCCGCAGCCGTGAGGCCGGGGCCTTGGCCAGGCACTGCACGATGAGCTGCCACAGCTCGTCGGGGATCCCGGGCAGCGGGACGACCGTCTCGGTCACGTGCCGCCGCAGGACCGCGCCAGGGTGGCCCCCGCCGAAGGGGGTGAACCCGGCCAGCAGCTCGTACAGCACGGTGGCCAGGGCATATATGTCCACCGCTGCGCGCGGAGGGAGGCCCTCCACGATCTCCGGCGCCAGGTAGTCCGGGGTGCCGATGATCCGGGTCGTCGGGGCCGAGACCCGGCCGGCGGAGGCCCGCCGCGGGGAGTCGATCAGCTTGGCCACGCCGAAGTCGGTGAGCAGCGCCGGGTGCGAGCCGCCGGGGCCGAGCGGGCCCTGCATGTCCAGCAGGACGTTCTCCGGCTTGACGTCCCGGTGGACGACCCCCGCCGCGTGCGCCGCGGCCAGCGCGTCGGCGACGTCCGCGACGATGGCGACGGCCGCCTCCGGGGCGAGCCGCCGCTCGCGGTCGAGGCGCGTGCGCAGGTCCGTACCGCGGACGAGGTCCATGACGAGGGCGAGGTCGTTGCCGTCCACGACGAGGTCGCGGACGGACACGACGTGCGGATGGTCCAGGCCGAGCAGCGCGCTGCGCTCCTGGACGAACCGTCCGACGAGTTCCTGGTCGGACGCGAGGTCCTCGCGCAGCAGTTTGACGGCGACGGGCCCGTCAGGCCCCTCGCCCAGCCACACCGTGCCCGCGCTGCCACGCCCCAGGATCTGGTGCGCGGTGTACCGGCTGCCGATCTTCCGTGCCACGACTGCTCCCTCAGCGGCTGGCGTACCGCACCGAGGCTACGCGGCCGGGTGGGCCTTGGAGGCCAGCAGGGGGCCCGATTCGCAGCGACCTTCACTTCTGCGCGTGAAATCACGTCCCAGAAGTCGACAAATCCACGAAGTCGGCGCTACGCGGGCTCTCCTCAGGGCGCGGAGGAGCCCGAGGAGCCGGCCGAGTCCCCGATCGTGCTGACCCAGTCGACGGCGTCGGAGCCCCAGGTCCACACCTGGTCCCACCAGCCGCGGCCGGTGCCGATCCACCCCTGGAGCGGGGTGAGCTCCCAGACCAGCCAGCCCGCGACGAAGAACACCAGGATCAGCACCAGGCAGCCCTTGAGGCAGCCGAGGCCGGGGATCCGCACCGGATTGGCGCTGCGGCGGCGCGGCTCGCGCGGCTCGCGAGGGGCGGGCCGCTGCTGCGGCGGGGCCTGCGGGGGCTGCTGCTGGGGCTGGCGGTACTGGGGCTGCTGCTGGGGCTGCTGCTGGTACGGCTGGGGCTGGTGCTGCTGCGGCTGGTAGTGCTGCGGCGGCGGCTGAGGCGCGTACTGCTGCTGGGGCGGCTGCTGCGGCTGGCGGTACTGGGGCTGCTGCGGCTGCTGGTACTGCTGCTGCTGGGGCGGCGGACCCTGCCGGTACGGCTGCTGCTGCTGGGGCCGGTGCTGCGGCGGCGGGGGCGCCTGTCGCTGCGGGCGGCGGCGCAGGGGGTCCTCGTTCGGGTCGAGGTACTGGATCTGCGTCTGCTCGTTGCGGTCACGGGCGGCCTGCATCTGCGACTGCCACGGATGCGGCTGGTCGGGGCGCTGGACCGGGGGCATGACCGAGGTGGGGTCGGCCCCGGGGGCCCCCGTGCTCGGCAGCACCGAGGTGGCGTCGGCCGCACCGACCGGCGGCAGGACGCTCGTCATGCCGTTCGGGTCGTACGCGCCGGCCAGCGGGCCCGCGCCGGGAAGCATCTGGGTGGGGTCCGCGGCGCCCGGGGTCTCGGGGACCGGCGCCGGCGAGGGGTCGGGCGCGAGCAGCGCGCCCACACCGAGCGCGGCCTCGACCTCGGCGGCGGAGGAGTGCACGCCGATGCCGGCGGCCACCACGCGCAGGGCGCGGGCCAGGCTCTGCGAGCTGGGGCGCTCGTTCGGCTCCTTGCGCAGGCAGCGCTCGATGACCGTCCACAGCGGCTCGGGCACGGTCGAGGGCCGCTGGGGGTCCTCGCTGAGGTGGCGGTGGAGCACTTCGAGCGCGGTGCCGCCGGCGAAGGGCGGGCGGCCGGTGAGCAGCTCGTAGAGGAGGATGCCGGCGCCGTAGATGTCGACGGCGGAGGTCTGCGGGCGGCCCTCGGCGGACTCGGGGGCGACGTAGGCCGGGGTGCCGACGAACTCGTGGGTGCGGGTCAGGCCCGGGGAGTCCGCGAGGCGGGCGATGCCGAAGTCGGTGAGCATCGGCTTCATCTGTCCGCCGCGCTCGTCGAGCAGCACGTTGGCCGGCTTCAGGTCGCGGTGGACCACTCCGTCGGCGTGGCTGGCGGCGAGGGCGTCGGCGATCTGGGCCGTCAGCAGGCTCGCGGCGACGGGCGTGAAGGGGCCGTTCTCCCGGAGGTACCGGTGCAGGTCCGGGCCGTCGATCAGGTCCATGACCAGGGCCAGCAGATCACCCTCGACGACGAGGTCGCGGGTGCGGACGATGTTGGGGTGGGTCAGGCGCAGCAGGACCGAGCGCTCCCGCAGGAAGCGCATGACGATGTCGGGATCCTGGGCCAGCTCCTCCTTGAGGACCTTGATGGCCACGGTCTCTCCGGGCTGCCCCGCGACGGCCGCCTCCGCGCCGGCGGCCTCCCTCTGGCGTGCACGCCAGACAGTGCCCGTGGCGCCGCGCCCGAGCGGCTCCTCGAGCAGGTACTTGCTGCCGACTGGCCGCACGTCTCGCGCTCCCCTGCTGTCGTCTGCTGTGGTCGATCTGCTGATTGGTTTTCCGGCCCACTCTAGGGGGTGTCCCCCGGGAAGACGCCGGTCCTCGGAGGTTGGTTGCCGCACATATGTACGGAGGGTGATGTTTGCGGGGTATGCCGGAGGCGATTTTCCCCGTCTTTCCCCGTCCCGGCGTCCGGATCCGGCCGGGGTCCGCCCCGGGCCTCGATCCATCAAGATCATTTGTTGCCGGGTGCCGGGCGTGTTGTCCGCGACAGGTGCGAGGATGCACACGTACGGAACGGCACGGGACGGGAGCCCCGCCTTCCGGGCAGACCTGACCGGACGACGCGTCCGTGCCGGGTGGGGGGCGACCGGACGGTCATGTCACGGGATTCCCCTGCCGGGCGCACACACCGCGCACCGCGCAGAAGGGACCGCTGACGGCGATGCAGATCCGGCTGACCGTCCTTGGGTCGCGCAGCGGCCACCAGACCGCGACCGCCCCCGCGAGCTGTGACGTCCTCGTCACCGCACCCGTCGGCACCGCGCTGGCCGCGGTCGCCTCCGGGCTCGCGGCGACCGTCGGCGGGCCCGACACCGGGGGCACGGTCGTGCTCTACGCCGGCTCCGAACGCCTCGACCTCCAGCGGCGGGTGCTCGGTGAGCCGCCGCTCGTGGACGGCGCGGTGCTGGCCCTGCACGGCCCGGTCCCGGACGTCCTGCCCGAGGACAGCCTCGGCGCACCCCAGCTGCACGTCGTCGCCGGACCCGACGCGGGCGGGGTGCACCTGCTGCACAGCGGTCAGATCCGGGTGGGCCGCTCCTCCGACGCCGACGTCCCGCTGGACGATCCCGACGTCTCCCGGCTGCACTGCGCGGTGACGGTGATCCGCGACGGGCGGGTCGCGGTGGCCGACCTGGACTCGACGAACGGCACCACGCTGGACGGCGCCCCGGTCGGGGCGCAGCCCGTGGGCCTGCCCCCCGGGGCGCTGCTGCGGGTCGGCGAGTCCACGCTGCGCCTGGCGCCCGCGGGCACGTCCGTGCTGCCGGTCACCCCCGATCTCCAGGGCCACCTCGCGGTGTCGGCGCCGCCCGCCGCGGGCCCGCTCCCCGCGGCGGATCCCGCCCCGGTCCCGGCGCCGGACGCCGCCGGCGAAGCCGGCCCCGACGGTGCGCCTTCCGGCCCCGGGACCGGGCGGCGCAAGGGCATCGGGGCCTGGGCCCGCAAGTGGGTGCGCGGCGAGGAACCGGCCGGGGCCCCGCAGGAACCGGCGGCCGCCGCACCCGACCCCGACGATCCCGCCGCCCTGCTGCTGGCCGCAATGGGGCCCACCGAGCGCCTGTGGTCCCGTACGGCCGGGCGCGCCCCCGTGCTGGACCTGGGGCTCGGCGCCGGAAGCCGGGTCTCCCTCCCCGCCGTCGGCGCCCTCGGGCTCGCCGGACCGCGGGCCCGGCTGGCCGGGGTGGCCCGCTGGCTGGTCGCCCAGACGGCCGCACTGCACGCGCCGGGGCAGCTGGAGATCGTGCTCATCTCCGCCGACCGGGCGCGCGGCCTCGCCGACCGGCGGCGCGACTGGGGCTGGCTCGGCTGGCTGCCCCACCTGCGGCCCGCGCACGGCCAGGACTGCCGGCTCCTGCTCGCCTACGACCGCGACCAGGCCGTCGCCCGTACGGGTGAGCTGATCCGGCGCCTCGACGAGTGCCCCCTCGGCACGCACTGGGCCGCCGCCGACGCCGGGCAGGTCCGGCGGGCCGCCGCCGTCTACGAAGGCCCGTACACGCTCGTCGTCCTCGACGGCGATCCCGGGGCCGGACCCCTGCGCGACGTCACCGGGCGGCTCGCCTCGCACGGCCCGGCCGCCGGGATCCATGTGCTCGCGCTGGCCGAGGCCCCGGCCGCCACCCCCGCCTCCCCGGTCGCCGAGACGTACGAGGCCGCGTGCGCGAGCACCCCCGTCTTCCGGGACTGCGGCGCGGTCGCCCTGCTCAGCGGCGACGTGGCCACGGCCGTACGGACCTTCGAGATCAGCGGCGGCCGGCCGGTCCCCTCCGGGGGCACCGCCACCGCCGACGCGGTCTCCGCCGCCTGGGCCGAGCGATTCGCTCGCGCCCTGGCCCCGCTGCGCAGCGCCGAGGGCGGCTCCGCCGAGGCGTACCGGCCGGCCGCCGCCACCCTGCCCGCCACCGCGCGGCTGCTGGACGAGCTGGGGCTGGCCCGCGCCACCCCGGCCTCCCTGATGGCCCGTTGGGCCGCCGCCACCGACCAGGGGCAGGGCGTGGGCGGCCTCGCCGAGATCGTGCTGGGCAGCGGGCGCCGCGGGCCGGTCGGCACCGAGCTCGTCCACGACGGCCCGCACCTGCTCATCGAGGGGCCCGCCGGGAGCGGGCGGACCGAGCTGCTGCGGTCGGTGGCCGCGTCGCTGTCCGCGGCCGCCCGGCCCGACCGGCTCGGGCTGCTCCTCCTCGACGGGGCCGGCGGCGAGCGCGGCGACGGGCTGCTGCCCTGCACCGAGCTCCCGCACGTCTGCGCCCACCTGGTCGCCTCCGATCCGCTGCGCATGCGGGAATTCGCGCAGGCCCTGGGCGCGGAGCTCAAGCGCCGCTCCGAACTGCTGGAGGAGCTGTCCTTCGCCGAGTGGCACGCGCAGCGCGAGGTGTCCGGCCGGATGATCTCGCCCCGCCGTCCCACCCCGGGCGAGCAGCGGGGCGACCTCGACCCCCCGCGCACGGGCACCTTGCGGCTGCGCGCCGCGACGCCCCGTACCGACCCGGCAGGGCCCAGTCCGCTGCCCCGCCTGGTGGTCCTCGTGGACGACCTCGACGCGCTGGTGGCGCCGGGGCTGGGCAGTACGGGCCGCCCCGCCGCCGGCTCGGTGGTCCGCGCCCTGGAGGCGGTGGCCCGCGAGGGTGCCCGGCTCGGCGTGCACCTGGTGGCCACCAGCGCCCGCCCGGACCGTACGGCGGACACCGGGCTGGCCCGGCTGGCCACCCTGCGCGTGGAGCTCGACGCCCCCGACCAGCCGGGACCGGGCCGCGGCCTGCTCCGGTTCGAGGACGGCCGGACGGTCCCGTTCCAGGCCGGCCGGGTCACCGGCCGGATCCCTCGGACGGCGACCCTGAGACCGACCGTGGTCCCGGTGGAGTGGGAGCGGATGGGTGATCCGCCGGCCCGCCGTCCGGTGCGTGAGCTGGGCAACGGACCCACCGACCTCGCGCTGCTGGCCAGCGCCCTGGACCGGGCCTCGAACCTGGTCTCGGCGATACCCGTGCTGTTCCCGCCCGCGCCCTGACTCCCGCTCGAGCCCCCCTCACGCGGTATTGCGGGGGCGGACGCCTCGGCGTAGACCTTGTGGTCCGGGACACACCACGGGCATCGGGGGCACAGCCATGCGCAGGCACGGAACGAGCCGTACGACACTCACCTGGACGGCGCTCGCCGCGGCGGGCGCCCTCGTACTCACCGCGTGCGGGGACGACGGGAAGAAGGAGCCGCAGGGACCTGCGGGAACCACGGCCGCCCCCCGCGTGGAATTACCGAAACTGCCCGGCGAGAAGCTGGAGGTCGCCGCGGTCTGGACGGGACCGGAGCAGGCGAACTTCACCAAGGTCCTCAAGGAGTTCGAGAAGCGGACGGGAGCGTCCGTCACCTTCGTACCGGCGCAGGACCCGATCGTCACCTTCCTCGGCTCGAAGATCGCGGGCGGGGCGCCGCCGGACGTGGCGCTGCTCCCGCAGGTCGGCGCACTGGTCTCGGCGGTGCAGAACAAGTGGGCGCAGCCGGTGGGCCCGGAGGCCGCCGCCCAGCTCGACGCCAACTACTCGCCGGGCTGGAAGAAGCTCGGCGCGGTCGACGGCACCCAGTACGGCGTGTACTACAAGGCCGCCAACAAGTCGCTGATCTGGTACAACGCGAAGGCCTTCGAGGCGGCGGGCGTCAAGCCCCCGAAGACCTGGAAGGAACTGATCACCGCGGCGGACACGCTGTCCGCCTCCGGAACCCCGGCCGTGTCGGTGGCGGGCGCGGACGGCTGGACCCTCACCGACTGGTTCGAGAACATCTACCTCTCCCAGGCGGGCCCGGAGAAGTACGACCAGCTGGCCAAGCACCGGATCAAGTGGACGGACGACAGCGTCAAGCAGGCGCTGACCACGCTCGGCGAACTGTTCGGCCGCAAGGACTTCCTGGCGGGCGGGCCGAGCGGGGCACTGTCCACCGAGTTCCCGAAGTCGGTGACGCAGACCTTCACCGGCGGTGACCGGCCGGCGGCCGCGATGGTCTTCGAGGGCGACTTCGTGGCGGTGAACATCGCGCAGACCGAGGCGAAGGTCGGCGAGGACGCACTCGTCTTCCCCTTCCCGGCGGTCGGCGCGAAGGCCCCGGTGGTCTCGGGCGGCGACGTGGCGGTCGCGCTGAAGCCGTCGAAGGGCGCGCAGGCGCTGCTGACCTTCCTGGCCTCGGCGGACGCGGCGGAGATCCAGGCGCGCGAGGGCGGCTTCGTCTCCCCGAACAAGGCGGTGGACCCCGCCGCCTATCCGAACGACATCCAGCGGAACATCGCCAAGGCGCTGATCGCCTCGGGTGACGACTTCCGCTTCGACATGTCGGACCAGGCCCCGGCGGCCTTCGGCGGGACCCCGGGCGCGGGCGAGTGGAAGGCGCTGCAGGACTTCCTGGCGAACCCGTCGGACGTGGCGGGCACCCAGGCGAAACTGGAGGCGGACGCGGCCAAGGCCTACGGGAACTGATCCGGTGCGGTTCTCTGCCGCAAAGGGCCCTTCCCCGAAGGGCCCTTCGGGGAAGGGCGTCTCCGCCGGGGCACGCCGCCGTCTGATCGCGGCGGCGTTCCTCCTCCCGGCCCTCGTGCTGCTCGGCGCGCTCGTCGTGCACCCGATCGGCTACTCCCTCTACCGCAGCTTCTTCGACCGCTCCGGCGGCACGTTCGTCGGCGCCGACAACTACCGGGAGATCCTCGCCGACCGCACGATCCGCACCGCTCTGAAGAACACCGCGGTGTGGGTGGTGCTCGCCCCGGCCACGGCCACCGCCCTCGGCCTGATCTTCGCGGTGCTCACCGAACGGGTGCGCTGGGGAACGGCGTTCAAGCTACTGGTGTTCATGCCGATGGCCATCTCGATGCTGGCCGCGGGCATCATCTTCCGGCTCGTCTACGACCACGACCCCGACCGCGGGGTCGCCAACGCGGTCTGGGTCGGGGTCCACGACACCTTCGCGCAGTCCTCGGCCTTCCCCAAGGCCCGCCCGGGCCGGGACTCGCCGCTGGCGGACGCCGGCGGGGGCGCCTTCGTGACCCGCGACCCCGTCCGAGCGGGCACTGCGGTGCTGCTCCCGCTGGTCGGCGTGGCCCCCGAGGCCCTGCCGGAGGGCACCCGTACCGCGGGCACCTCCGAGGCCGTACCGGGAAAGGTCACCGGCACGGTGTGGCAGGACTTCACCCGCGGCGGGGGCGGACGGACGAACGCGGTCGACCCGACGGAGCAGGGCTTCTCCGGGATGCGGATCGAGGCGGTCAGGGACGGCCGGGTGGTCGACACGGCGACGGCCGGCCCCGACGGCACCTTCACCCTGTCCGCGAAGGCCGACGGCGCGCAGCTGCGGCTGCCCGCCGCCAACTTCCGGGAGGCGTACGCCGGGGTGCAGTGGCTCGGCCCGTCGCTCGTCACCCCGGCGGTGATCGGGGCGTACGTATGGATGTGGGCCGGTTTCGCGATGGTGCTGATCGGGGCCGGGCTGGCCGCCGTACCGCGCGAACTGATGGAGGCGGCGCGCGTGGACGGGGCGAACGAGTGGCAGGTGTTCCGCCGGATCACCGTCCCGCTGCTGGCACCCGTCCTGGCGGTCGTGCTCGTCACCCTCGTCATCAACGTCATGAAGATCTTCGACCTGGTCTTCGTCATCGCACCCGGAGCGGTCCAGGACGACGCGAACGTGCTCGCGCTCCAGCTCTACCGGACCTCCTTCGGCACCGACGCCGATCCGGGGCTGGGCAGCGCCATCGCCGTATTGCTGTTGGTGCTGGTGATCCCGGTGATGCTCGTGAACATCCGCCGACTGCGCAAGGAGGGGGCCCGATGAGCCGTTCCGACATGACGCCGGACCCCGCGAGGGCCCCCTTCGCCGAGCGGGCCGCGGCCCGGCTGGCCGCGGGTGCGCTGCGCGTCTTCCTGGTCGTCGCGGCGATGTTCTGGCTGCTGCCCACCCTCGGACTGCTGCTCTCCTCCTTCCTCTCCCCCACCGACCTCAACAGCGGCGGCTGGTGGCAGGTACTGACCGCGCCCTCGCGCCTGACGGCCGACAACTACGAGCGCCTCCTCGCCAACGACACGATCACCGGCTCCCTCCTGAACACCTTCGCGATCGCCGTCCCGGCCACCCTGCTGGTCCTGGCCCTGGGCTCGTTCGCCGGATACGCCTTCGCCTGGCTGGAGTTCCCCGGCCGGGACTGGCTCTTCCTCCTCGTCGTCGCACTGCTCGTCGTCCCCGTCCAGGTGGCGCTGATCCCCGTCTCCGAACTCTTCGGCTCCATCGGGCTGTTCGAGACCACGGCGGGAGTGGTGCTCTTCCACACCGCCTTCGGGCTGCCCTTCGCCGTGTTCCTGCTGCGCAACTTCTTCGCGGAGATCCCGCGCGAGCTGCTGGAGGCGGCCCGCCTCGACGGTGCGGGTGAACTGCGGCTGTTCACACGGGTGGTGCTGCCGCTCGGCGGGCCGGCGATCGCCTCGCTCGGCATCTTCCAGTTCCTGTGGGTGTGGAACGACATGCTGGTCGCGCTGGTCTTCGCGGACTCGGCCAGCCCGCCGGTCACGGTGGCGCTGCAGCAGCAGGTACGGCAGTTCGGGAACAACATCGACGTGCTCGCGCCCGGCGCGTTCCTGTCGATGGTGATCCCGCTCGTCGTCTTCTTCGCCTTCCAGCGGCAGTTCGTGTCGGGGGTGATGGCCGGGGCGATCAAGTGACCCGCCCTCCGCACACCGAGTGACGTGCGCCGTTGACGCTGCGTAACCCGAATGCCACGCACCGCGTAACCCGATCGCCACGCCGGGGGTTCCTGGGCAAACAGCCCGCGCCGACCCCTGGATGTGCCGTGCCCCGGTTCAGCGTCATCGTGCCCGCGTACAAGGTCCAGGCCTACCTCCAGGAGAGTCTGGACTCGGTGCTGACGCAGTCGTGCCCGGACCTGGAGCTGATCGCGGTCGACGACGCCTCGCCGGACGCCTGCGGTTCGATCATCGACGAGTACGCGGCCCGCGACCCCCGGGTGACGGCCGTGCACCTGGCGCAGAACCTGGGCCTGGGGCCGGCCCGCAACGCGGGCCTGTCCCGCGCGAGCGGCGACTACCTGATCTTCCTCGACGGCGACGACACCCTCGCCCCCGGCGCCCTGCAGGCCATCACCGACCGGCTGAAGGCCACCGGCTCCCCCGACATCCTGGTCTACGACTACGCGCGCACCTTCTGGTCGGGCGAACTGGTGCGCAACAGCCTCTCGAACCGGCTGTCCGAGGAGGGCCCGGCCAGCTTCCGCCTCGCCGACCGCCCGGCCCTCCTCGGCATGCTGATGGTGGTGTGGAACAAGGCGTACCGCCGCGAGTACGTGGAGCGCGAGGGCCTCGTCTTCCCGCCCGGCTTCTACGAGGACACCCCCTGGACCTACCCGGCGCTGCTGGCCGCCGAGTCCGTCGCCGTCCTGGACCGGGTCTGCGTCCACTACCGGCAGCGGCGCACCGGCTCCATCCTGACCACCACCAGCCGCCGCCACCTCGACATCTTCGACCAGTACGACCGGGTCTTCGGACACCTCGCCGGCCGCCCCGAGCTGGAGCGCTGGCGGCCCGCCCTGCACCGGCGCATGGCCGAGCACTTCTGCACCCTGTACGCCGACCCGCGCCGCCTCCCGCGCGCCGCCCGGGCCGAGTTCTTCGCCCGGGCCTGCCTCATGCTGCGCCGCTACCGCGCCCCGGGCGGCAGCGGCGCGCTGCCACTGTCCCTGTCGCGGACCGACCGGGTCCGGCACACCCTGATGCGGCTGGGCACCCGGCGCACGTACCGGCTGCTGTCGGCGCTGCGCTCGGCCGGACTGGCGCTGGGCCGGGCAGCCTCGGGTCTGTGGCGCGGCCTGCGGGAGTCCGGGATGCGGCTGCACTACCGGATCCAGCGGCTCCTGCCGCTGGATCCGGAGCTCGCGGTCTTCTCCGCGTACTGGCACGGCGGCTACGCCTGCAATCCGGCGGCCATCGAGGCCAAGCTGCGGGAGCTGGCACCGCGGATGCGCACGGCGTGGATCTGCGACCCGGCGCACGCCTCGACGCTGCCCCGCGAGACGACGGCGCTGCGGCCGGGCTCGGCGGCGTACTGGACCGCCCTGGCCAGGGCCGGCCACCTGGTCACGAACGTCAACTTCGACCGCGCCCTGGTCAAGCGGCCGGGCCAGGTCCTCGTCCAGACGCAGCACGGCACCCCGCTCAAGCGCGTCGGCCTCGACCTCCAGGACCGTCCGGCGGCCACCCCGACGACGGACTTCGCGGGGCTGCTGCGCGGCGCCGACCAGTGGGACTACCTGCTGTCCTCGAACCGGCACTCCACCCTGGTCTGGGAGAAGGCCGTCCCGTCCTCCTACACGACGCTGGAGTACGGCTACCCCCGCAACGACGTCTTCCACCGGGCGGGCCCGGCCGAGGTACTGGCGCTGCGCGAACGCCTGGGCATTCCGGCGGGTTCGACGGCCGTCCTGTACGCACCCACGCACCGCGACTACCGGCGCAGCCGGCCGGAACACCTGGACTTCGAGCGGGTCCTGCGGGACCTGGGCCCGCGCTTCACGATCCTCGCCCGCACCCACCTCACGTACGCGGACGTCCCGCCGTCGCCGGACACGCACCCCCGCCTGATCGACGTCTCCTCGTACCCCTCGGTGGAGGAGCTGGCCCTGGCCTCGGACGCGCTGGTGACGGACTACTCGTCGCTGATGTTCGACTACGCGGTGCTGGACCGCCCGATCGTCATCCACGCGGACGACTGGGAGGCGTACGAGGCGGCCCGGGGCACGTACTTCGACCTGCGGTCGTGCCCGCCCGGCGCGATCGCCCGGACCGAGGACGAGCTGGTGGACATCTTCAGCACCGGCCACTGGCAGGGCTCGCGCTCCGCCCAGCTGCGGGCGGCCTTCCGGGCGCGCTTCTGCTCGTACGACGACGGCCACGCGGCGGAACGGGTGGTGCGCCGGATCTTCCTGGGCCAGAGCGCCCCGATCCCGGCGGTCGTGCCCCTTGCGGACCGCCGCCCCGCCCCGTCGGCCCCCGCAGCCACCGCTCCGGCCCCGGAACCGATGCTGGCCCCGCTGGCATCGAGCCGGTGGCCGTAGCGGACCGAAAGCCGGCCTCCCCGGGGTCCGCCCGCAGACGGCCCCCGGCCGGCCGGCCCGCTCAGCCCGCGTCGAGCGCGTCCAGACCCGCCCCGTCCAGGTCGAGCGGCGCCCGCTCCCGCGCCTGCTCCACGGTCCCCCGGGCGATGGCCGCCATGTCCACCTCGATGTGACCGGACCCGTCGAGGCCGAAGCCTCCACCGCGCTCGAACATCAGCACGAGAGGCTCGAAGGGCGAGGGCAGGTCCGGGAGAACGGGGGCGGTGTCCGAGAGCACTGCGAAGTTCAGGGCCCACGTGACGGTGTTCAGAACGACCGGCTGCTGCAGACCGATCCTCTCCGCGACACCCTTCACCGACTCGTCGTCGATCCGCGCCGAAGGATCGATACGCTCGGCGATGTCGAAGAACGGCCACTCCGTGGAACCGGTCGCCCCGGCCCACAACGCGGAGCGCCGCAGGAACTCACGCATGAGCGCGACACGCGACCGGGTGCGGTCGAACGAGCCGACCCAGTCGGCCCTTTCGAGCCTCGCTGCAAGCGCCAGGGCAGAATCCGTCCTCACGGCTTGTTCCTCCGGATGTAGTCGATGAGGTCGTCCAAGTTTGACAGGTCGGGCCGGATCTCGAAGGGCGGCGGATCCATGCCCAGGGAGCGCCATGCGACGTACGGGTTCGCATGGGTCTCGTGCGGCGAGACCTCGTGGGCGCCGTAGTGCTCCTTCGTGAACCAGTTGACGCCGTCGGCGTCGTAGTTCATGCCCCGGTACGGCATGCCCTCCGCCATGAGGACTCCCTCGACGCCCTCATGGACCATCAGCCGCCTGAAGGCCACCTGCCCCGCCTCGTCGAGGGTGCCGGCCTCGGCCCGCTGCCACAGTTCGGCCACGTGCTCCATGGGAGCCACCCGCCCGTTGCGGACCTGACCCGGACCGATGGGGAAGCGCTCGTGCACCGTGAAGAAGAGGTGCTGCCGCACGCCGTCGAGGACCTCCCTGGATATGCCCGTGTTCTCGGCGATCCGGATCGTGTCGCCCTCGTTGGCGCGGATCGCGTCGTAGGCTTCACCGGCCTTGCCCTGGGGCTCGTCCACGTACGGCGCACCGTCCGACGCGAAGTGCTCCGGCGGGACAGTGACGACGTCCGGCTGGTCCGGCGGGGGGGCGTCCCCGTCGCTTCCGGTGTCCCGGCCCGGAGGAACTTCCCCGTCCCCGGCACCGGACGGGGCGCTGTCGCCGTGGACACCGCCCGTGGACGGGGGTTCGTGGTGGCTGCCGGCGCCCGGGCCGTCCGTGTGACCCGTGCCCTCGGGGCCGTCCGTGTGCCCGCCACCGCCCGAGCCGGTGTCACCGTGGCCGCCGGTGGACGGGCCGTCGGCCCGGCTGGTGCCGGTCGGGGGGTCGTAGCTCCCGGAGGGGCCCGTGGCGGGCTCGTGGGCGTGGCCGCCGGGGGTGGTGTGGTCGCCGGCACGGCCGGTGGGGGTGTTGTCGAAGCCGTCCGTGTGGTGGGCGGCGTTGTCGATGGTGTGGACGGGGCCGGAGATGTCGGAGGTGAGGTGGATGGGGTTGTCGATGGTGTGGACGGGGCCGGAGATGTCGGAGGTGAGGTGGATGGGGTTGTCGCCGCCGCGGGCGGCGACGCCGGCGAGTTCGGGGACCCTGACGGTGGCGGGGGATTCGGTCTTCGGGGCGTCGGTGCGCGGCAGGTCCGCGCCCGCGTTGGTGTCCGGTGAGGGCTCCTGGGTGGAGTTCTTGCCGCTCTGCTCGAGGGACCCGTCGGCCTTGTAGATGTTGCCTTCGATGTCCATGAACTTGGTGGTGCCGTCGGGCGTCGGCAGTTTGACCGTGTTCGGCGGGAACGTGGTGGTGTTCTCCGGGAGTTTGATGTTCCCGTCGGACAGCTTGATCGCCCCGTCCGGAACAGCGGTACCCGACGGGAGGTGGATGACACCGTCGGGGAGCATGACGGCGCCTTCGGGGAGGGAGATCGCGCCGTCCAGGTTGATGCTCGGCGTCTCGATCTTGCCCATGCCCTTCAGACCGGCCATCACATCACCGATCTTCGAGAAACCGGCGCCCGCGCCCTTGAAGATGTACGTCATCGGGTCGATCGCCCGGCCGGCCTTGCCCGCGAACGACAGGGTCTTGGCGACCGCACCCGCCTTGCCCGCACCCGAGACCGCACCGCCCGCACCACCGGTGAACACCGTGGTCACCACATTGAACGTGACCGCACCCGCCGCACGACCCGGGTTCGAACCCCACTGGTCCCACGCCAGGAGCGCCTTGCCCGTCTCCTTCATCGCGGTACGGGAGTCACGCAGCCACGAGGGCAGCTTGTCGTCCGGAGCCGCCATGAACAAAGGCCCCACACCCGGGATCATCGCGATGCCCAGCCCGGTACCGAGCTTGGCAAGGCCCGTCCAGGACTGCTTGAACACATCCCAGCCCTGCAGGCCGACCAGACCGCCCAGACCCTTGAGGGTTCCCCAGATACCGTCGACGACGATGCCCTTGCCGAACTCCCAGGCATGCTCCCAGACCTGCCAGCCGGGAATCGACTCCTCCACCGCATCACCCCACGGCAGGGACTTCGCCTGCTTCAACGCCTCCGCGTCATACCCGTACATGTCCGCAGCGTTGGAGCCGTCGTTCACCCGCAACGGCTTCCCGTTGACCAGAGCGACGATCTTCGCGTGAGCGGCCCGTTCCACCGCGTGGAACTCCTCCCACACCTCCGCGACCTTGTTACGCCGCTCGAGGTTCTCGTCGATCAGATCGCCGTCCTCAGCCCACTTGTCCTCCTTCTCCGTCTTCTCCCGGAACGCCTGCGCCTCCGCCCGCAGACTCTCCAGCTTCTTGATGATCGGAGCCGCGTCACGCGAGTACGTCCCCAGCGCACCCGCAATCGTGCACATGTCAGAACTGAGCTTCAAACCCAGATCCTGGACCGGCTTCGTCGTCGCGAACAGCTGATCCGCCTCCGGCGCCTGATAGAACGCCTGCAACCCACCAAAACTGGTGTGAACGTCCGAGGCCTTCGTCGAAACGGTGGCACCACCCGACGAGATCAGCTTCACCTTCTCGTCCAGCACCGCCAGATCACCCGTGAAAACCGGTATCTCAGCCGGATCGACCGGCGCGCCCCCACTCATTCCTTACCCCCCGAGTGATCCAGCTACTGCGTCCCCCACCATCCCTATCAAGATCGGCGTTGCGGATGCAATTGCACATCCGGTTCCGTGACAAAGACATGACGTTGGATCACATCGGGGAGACGTCCGCCCTCAGGCCCGCCACCACCTGGCGGGCCAGGGTGTCCAGTTGGGCGGCCGTCATCGCGTCGCGGACGACCACCTGACGCCAGTAGAGCGGGCCGATCAGCAGGTCGAGGGTACGGTCCGGGCCGATGTCCGCCGGGAGTTCACCCCGGGCGACCGCATCCGCGACGACGCCCTGCGCCATCCGCTGCTGACCGTCGAGCAGAGCGCCGCGCACCGCGTCCGCGATGTCGGGGTTCCGCGCCGCTTCCACCAGCAGGTCGGGGATCACCGCAGAGGCCACCGGATGCCGCAGCACGTGTGACATGACCTCCAGCAGGGCCCGTACGTCCCCGTACAGCGACCCCGTCGCCGGCGCCGGCAGGCCGTCCGCCGCGAAGGCCCCGACCAGGTCCAGCACCAGGTGCAGCTTCGACTTCCACCGCCGGTAGACCGCGGTCTTGCCGACCCCCGCCCGCCGGGCGATGCCCTCGATGGACATCCGGGAGAAGCCGACCGCGGCCAGCTCCTCCACCACTGCGTCGCGGATCGCCTCGGTCACGTCCGCGCGCAGGACGGCGGCCCCGGCGGGGGCTCGGCGGGCGGGGGCGGGGGCCGAGTCGGCGGCGGGGTCCGTGGTCATGCACAGAGCATAACCGCGTCTCGTCAGGACGATACGGTTGCGTTCCGACGTGCGACACCCTAACCTCGCCGTAGCGACGATACGGACCCGTCCCGACCTCAGAAGCGACGTACTGACCCCGTCGAAAGCGAACCCTGTGACCACCGCGACCGCACCCGAAACCGCGCCCGCGCCCTTCGCGCCCTCCGCGGAACTCGCGCAACTCGCCGCCGCCCACGGCCTCACCCTCAGCGGCGCCCGCCCCACGCTCCCCCGCTACATCGCGGAGCTCTGGGACCGCCGCCACTTCGTGACCGCGTACGCGACCGCCCGCATGCAGGCCACGTACAGCACGGCCAAGCTCGGCCAGCTCTGGCACCTGGTGACGCCGCTCCTCAACGCGGCCGTCTACTACTTCATCTTCGGCATCGTGATGAAGGCCAGCAACGGCGTGCCGGACTACGTCCCCTTCCTGATCACCGGCATCTTCGTCTGGGACTTCATCGGCAGCTCCGTCAACGCCGGCACCCGCGCCGTGCACAGCAACCGCGGCCTGGTCCGCGCCCTGCACTTCCCGCGCGCGAGCCTGCCCATCTCCACCGTCGTCCAGCTCTTCCAGCAGCTGCTCGTCACCATGGGCGCCCTGGTCATCCTGCTGCTGGCCTTCGGCCAGCGGCCCGCCTGGTCCTGGTTCCTCGCCGTCCCGACCCTCGTGCTGATGGCCGTCTTCGCCGCGGGCTGCGCGATGGTCATGGCGCGCATCGGCAGCAAGAGCCCGGACGTCAGCCAGCTGATGCCCTTCGTCCTGCGCACCTGGATGTACTCCTCGGGCGTCATGTGGTCCATCGACCAGATGCTCAAGACGGACCACCTGCCGCACTGGGTGCTGATGCTGCTCAAGTTCAACCCCGCGGCCGTCTACATCGACCTGATGCGCTTCGCGCTGATCGACAGCTTCGGAGCGCACTCGCTCCCGCCCCACGTGGGGCCCCTCGCCATCGGCTGGGCCCTGCTCGCCGGCATCGGCGGTTTCATCTGGTTCTGGAAGGCAGAAGAGGAGTACGGCCGTGGCTGACACCGCAACGAAGACCGGCACCGCCGGCACCGCCGGCGCCACCGGCACCCGGGTGCCCACCGTCATCGCGGACGGCGTCCATGTCGTCTACAAGGTCCACGGCGCCGGCGCGGCCAAGGGCGGAGCCACCGCCGCGCTCGGCCGGATCTTCTCCCGCAGGCCGTCCCCCGGCATCAAGGAGGTGCACGCCGTCAAGGGCGTCACCTTCACCGCGTACAAGGGCGAGGCCATCGGCCTCATCGGCTCCAACGGCTCGGGCAAGTCCACCCTGCTGGCCGCCATCGCCGGCCTCCAGCCCGTGGCCCGCGGCCGGATCTACTCGCACGGCCAGCCGTCCCTGCTGGGTGTGAACGCCGCCCTGATGAACGACCTGACCGGCGAGCGCAACGTCGTCCTCGGCGGCCTCGCGATGGGCATGTCCAGGCAGCAGATCCGCGAGCGCTACCAGGACATCGTCGACTTCTCCGGCATCAACGAGAGGAACGACTTCATCTCCCTGCCCATGCGGACGTACTCGTCCGGCATGGGCGCCCGGCTGCGCTTCTCCATCGCCGCGGCCAAGGACCACGACGTCCTGATGATCGACGAGGCCCTGGCCACCGGAGACGCCGCATTCCAGCGCCGCAGCCAGGCCCGCATCGAGGAGCTCCGCGAACGCGCCGGCACCGTCTTCCTCGTCAGCCACGCCATCAACACGGTCCGCGAGACCTGCGACCGCGCGATCTGGCTGGAGTCGGGCGTCCTGCGCATGGACGGCCCCTCGAAGGAAGTCTGCGACGCCTACGACGCCTTCACCCGCCGCTGACCCTTCCAGCCCCGCTCCTCCACGAACGGGCCGGGCCCGGGACCACAAGGTCCCGGGCCCGGCCCGTTCCGTACAACCCGCGATCAGCTGTGCGCGCGCAACAGCGACCGCATCGTCCGCATCGCCACCGACAGGTTCGCCAGGTCGAAGTCGTCCGACCCCTGGATCTCGTCCAGAGTCGTCCGCGCACGCCCGATGATCGCCGCGTTCTTCTCCTCCCACGCCTTGAAGCGCTCCTCGGGAGTCGACGACCCGTTGCCCACCGACAGCACATCGGCCGTCAGGGCCGCGTGCGCCGCGAACAGGTCCTCGCGGATGGACGCACGGGCCATCGACTGCCAGCGGTCGGACCGCGGCAGCTCGATGATCCGGTCCATCAGCTGGGTGATGTTCAGGCGGTCGGCGAGGTCGTAGTACACCTCGGCGACCTCCAGCGGGTCCACACCCGTACGGTCCGCGATCGCCACGATGTCGAGCGCCGGGAAGGCGGAGGAGAAGCCGGCCACCTTGGCGGCCAGTTCCTCCGGGACGCCCTCACCCGTCAGCTCGTCCATGATCGACTGGTACCACTCCAGGTCGGCGCCGCGCACCAGCTTCGGCAGCTCGGCCCAGACCTGACCCACGCGCTCCGTGAAGAAGCCGATGGTCTCGGTGATCTGGAGCGGCTGCGGCCGGTTGTTCAGCAGCCAGCGGGTACCGCGCTCGACCAGGCGCCGCGAGTGCAGCCGCACCCGGGTCTGGACGTCGGCGGCGACCTTGTTGTCGAGCGTCTCCACCGCGTCCCACACGTCGGCCAGGCCGAAGATCTCGCGGGCCGCGAGCTGCGCCCGGACGATCTCCTCCGTGGAGGCCCCGCTCTCCTCGCGCAGCCGGTGCAGGAAGGTCGAACCACCGGTGTTGACGGTGTCGTTGACCAGGATGGTGGTGATGATCTCCCGGCGCAGCGCGTGCGCGTCGATCTGCTCGGTGAGCTTCTCGGCCAGCGCGGCCGGGAAGTACGCGAAGAGCAGGCGGCGCAGGTACGGGTCGTCCGGCAGCTCGGTGGCGATGAGCTCGTCCGCCACCGTGATCTTGGTGTAGGCGAACAGCACGGCCAGTTCCGGCTGGGTCAGGCCCTTGCCGCCGCTCAGCAGCTCGCGGATCTGCCGGTCGGTGGGCAGGAACTCCAGCGCCCGGTCGAGCAGCCCGTCCCGCTCCAGCCGGCGCATGTAGCGCTGCTGCGCGTGGAGCAGGCTCGGGGCCTGCGCCGCGCCGTTGGCGAGCGCGGTGTTCTGCGCGTAGTTGTTGCGCAGCACCAGGTGGCCGACCTCGTCGGTCATCTGGGCCAGCAGCTTGTTGCGCTGCTTGACGGTCATGTCGCCGTCGGTGACGACCGCGTTGAGCAGGATCTTGATGTTCACCTCGTGGTCGGAGGTGTCCACGCCGGCGCTGTTGTCGATGGCGTCGGTGTTGACCTTGCCGCCCTCGCCGCCGGCGCCGCTGCGGGCGAACTCGATCCGGCCGAGCTGGGTCAGACCCAGGTTGCCGCCCTCGCCGATGACCTTGGCCCGCACGTCGGAACCGTTGACGCGGATGGCGTCGTTGGCCTTGTCGCCGACGTCCGCATGCGTCTCGGCCGTCGCCTTGACGTACGTACCGATGCCGCCGTTCCACAGCAGGTCCACCGGGGACTGCAGGATCGCCTTCATCAGGTCGGCCGGGGTCATCTTGGTGACGCCCGCCTCGATGCCGAGGGCCTCGCGGACCTGCGCGGTGATCGGGACGGCCTTCGCGGAACGCGGGTGGATGCCACCGCCCGCGGAGATCAGCGAGGTGTCGTAGTCGGCCCACGAGGAGCGCGGCAGCTCGAACAGGCGGCGGCGCTCGGCGTACGAGGTGGCCGCGTCCGGGTTCGGGTCGATGAAGATGTGCCGGTGGTCGAAGGCGGCGACCAGGCGGATGTGCTCGGAGAGCAGCATGCCGTTGCCGAACACGTCGCCGGACATGTCACCGACTCCGACGACGGTGAAGTCCTCGGTCTGGGTGTCGTGGCCGAGCTCGCGGAAGTGCCGCTTGACGGACTCCCACGCGCCGCGGGCGGTGATGCCCATGCCCTTGTGGTCGTAGCCGGCCGAGCCGCCCGACGCGAAGGCGTCGCCGAGCCAGAAGCCGTAGGACTCGGCCACTCCGTTGGCGATGTCGGAGAAGGTCGCGGTGCCCTTGTCCGCGGCGACGACGAGGTAGGTGTCGTCCTCGTCGTGGCGGACCACGCCCTTGGGCGGCAGGACCTCGCCGGCGACCATGTTGTCGGTGATGTCGAGCAGCGCCGAGATGAAGATCTTGTACGAGGCGATGCCCTCGGCGAGCCAGGCGTCGCGGTCCACCGACGGGTCGGGGAGGTTCTTCGCGACGAAGCCTCCCTTGGCGCCCACCGGCACGATCACGGTGTTCTTGACCATCTGCGCCTTGACCAGGCCGAGGATCTCCGTACGGAAGTCCTCACGGCGGTCGGACCAGCGCAGGCCGCCTCGGGCGACCTTGCCGAAGCGCAGGTGGACGCCCTCGACGCGCGGGGAGTACACCCAGATCTCGAAGGCCGGGCGCGGGGCCGGCAGGTCCGGGATGGCCTGCGGGTCGAACTTCATCGACACGTACGAGTGCTGCTCGCCCACGCCGTTGAGCTGGAAGAAGTTCGTGCGCAGCGTGGCCTTGATGAGCGTGAGGAAGGCCCGCAGGATGCGGTCCTCGTCGAGCGAGGCGACCTGGTCCAGGGCCCCGTCGAGCTCCTCCAGCATGGCGTCCACGAGCTCGCTGCCGGCGGTCTGGCGCACGGGCGCCATGCGGGCCTCGAAGAGCGAGACCAGCAGCCGGGTGGTGTGGACGTTGTTGCGGAGGGTGTCCTCCATGTAGTCCTGGCTGAAGGTGGAGCCGGCCTGGCGCATGTACTTGGCGTACGCGCGCAGGACGACGGCCTGCCGCCAGGTGAGCCCGGCGCTCAGCACGAGGGCGTTGAAGTTGTCGTTCTCGGCGTCGCCCTGCCAGACCGCGGCGAAGGCGTCCTGGAAGCGCTCGCGGGCGTCGTCGCCGAGGTAGTTGTCCCCGCTGCCGGAGAGGGGCATCCGCAGACCGAAGTCGTAGATCCACGCGCTGACGCGGTCGGAGCGGCGCAGCTCGTACGGGCGCTCGTCGGTGACCTCGACGCCCAGGCGCTGCAGCACCGGCAGGACCGCGGAGAGCGACACCTGGTCGCCGGTGCGGAAGATCTTGAACCGGCGCTCGCCGGGGCCCGCACCCACGGGCTCGTACAGCGAGAGCGCGAAGCGTCGCTCGCTGGCGGCGAGCTTCTCCAGGTGGACCAGGTCGGCGACCGCCGCGCGCGGCGAGTGGTCGGCCTTGTAGCCCTCGGTGAAGGAGGTGCCGTAGCGGCGCAGCAGCTCGGCGGCGCGCTCCTCGCCGCATTCGGCGATCAGCGCTTCCTGGAAGCCGTCGGCCCAGGAGCGGGCGGCCTCGACGAGACGGCCCTCGATGCGCTCGACGTCGGAGTCGGTCAGGGCGGGCAGCTCGGTGCCCTGCGGGACGCGGACGACGAAGTGGATGCGGGAGAGGATCGACTCGGTGTTCCACGCGGTGAAGTCGACGCTGATGCCGCCGAGCTCCTCCCGGAGGATGTCCATCAGACGCAGCCGCACGCCGGTGGTGAACCGGTCTCGGGGCAGGTAGACCAGCGCGGAGTAGTAGCGGCCGTACTCGTCCTGGCGCAGGTACAGCCGCAGCCGGCGGCGTTCCTGGAGGTACAGGACGGAGGTGACGATGGCCTGGAGCTGGTCGACCGGGGTCTGGAACAGCTCGTCGCGCGGGTACGTCTCGAGGATCTGCAGCAGGTCGCGGCCGTCGTGGCTGCTCGGCGCGAAGCCGGCGCCGTCGAGGACCTCGACGACCTTGCGGCGGATGACCGGGACGCGGCGCACGGACTCGGTGTACGCGGCCGAGGAGAACAGGCCGAGGAAGCGGCGCTCGCCGACGACGTTGCCGTCTGCGTCGAACTTCTTCACGCCCACGTAGTCGAGGTACGAGGGGCGGTGCACGGTGGAGCGGCTGTTGGCCTTGGTCAGCACCAGCAGGCGGTGCTCGCGGGCCTTGGCGCGGGCGTCGGCCGGCAGCCGGTTGAAGGACGGCGAGACCGGGTGGCCGTCGTCCTTGCCGCTGTGGTGCGGGTCGGAGCGCAGGATGCCGAGGCCGGTGCCGGGCACGGCGGCCAGGGAGTCGCCGTCGACGAGGTTGTACTCGCGGTAGCCGAGGAAGGTGAAGTGGTCGTCGGCGAGCCAGCGCAGCAGCTCACGGGCCTCTTCGAGCTCGTACTCGCGCAGGTCGGGGGCGGTGTGCTCCTCGGGCAGGCCCTCGGCGATGCGCAGCGCCGCGTCGCGCATCTTCTCCCAGTCCTCGACGGACTCGCGTACGTCGGACAGGACGCGCAGCAGGTCGGCGTTGATCTGCTTGAGGTCGGCGCGGTCGGTCTCGCGGTCGATCTCGACGTGGATCCAGGACTCGACGAGGGAGTCGTGGGGACGCGAGGTGCGGGGGCCGTGGGCGTCGCAGTCGGGGCCGAGGATCTCGATCAGCTTGCCGGTGACGTCACGGCGTACGACGACCTGCGGGTGGATCACGACGTGGATGCCGCGGCCCTGGCGGGACAGCTCGTTCGTCACCGAGTCCACGAGGAAGGGCATGTCATCGGTGACCACCTCGACGACGGAGTGGCTGGAGGTCCAGCCGTTCTCCTCCACCGTGGGGGTGTGCACGCGCACGTTCGCGGTGCCCTGCGGCCGGTTCTCGGCGAGCCGGTAGTGCGAGAGCGCCGCGCCGAATACGTCGACCGGGTCCCGGTCCGCGAGGTCCTCGGGCGCCGTGTGCAGGTAGTAGCGCTGGAGGTACGAGAGCACTGTGTCCTGGTCTGGACGCTCTCCCCGCTCGGACCCAGTCGGAAGTAGCCCCCCGGCCGGGCTGTGCTCAGCTACCCGGGCCGCCCGTGCGAGCAGCTCGGCCTTTGCTTCGTCCAGCTTGGTCTGCATGTCCTCTGGCTCCTGTCGCGCGCCATTGCGTGACGTAGGTGAAGGAAGGAATGACATAGCGCCGCGAGGCGGGGTGTCCGTTCGGGATCGACGCTATGCCGTCGAGAGAGCCGACCGGGAGGGAATGAGCCATGATCGGCCGGATGTCCCGGGGGCGGGGATCAGCGAAGGCCCGGGCACGGTCGTGCGCCGGGCGCAGGCCGGAGGCTCCAGTGCCCCCGATGACTATCGCGCTGATCACGGGTACCAGGCTATCCCGACCTACCCCCAGGACGTCATTCGCTGCATCTGTACAAATCTTGGGGTGGAACTTTGACACTCTGGCCAGCGACGTGACCGCCCGTCCGTGCAGCAGCCTGTCCAGTCGCTATCCGGCCAGCTCACGAGCGGTCATTACGGCCTCTGCCAGGCTGTCCACGACCGGCACACCGGCCGATTCCAGACTGCTGCGGCTGTGCGAGCCGCCCGTGTAGAGAACCGCGCGGGCACCCACGTGGGCAGCGGCGAGCGCGTCGTCCACGGCGTCTCCGATGAGGACCGTACGGTCGGCCGTCACGCCCGTCCCGTCCAGGGCGGTCAGGTGACGTACGAGGTGTCCCGCCTTGGACGTGTGGGAGGGGCCGGTCCGCCCGTCCACGCGCAGGAAGTGCTGCTCGATGCGGTGGAACCGGACCAGGGGCACCAGCTTCTCGTGGGGCGCGAGGGACAGCAAGGACTGCGTGAGCCCGCCCTGCTGCCAGTCCTGGAGCAGCTCCCGGGCACCCTCGGCCAGCCCGGCGTCCTCGGCGGCGGCCCAGTAGTGGCGGTGGAAGGTGTCGTCCATGACGAGCCACTCCTCCTCGGTGGGCAGCCGTCCCATGAGGCGCTCGTAGAACTTCGGCACCGGTACGACGTACAGGTCCCGGTACGTCTCCAGGGTGATCGGCTCGAAACCGAGCTCGGCGAAGGAGGCGTTGGTCGCGGCTATGACGGCGTCGATGTCGTGGAGGAGCGTGCCGTTCCAGTCCCAGACGATGTGGTTCGTGGCGGTCACTTCAGCAACCCCGCGATCTCCTGCACGCCGAACCACAGCAGCTCGTGGTCCTCGGCCGCGTCGACGACGGCCTGTGCGGCCGCGTCCCCGCCGTCGGCCGCATCGAGGGACCGCGCGGCCGCGGCCACGTCCCCGTCGGCGTCATCGGCGTCCGCGTGCACGGCAGCCGCCACGGCGAGCCGTACGGCGGCGCCGAGGGTCACCCGGCCCAGGGCGGCCTCGTCGTCGCCGGGGGCGGCGGTGGCGGCCTTGTCGTCGACGTCGAGGGCGACCACGACGCGCCGGCGCGGGGCGTCCGCGTCCGCGGCGAGCAGCCGCAGCGAGGCGAGCGCGGCCCGGTTCAGGGCCGCGTACTCCAGCTCCTCGATGTCGTCCGACACGTACCACTCGCGCAGCCCGGGGGTGACGGCGTACGCCAGCAGCGGGGCGGGGCCCAGCTCACCCGCCTTGTGCACCTCGGCGAGCCCGGGGAGGGTCAGGGGGACGTACACGCGCATGGCCGGCTGCTTTCGGTAGTCGGAAACGCACCCAGGATACGACTCGGACGAGGCCGGCCGGGTGATGGACTCCGTCCCCCATCGGGCCGTCGGGCCACGGCCCGCCCCCGTCCACCCGGGTCCTCGTGGGACGCCGGCCGGGGCCGGGGAGCGGGCGCCGCCCATCCTGATAGGTGAACCGGGCGGGGGGCCCGCCGGGGCGCGGGCGTGGTTGCGGAGCGTGGTCGGCGGCCGTAGAAGATCCCCATCAAGTTACCGCCCGGTATGGCTCCGGGCCCGGCCTGTTCGGGGGCAGATCGCGATGGACACCACGACGCGCGGCACGATGACCGGCAACGAAGGCAGCCGTCGGCGGCCCGCCGGGCGCGCCCGGACCCGGCCGGCCGGGCGCCGCGATCCGCGGCGCCCCGCGGGCCCTCCGCGCACCCTGCGGCTCGGCCCCCACCACTGGTTCGCCGAACACCTCCTCGCGGTGGTCAGCGGCCTGCGCCCGGTCCACTCGCTCCTCGGCCACACGGTCGGCCCCGCCTACCAGCAGCTGATCGCCCTGGCCCCCACGGCCCCCCTGCGCGAGCGCCTGCGCCCGGTGGTCCGCCAGTGCGGCCGCTTCACCCCCGGCCCGGGGGTCATCGAGGCATTCGCCCGCATCGCCACGGGCGAGCGCCTGACGGCAATGGCCTTCCGCCTCGAACAGGGCCCGGACCTCCGCTGGCGCTGCGCAGCGGTGGAAATCCAGGGCCCCCGCCCCTGACCCCCCACCGGCCCCACATCCACCCCCGCAGCGCTCCCGTCAGCCACGCGGGCGCTCCCCTCAGCCCCGCCGGCGCTTGAGGCACTCCCCTCAGCCCCGCCGGCGTTTGAGACTCTCCCTCAGCCCCGCCGGCGCTTTAGGCGCCCCTCAGCCCCGCCGGCGTTTGAGGCGCGGGGGTCCGGGGGCGGCGCCCCCGGCAACGGCGCCGCAGGGCACCGCACCACCCGGCCGGCACCACACGACCCGGCCGGCACCGCGCAACCTGGCCGGCACCACACAACGCGGCCGGGGCCGGACACCCGTAGGTGTCCGGCCCCGGCCGACAGCTCGCGCTCAACCCGGCGGTGGGTTACTTCTTCCGCCGACGCCCGCCCGCGGCCTTCTGCGCCTTGCGGCGCTCCGCCCGCGTCATCCCGTCGCCCTCACCACCGGCAGCGTCACTGTCGAAGTCGCCCTCGATGACACCGCCCTCCCCGTCCACCGTCGGCGCCGAGAAGTGCAGCCGGTCCGGCCGCTGCGGAGCGTCGAGGCCCTTCGCCCGGATCTCCGGACGCGCACCCGCCGGCTCCTTCGACAGGGACGGCGCCGCGTCCTGCACCGGAAGCTCCTCGACCTGCTGCTCGACCTGGACCTCCAGGTTGAACAGGTAGCCGACGGACTCCTCCTTGATGCCTTCCTGCATGGCGTTGAACATGTCGAAGCCCTCGCGCTGGTACTCGACCAGCGGGTCCTTCTGGGCCATCGCCCGCAGGCCGATGCCCTCCTGCAGGTAGTCCATCTCGTACAGGTGCTCGCGCCACTTGCGGTCGAGCACCGACAGGACCACGCGCCGCTCCAGCTCACGCATGATCTCGGAGCCGAGCGTCTTCTCGCGGGTCTCGTACTGCTCGTGGATGTCGTCCTTGACGGACTCCGCGATGAACTCGGCGGTGATGCCCGCGCGGTCGCCCGCGGCCTCCTCCAGCTCCTCGATGGTGACCTTCACCGGGTAGAGCTGCCGGAAGGCGCTCCACAGCCGCTCCAGGTCCCACTCCTCGGCGAAGCCCTCGACCGTCTCGGCCGCGATGTACGCGTCGATCGTGTCGTCCATCATGAAGCGCACCTGCTCCTGGAGGTCCTCGCCCTCCAGGACGCGGCGGCGCTCGCCGTAGATGACCTCGCGCTGGCTGTTGAGGACCTCGTCGTACTTCAGGACGTTCTTGCGCGTCTCGAAGTTCTGGGTCTCGACCTGCGACTGGGCCGACGCGATCGCGCGCGTCACCATCTTGTTCTCGATCGGCACGTCGTCGGGAACGTTCGCCATCGCCATGACGCGCTCGACCATCTGCGCCTTGAACAGACGCATCAGGTCGTCGCCCAGCGACAGGTAGAAGCGGGACTCGCCCGGGTCGCCCTGTCGGCCGGAGCGGCCGCGAAGCTGGTTGTCGATACGGCGCGACTCGTGGCGCTCGGTGCCCAGCACGTACAGCCCGCCGAGGTCCTTGACCTCCTCGAACTCCGCCTTCACCGCCGCCTCGGCCCGGGTGAGCGCCGAGGGGAGCGCGTGCGCCCACTCCTCGATGTGCTCCTCCGGGTCCAGGCCCTGCTGGCGCAGCTCGGCCTCGGCCAGGTCGTCCGGGTTGCCGCCGAGCTTGATGTCGGTACCGCGGCCGGCCATGTTCGTGGCGACCGTGACCGCGCCGCGGCGGCCGGCCTGGGCGACGATCGTCGCCTCACGGTCGTGCTGCTTGGCGTTGAGCACCTCGTGCGGGATGCCGCGCTTGGAGAGCTGCTGGGAGAGGTACTCGGACTTCTCGACCGACGTCGTACCGACGAGGATCGGCTGGCCCTTCTCGTGCTTCTCCGCGATGTCGTCGACGACGGCGGCGAACTTCGCGACCTCGGTCCGGTAGATCAGGTCCGGCTGGTCCTTGCGGACCATGTCGCGGTTGGTCGGGATCGGGACGACACCGAGCTTGTAGATCTGGTGGAACTCGGCGGCCTCGGTCATGGCCGTACCGGTCATGCCCGACAGCTTCGAGTAGAGGCGGAAGAAGTTCTGCAGGGTGATCGTGGCGAGGGTCTGGTTCTCGTCCTTGATGTCCACCCCTTCCTTCGCCTCGATCGCCTGGTGCATGCCCTCGTTGTAGCGGCGGCCGGCGAGGATACGGCCGGTGTGCTCGTCGACGATCATGACTTCGCCGTCGATGACGACGTAGTCCTTGTCGTTCTTGAAGAGCTCCTTGGCCTTGATCGCGTTGTTGAGGTAACCGACGAGCGGGGTGTTCACCGACTCGTAGAGGTTCTCGATGCCGAGCCAGTCCTCGACCTTGGCGACGCCGGTCTCGTGGATGGCGACGGTGCGCTTCTTCTCGTCGACCTCGTAGTCGCCGGTCTCCTCGATGCCCTTCAGCGGCTGGCCGGCCTCGCCCCTGGTCAGGCGGGTCACCAGCTTCGCGAAGTCGCCGTACCACTTCGTGGCCTGGTCGGCGGGGCCGGAGATGATCAGCGGGGTACGGGCCTCGTCGACCAGGATCGAGTCGACCTCGTCGACCACGGCGAAGTTGTGGCCGCGCTGGACGAGCTCGTCCTGGGACCACGCCATGTTGTCGCGCAGGTAGTCGAAGCCGAACTCGTTGTTCGTGCCGTAGGTGATGTCGCTGCCGTACTGCTCGCGGCGCTGGGCGGGCGACATGTTCGCCAGGATGCAGCCGACCTCGAGGCCGAGGAACTTGTGCACCCGGCCCATCAGCTCGGAGTCGCGCTCGGCCAGGTAGTCGTTCACCGTGATCAGGTGGACGCCCTTGCCGGACAGCGCGTTCAGGTACGCGGGCAGCGTGCCGACGAGGGTCTTGCCCTCACCGGTCTTCATCTCGGCCACGTAGCCGAGGTGCAGCGCCGCGCCACCCATGATCTGGACGTCGTAGTGCCGCTGGCCGAGGACGCGCTTGGCCGCCTCGCGTACGGTCGCGAAGGCCTCGGGGAGCAGGTCGTCCAGGGTCTCGCCGTCCTGGAAACGCTGCTTGTACTCGTCCGTGAGCGCACGCAACTCGGCGTCGGAGAGGTTGACGAAGTCCTCTTCGATGGAGTTGACCTGGTCCGCGATGCGGTGCAGTTTGCGCAGGATCTTGCCTTCGCCTGCACGCATGAGCTTGTTGAAGACGGACACCGAGGTTTGTCTCCTTGCCGGTCGGGCCTGAGCACTGTACGTACACGGGCACGGCAGGTGGGCCCCACCGCAACGGCCATCGTAAGCGAGGACGTGGCCGCGTCGGGAGGTCCGCCGTTCCCGTGAGGGCACGGGTGCCCGGATTGAGAACGTACGGGGGACACCGAAGGTGCCGCATCGCCCGGAGGGATTACCGAAAATACTTCGCCCGCGGTACTGCGACGGCAGCAGAATTCGTTCATGGAGCCCACGACACTGAGCACGGACCGGCTGGTATTGCGTCCTTTCGTCCCGTCCGACGAGGACGAGGTGTATGCGGCGGCCCAGGACGCCGACATCCAGCGCTGGACGCTGGTCCCCTCCCCCTACGAGCGCGAGCACGCGCACGCCTTCGTGAACGAGATCGTCCCGAACGGCTGGAGCGAGGGCACGGCCTTCCCCTTCGCCGTACGTCTGGCCACCGACGGCACCCTGGTCGCGTCCGTCGGCGTGCACGTCCACGGCGCGGAGAGCTACGAGATCGGCTACTGGGCGGTCAAGGAACACCGCGGCCGGGGCTACATGGCCGAGGCCGTCCTGGCCGTCGCCCGCTGGGCCTTCACCGAGCTGGGCGTCGCACGGCTGGAATGGCGGGCCGAGGTCGGAAACACGGGCTCGCGCGCCGTGGCCGAGAAGGCCGGCTTCCGGGTCGAGGGCGTCATGCGGGCCGGCATCGAGCGGCGCGGCACCGCCCGCGACTGCTGGGTCGGCGCCCTGCTCCCCTCCGACCTGGGCCTGTCCTCGGCGATCCCCTACCTGCCGTCTTCCGCCGCCTGAGGCCCCTGCAGAATCCGGTCATGGAGACGATCACTCTGACCACCGATCGCCTCGTGCTGCGCCCTCACACCCCCGAGGACACCGCCGAGGTGCACGCCGCCTGCCAGGACCCCGAGATCCAGCACTGGATCCCGGTACCGGTGCCGTACCGCCGCGAGGACGCGGAGGAGTTCGTCACGGAAACGGTTCCCCGGGGGTGGCGCGACGGCACCGAGTTCAACTTCGCGGTCCGGCTCGGGGCGGGCGGCCCGCTCGTGGCCGCCCTGGGCGTCATCCCGCGCGGCCCGCACGCGCACGAGGTCGGCTACTGGGCGGTCGCCGGGCACCGGGGCCGCGGCTACATGACCGAGGCCGTGCGGGCCGCGGCCCGCTGGGCCTTCACCGAGGCCGGCTGCGTACGCCTGATCTGGCGTGCCGGGATCGGCAACACCGCCTCCCGCGCCGTCGCCGAGAAGGCCGGCTTCGTCGTCGAGGGCGTCCAGCGCGCGGGCATGGAGCACCGAGACACCCTGCGCGACTGCTGGGTGGGCGCCCTGCTCCCCTCCGACCTCGGCCTGCCCTCCCGGCTGCCGTACCGGCCGGCTGCCGGTGACCGGCTCCAGGCTGCGGACGTGGCCCCGCTGTCAGTGGGCGCCCCTAGGCTGCGGGGATGACCTCGCTTTCGCTGTCCGCCGACGAAGCCCGCCGGATCGCCCTGCGCGCGCAGGGCTTCCTGGGGGCGCCCGACCGGCGCGGAGGGGTGCGCGGCGTCCTGCGCAACCTGGGCGCCGTGCAGCTGGACACCATCTCGGTCCTGGCCCGCTCGCACGAGCTGATCCCGTACGCACGACTGGGCGCGGTGGGCCGGGACACCGTGGAGAAGGCCTACTGGTCGGACCGGCACGCCTTCGAGTACTGGTCGCACGCGGCCTGCATCCTGCCGATCGAGGAATGGCCGCATTTCGCCTTCCGCCGCCGGGCCAACCGGATCCGCGGCCACCGCTGGCACATCCTCCAGGACAAGCAGCACTCGACGCGGGCGGTCCTGGACCGGCTGAAGGCGGACGGCCCCCTGACCTCCACCGAGCTGGGCGGCGCCAAGAACGGCGGCGAGTGGTTCGAATGGTCCGAGACCAAGATCGCGGTGGAGTGGCTCCTCGACACCGGCGAGGTGGTGTGCAGCGAACGCCGCAGCTGGAAGCGGGTCTACGACCTCCCCGAGCGGGCCGTGCCCGACGCGCTGCTCCACGACGACCTCGACGACCGCGAGTGCCTCCGGCGCCTGGTGGCCCTGGCCGGCCGCTCCCTGGGCGTCGGCACCCGCGCCGACATCGCGGACTACCACCGCCTCAAGGGCGAGCAGTTCGACGCGGTGGTCGCGGACTCCGGGCTGGTCCCGGTGGAGGTGGAGGGCTGGTCCAAGCCCGCGTGGGCGGACCCGGCGGCGCTCGCGCAGGCTCCCAGGGGCCGCCACCGCACGACGCTGCTGTCGCCCTTCGACTCCCTGGTCTGGGACCGTCCCCGGACGGAGCGGATCTTCGGTTTCACGCACCGCCTGGAGGCATACGTCCCCAAGCCGAAGCGGATACACGGGTACTTCGCGATGCCGCTGCTGGCGGGCGGCCGGCTCCAGGGCCGCGTCGACCCCGCCCGCGAGGGCCGCACGCTGGTCGCCCGGCAGCTCTCCCTGACCTCCCCGAAGGCCGCCGGCCCGATGGCGCAGGCCCTGCGGGAGGCGGCGGAGTGGGTCGGCTGCGAGGACGTACGGGTCGAGCGCGCGAGCTCGCCCGCGGAAGCGGCGGCCGTCACGGCGGAACTGGCCGCGCTCTGAGCCCCGGGGGTGTCCTGCCGGTCGGGCCGGACACCCTCAGTCCGTCTCAGCGGATTTCGAGGATCTTCTCCCGCATCGCGTAGACCACGGCCTCCATCCTGGAGTGCAGCTGCAGCTTCTCCAGAATGTTGCGGACGTGGTTCTTCACGGTGTTCTCGGAAATGAACAACTCCTTCGCGATGTCGCGGTTGTTCATACCGGTGGCCACCAGTTTCAGGACTTCGAGTTCACGGTCCGTCAGCCTCGGCGCGGGCACCAGCCGCCGCTCGTCGGTGCGCTGGATCATCGACTTGAACTCGGTGAGCAGCTTCGACGCCATCGACGGGCTGATCTGCGACTGGCCGTCCGCCACCGCCCGGATCGCCGTGGCCACCTCGTCCGTCGAGATCTCCTTCAGGAGGTACCCGGTCGCGCCCGCCTTGATCGCGTCGTAGAGGTCCGCCTCCTCGTCGCTGATCGTCAGCATGATGATCTTCGCCGAGGGGGCCACCTCCTTGATCGAGGTGCACGCCTCGATCCCGCCGCGCCGGGGCATCCGCACGTCCATCAGCACGATGTCCGGAAGCAGATCGGCCGCCTTGTCCACGGCCTCCGCCCCGTCCCCCGCCTCACCGACGACCTGGATGTCCTCCTCCTGCGCGAGGACGATCTCCAGTCCCCGCCGGAAGAGCGCGTGGTCGTCGACCACGAGCACCCTGATGGGCTCCCCGGCGGGCTCCGCCGCCGGGTCCGCCTCACGGCAGCCCGCGACGCCGTCGTCCCCGCGCACCGGCCCGAAGCTGTCCGCCATCGTTCCTCCCCCTGCATGTGCTCAGCTGCTGGGCCAACCGGACACACACCGCAGCCGGTTGACTGCACGCCATGATTCCATGCCCGCACCACGGCGCGGGGGCCACAAGTGAGCCACCTGGCGCATACCCGTCGCACACCCGTCATGCAGGTGCCCCCGCCCGGGCGCCGGAGCGCCCGTGCGGGGGCAACGAAACGGGTGGTGATCAGCCTCAGCCGCCGAGCGCGCCACCGGCGCCGCCCCGCGGCTCCTCCGAGCTGGAGGCACCGTCGGGGTTCACGTGGATGACGCCGTAGTCATAGGCATGACGGCGGTAGACAACACTGGGCAGCTTCGTCTCGGAGTCGACGAACAGATAGAAGTCGTGGCCGACCAGTTCCATCTCGTACAGGGCCTGGTCGAGGGACATGGGTGCGGCCGAGTGGGTCTTCTCGCGGACGACGAGCGGGCCTTCGCCCTGCACCTCGATGGATCCGATCCGGGTGATCGGCACCCCGTCCGTCTTCTCCTCGGACACCGGCTGGCCGCTGCCGTTCAGCGACGCGACGCCCGGCACCACGTCGGCGACCTCTGCCGCCGAGAGCCGGCCGTTGCCACGGCGGGTGTAACGCTTGTCGTGCTGCTTGCGCAGCCGGGCCTCCAGCTTGTCCTGAGCCAGGTCGAGCGCCGCATACGCGTCGGCGGCGGCAGCCTCGGCACGGATCACCGGGCCCCGCGAACGCAGGGTGATCTCCACGCGGTCGGAACGGTCGGCCTGACGCGGGTTGTGCTCCTTGGACACCTCGACGTCCAAGCTGATCACCTTGGCGTCGAGCTTCTGGATCCGCTCCGGATTCAGCTTCTCGGCCACGTGCTTGCGGAACCGCTCGGGCACCTCGGTCTTGCGGCCCTTGACGACGATGTCCACGCAGAACTCCGTTCCCGGATAGCTCCGCCCGACGGGGCGAAGCGTCTCCCTTTCGCACCAGACTCCGGTGAAGGCCGGAGCCTCGGACTTGGCGACTTTCACCTCCTCCTCCCCCATCGGCAAGATCAACACCCCACCGACTTCGGAGTCGAGAGACAGCCTCCTGAGTTCCTTACAACCGAACATATCCCTCTATGGCGGTTGTCGGCACCCGCTACCGGAATGTACTTCCGACGAAGTGGCTGTTCCCTCTTACTACCTGCAACGATGGGCCTTCCCCGCCAGTTCCAAATCTATTCACAAGATTCTTGTTCTGTGCGAGTTGCTCAAACGCGTGGCGTCCGTTCGATCCGTCTGAACGAGTCCGCCGGCGCGGCGACCACCGCCGCCCGCAGCACCGCCCCCGGGCCCGTGGCCAGCCCCGCGGCACGGACCGCGCGGGCCGCCTCCGCCAGCGTCGCCCCCGTGGTGATGACGTCGTCCACGAGGACGATCTCGGCCCCGTACGTGAGCCGGGCACCGCCCCGGCGCACCGCCAGCGCGCCCGTGAGGTTCTCCCGGCGCTCCCGGGCCCCCAGCCCCGCCTGGTCCGCCACCGCCCGCCGCAGCCGCAGTACGGGCGCCACGCGCGCCGGAACACCGGCCCGCCGCAGCCGCCCCGCGGCCGCCAGGGCGATCCTGCGCGCCGGATCGTGCCCGCGCGCCCGGATCTGCCGCCGCGCCGACGGAACCGGCACCAGAGCCACCTCACCCGCACCGCGGCCCCCGTCCGCGCCGGGCGTCCCGCCCGCGCCCTCCGCCCCGGCCGCCAGGACCGCGCCCGCCAGGGCCGCGCCGAGCACACCGGCCAGCGGCAGCGCCCCGCGCTCCTTGTGCGCCAGCAGGAGGCCCCGTACGGCCCCGTCGTAGCCGGCGCGCGCCCACACCCCCGGAAGCCCCACAGGGCACGGAGACGGCCGCACCGGGCCCGCCCCGGCCCCGCTCAGCCCGTCCCGGCAGTCGGCGCACACCAGCACCCGGACCGCCCCGCAGCCGGCGCAGTCGACCGGCAGGACCAGCCCGGCGAGCTCCTGCCACCACCCCCGCATGGCTCCACACTGACGGGCCGCACCGCGGCGCGCGACCCCTGTGGACAACCGGCGCGGCCCCGGCTCAGCCCGGGTACACCGGAGCCCGGCCGCCCAGCGCCACCGTGCGCCACTGCGCACCCGGCGGCAGCCACACGATCCCGTCCTCCGAGAACGCGACCACCGGCTTCGGCTTCGCCTCGTCCTCCGTGGCCGCGACCGCCACCGCGGACAGCCCGGTGGCCCCGGGCAGGCTCGCCGCGACCATCGACCCGTCGGCCAGCATGTAGCGGGCCTGCTGGACGCCGCCGTTCTCCCGGCCCACCACGAGCAGCCGCCCGCGCGGCGCCCAGCTCATCGCCGTCACGTCCACCATCTGCGGAGCCGCCGGACGCAGCTCGCGCACCGACACTGCGGAGAGGTCCCCCTTGGCGTCGGGCCGCTCGATCCGCCCGACGTAAAGGATCTTGCTGGTTTCGCTCTCCTCCACCAGCAGCGCGATCCGCGCCCCGTCGGCGGACGCCTTCAGCGACGCGATGCGCCGCCCGTCGAGCCCCGCCACCTGCACCTTCTCGGGCGTTCCGGTGCCACCCGGCACCCGCCACAGCGCCGGGGACTGCGGATCCCGGTCCGCCACCCACAGGTCGCCCGAGGCGTCCCAGCTCGGCGCGGTCAGAGTCGGCGCCTTGCCGCCCTTGCCGATCGGCACCGGCGGCGGCATCGGGCCGCTCCCGACCAGCGAGACCACGTACAGCCCGTGACCGTCCTCGGAGACCACCCCGGCGCGCCGCTCGTCGTGCGACACCGCCGCAGAGCTGACCTTGACGACGGGAAGCGCGGCCAGCGGCCCCGGCACCGGTTCGGTGCGGACCTGCTGGTCCTCGCTGCTCACGTCGAGCTTCATCCGGACCAGACGCTTCTCGTTGTCGACGAAGTACTGGAACTCGGGGATCTTGGGCCGGCCCGCGATCGCGGTCGCGCTCACCTCGGTCACCGAGCACAGCGACGACGACTTGTCGTCGGAGCGCAGCAGTTCGACCTGGTCGAGCCGAGAACCCGTCAGGTCCTTGACGGTGTAGAGGAGTTGGGTGGCCATCTTCTTGCACTGCGGCTGCGCGACATTGTTGGCCTTGTCGTTGAGCGGCACGCGCAGCGTGTTCTGCCCGTCGTACGAAAGGGACTTGGTGCCCGTGCGCAGTTCCGTACCGGTGGGGAAGCTGGACTCCACGACCGGTGCGAGCCAGCGGGACGGCCCGGCCAGCAGCGACTGGACGGTCTGCGTGGTCGGGTCCATCCGCGAGTCCGGGTCGGTGCGCTGGCGCACGTAGACCGGGTCGGCGACGAGCGTGCCGCCCGCGAAGTAGTACTTGTTCACCGGCATGTATATGCGCTGGAAGTCCGACTCGCTCAGCACGAGACCGCTCGGCGGGGTCGAGATCCGCCACTGCTTGTCGCCGTCCTGGATGAGCTGGAGGTACTCCTCGTACTCCCTGGCGCCGGTCTGCGGCTGGTACGCACTGTGCTCGTCGACGGTCGCGAGCTTCTTGCCGGTCACCTTCCAGCGGGGCCCGTCGGGGTCCTTCTCGCCCCGGGTCGCCACCCGGTTCAGGCCGGAGGAGAGCACGGTGACGGCGGAGCCGGGCTTCCAGTTCTTCGCGGCGGCCTCGGTGAGGTACTTGCGGGCGGTCTCCAGCTGCGGGTCGTCGCTGGTCATCGCCTCCAGGAAGCCGTCGACGATCTCGGCCGGGCTGGCCTTGTCCGCCGGGGGCACGCCGAACACCCGGACCTGCGAGTCGACGCCCTGCGAGGCCTGCACCGGGCGGATGTCGCCGCTGTCCGGCATGGAGGCGCAGCCGGCCAGCAGCAGCCCGGCCACCCCGAAGGCGTACGCCCGTACGGTGCGCAGGCGTCTGCCCCTCGCCCGCACGGCCCCTGCCCGCGCGTCCAAGGGCTCAGCGTCCATCGGCTCGGTCCTCCTGTTGTGCCTGCTCGGCCGGACGGGACACGACCCGTGCCCCGTTCCCCGGCAGTGCCGTCGGGTCGGCGGGCACCGGCATGGCACCGGCCACGGGCGAACGCGGCGGTATCGGCGAGCGGCCACCGTTGTCGGCGGGCGTACGGTCCGCGGTGCTGCCCGCGGCATCGGCCGCGGCGTCGGCCGCGGCCCTGGCCCGGTTCGCCCGCGAGTCCTCGGGCTCCAGCGGGATGGGCGAGCCCCGCAGCGGCTCGTCCGCCGTGCGCGGCAGGGTCAGGCGGAACTGCGACCCGCCGCCCGGCTCGCCCCAGGCCTGCAGCCAGCCTCCGTGCAGCCGGGCGTCCTCGACGGCGATGGACAGGCCCAGGCCCGTTCCGCCGGTCGTGCGCGCCCGTGCCGGGTCGGCCCGCCAGAAGCGGTTGAAGACGCGGGTGGCCTCACCGGGCTTGAGCCCGACGCCGTAGTCCCGTACCGCGACCGCGACGGCCCCGCCCGCGGACGCCAGCCGGACCACCACGTCGCGGCCCTCGCCGTGCTCCACGGCGTTGACGACCAGGTTGCGCAGCACCCGCTCCACCCGGCGGGCGTCCGCCTCGGCGATGACCGGCTGGGTGTCGCCCAGCACCCGGATCCGGGTGCCCTTGTGCTCGGCGAGCGGCTCGGCGCCGTCGATGACCCGGCGCACGACGTCGCGCAGGTCGATCGGCTCGGCCTCCAGGGCCGCGGCCCCGGCGTCGAAGCGGCTGATCTCCAGCAGGTCCGCGAGGAGCGACTCGAACCGGTCGAGCTGCCCGGCGAGCAGCTCGGCGGAGCGCGCGGTGATCGGGTCGAAGTCGACCCGGGCGTCGTGGATGACGTCGGCGGCCATCCGTACCGTCGTCAGCGGGGTGCGCAGCTCGTGCGAGACGTCCGAGACGAAGCGGCGCTGCATCCGGGACAGCTCCTCCAGCTGCTGGATCTTGTTCTGGAGGTTCTGCGCCATCTTGTTGAAGGCCTCGCCGAGACGCGCGATGTCGTCCTCACCGGTGACCTTCATCCGCTCCTGGAGCCGCCCGGCCGAGAGCCGCTCGGCGATCCCGGCGGCCATCCGGACAGGGGTCACCACCTGGCGCACGACGAGCCAGGCGATGCCGCAGAGCAGGACGACGACGAACAGGCCCGCGGTCACGATGGTGACCTTGATCAGGTTGAGGGACTCCTCCTCCTGGGTGAGCGGGAAGAGGTAGTACAGGTCGTACGGGTCGCCGTTGATGTCCGAGAGCCGCTTGCCGATGACCAGCGCCGGCTCGGGCTCCTTCTTCCCGTCCCCGCTCGTGTACCGGATCTCGGAGAAGGTCTTGAAGGCACCGGTGGCGTGGTTGACGGCCCGGCGCAGGCCCAGCGGCACGCTGGCGGTCGGGTCCACGTTGCCGGAGGCGCGGGCGCCCTTGACGCCCTGCACGCCGGGCAGCGCCTGCTCGCCCGTACCGGCACCGAGCGCGACCACCTCGAAGGCGGTCTGGCCACCACTGGCCAGCTGCTTGACCAGGGAGTTCATCCAGGTACTGGCGTCCCGGCCGACCTTGTTGTCGGTGGCGTCGGGCCCGTCCACCGTGGCCGGGGCGTTCGCCTTCTCCTGCGCCACCGCGAACCCGCCCGCGGCCTGGCTCTGCGCCGCCTCCTCCTTGGCATCGAGGAGACCCTTGCTGACCTGGGCGATGACGACGAAACCCAGGGCGAGGACCACGGCGAGCGAGATCAGCAGGGTGGCCGCGACCACCCGCAGCTGGATGTTGCGGCGCCACAGCCGGACAGCAGGAAGCAGCGGCCGGCGCACGAGGCGCACGCACAGCCGCAGTACGGGGCTGCGCGCCGCTCCGTCCCTCAGCAGCCCGCCGGGACGCAGGTTCCACCGGCGGGGACCGCGGGGGCCCCTGCCGGCCGTGCCGGACGTGCCGGACTGCACGTCAGCTGGGTCCGGCCTTGTAGCCGACACCGCGCACCGTCACGACGATCTCAGGGCGCTCCGGGTCCTTCTCGACCTTGGAGCGCAGTCGCTGCACATGCACGTTGACCAGGCGGGTGTCCGCCGCATGGCGGTAGCCCCAGACCTGCTCCAGCAGCACCTCACGGGTGAACACCTGCCAGGGCTTGCGCGCGAGGGCGACCAGCAGGTCGAACTCGAGCGGGGTCAGCGCGATGGAGGCACCGTCCCGCTTGACCGAGTGCCCGGCCACGTCGATGACCAGGTCACCGATGGCCAGCTGCTCGGGCGCGGGCTCCTCCGAACGGCGCAGACGGGCCCGGATCCGGGCCACCAGCTCCTTCGGCTTGAACGGCTTGACGATGTAGTCGTCGGCCCCGGACTCCAGACCCACGACGACATCGACCGTGTCGCTCTTGGCGGTGAGCATGACGATCGGCACGCCGGACTCCGCCCGGATCAGGCGGCAGACCTCTATGCCGTCCCTTCCGGGCAGCATGAGGTCGAGCAGCACCAGGTCCGGCTTCGCCTCCCGGAAGGCAGCAAGTGCCTTGTCACCGTCCGCTACGAACGACGGCTCAAAACCTTCTCCACGCAGCACAATGCCGAGCATCTCGGCCAGCGCGGTGTCGTCGTCGACGACAAGGACGCGTCCCTTCATGGTTGACATCATCCCATTAGCTAATCGTTACCCGGCGGTGAGCTGTCCCACAGCCAAAAGGGCTGGAAATCGACCCTCGGACCTGCGTGGACACCAGCTCCACCAGTCTGCCCCTGATCGGGTCGACAATTGAAGGTACGGGCAACCGGGACCCCGCGGCACCGCCCGGGCCCGCCCCACTGATCAGGATCGCCCCGAACCGCCCGCCACCGCACCCGATCCGCACCCGATCCGCCGCCCACCCCCTACTCCGTTCGGGCCCCCCACGTGGCACGATGGCAGCGACCAGCGCCCCGCCGCAGCAGGCGCACGTGAAGGAGTGACGATGAACGACTCTCCGGGCTGGGCTAAGCCCGGATCCTCTCCGTCCGACGACGAGCGGCCGGGAACCCCCGCCGACCGTCCGGGCACCGACGGCGGCGCACAGCAGCCCACCCCGCCCGCACAGCCCGCCGGCGACCCGAAGTGGTCCGCCGAGCAGCCGCCGCCCGGTCAGTGGTCGAACCCGGGCACCGGTCAGGCCCCGCAGCCGCCCGCACCCCCGCAGCCCGGCACGGGCTGGGGCGCGTACCCGCAGCAGCCCGGCCAGGCCCCCCACGGCGGCCAGCAGGCCCCGTACGGAGGCCAGTGGGGTCAGCAGAGCCCCTGGGGCAAGCCCCCGGCCGCCAAGCCCGGCGTGATCCCGCTGCGCCCGCTGGGCCTCGGCGAGATCCTCGACGGCGCGGTCGCCACCCTGCGCACCCACGCGCGCTCCGTGCTGCCCATCAGCTTCACCGTGGCCATCTTCGCGGTCCTGGCGATCACGCTGCTCCAGGGCTTCGCGTTCGACCGGCTGAACGAGCTCGACGGCTCCCTGGACAGCAACACGGCCGACCCCGACGACGTCGTCAGCGCCCTTTCGGGCACGCTGGTGGCCGGCGCCGGCGCCCTCGTGATCACCTTCTTCTGCACCATCGTCGCCACCGCCATGCTCACGATGATCTACAGCCGCGCCGTCCTGGGCCGCCCCTCCTCGGTGGGCGACGCCTGGCGCGAGTCCCGCCCGCAGCTGCTCCGCCTGGCCGGCCTGACCGCACTGGTCGCCCTCGGCGGCATCGTGATCATCGCCGTCGGCTTCGTACCGGCCGTCATCGCGGGCGTCGCCGGCATGGGCGCCGGAGGCGTCCTCGCCCTCGCCATCGTCGGCGGCCTGGCCGGCTTCGCCGTCTGGGTGTGGCTGTACGTACGCGTCAGCCTCTCCCCGTCCGTACTGATGCTCGAGCGCAGCACCGTCCTGCGCAGCCTGTCGCGCTCCGACAAGCTGGTCCGCGGCTCCTGGTGGCGCATCCTCGGCATCACGCTGCTCGCCGGCCTCATCGCGGGCGCCGTCGAATTCGTCATCGGACTCCCGTTCAACGTCGTCGCGCTGATCAGCGAGGGCGTCTCCGGCGGCTTCAGCGCCGACTCCGGCGTGGCCATGAGCTGGACGTACCTGACCATCATCGGCATCGGCTCGGTCGTCGCGATGACCATCACCCTGCCCTTCAAGGCCGGCGTCTCGGTGCTCCTCTACGTCGACCAGCGCATCCGCCGCGAGGCCCTCGACCTGGAGCTGGCCCGCGCCGCGGGCCTCGAGAACTACGGCGGCGTACCCGGCTCCACCCCGGACGCCCCCGGCGCACCCGGCACCACGCCCCCTCCAGCCGGAAGCTGATGCGATGACCAGCCCGGGGGGACTGCCCATCAGCGAGACACCACCGGTGACGACACCGCGCGACGCCGCCCGCGAGGCCGCCGAACGCGAACTGTCCAAGCCGATGTACCACGAGAACGACCCCGGTCTGCTGGAGCGCGCCCTGCGCAGCTTCCTCGACTGGGTGGACGACCTGTTCAGCTCCGCCGCCGGGGCGACCCCCGGCGGCACCCTGGGCATCGTCGTGATCGTCCTGCTGACCGCGGCGGCCGTGGCACTGCTGTGGTGGCGCCTCGGCACCCCCTCCAAGGCCCCCGCCGGCGCTGGCGCCCTGCTGGGCGAGCGGATCCGCAGCGCGGCCGACTACCGCACCGAGGCCGAGGCCCACGCCGCCGCCGGCCGCTGGACCGAAGCCGTGCAGGCCCGGATGCGGGCCCTCGTCCGCTCCCTGGAGGAACGCACCCTGCTGGATCCCCGCCCCGGCCGCACCGCCGACGAGGCCGCCGCCGAGGCAGCGGTCACCCTGCCGGGCCACGCCGCGGACCTCCGTACGGCCGCCCGCGCCTTCGACGACGTCACCTACGGCGGCCGCGCCGGCGACCCGGCCATGTACGCAACGCTGCGCGACCTCGACACCGCCGTCGAACGCACCCGCCCCGCCCTGTCCCGAACGGGGGTCACCGCATGACGGCCCCCCACGGCCCCGCACCCGCGGGCCGCGCCGCCGGCACGACGCGCCCTCAGGAACCGGACGCACCCGGCCCGGACCGAGACCCGACCACCCCGGCGACGCCCAGCACCTCCACCGCCCTCGGCGCCGCCGCCATCTGGCGCCGCGCCCGCGGCCTCCTCCTCGCCCTCGGCATGCTCATCGCCACCGGCGTCGCGCTGGCCGCCTTCAACTCCGGCGAGAACCTCGGCGCCCTCGACCCCCGGTCCGCCGACCGCAACGGCAGCCGCGCCGTCGCCGAACTCCTGAAGGAACGCGGAGTGACCACCCGGGTGGTGACCCGCACTCAGGACGCCGTCGACGCCGCCGGCCCCGACACCACCCTGCTCGTGGCCAACCCCGAACTCCTGTCGCCCCGGCAGCTGTCCGAGCTCAAGGCCGCCATCGACCTCTCCGGCGGACGCACCGTCCTCGTCACACCGGGCCGCACCACCCTGACCGCCCTCGCCCCCGGCGTCCAGGCCCGCCGGGCCGCCCCCGGCGAAGTCCGCGAACCCGCCTGCGCACTGCCCGCAGCCCGCTCCGCCGGATCCGCCGAGACCGGCGGCCGCATCGGCTACCGCACGGACGACCCCAAGGCCACCGCCTGCTACCCGGACGGCGACCACGCCACCGTCCTGCTCCTGCCGGCCCACGCCGACGGCGACACCGTCCTCCTCGGCTCCGGCCGCATCCTGGAGAACGAGCACCTCGCCGCCCAGGGCAACGCCTCCCTGACCCTGCACACCCTCGGCAGCCGCCCCCAGCTCGTCTGGTACCTGCCCTCCCCCGCCGAAGCCATCGAGTCCGGCGGCGCCGAGGGCGAGGACAAGACCCTCTTCGAACTCATCCCGGCCGGCTGGACCTGGGCCGTGCTCCAGCTCTTCGTCGCCGCCGTCCTCGCCGCCCTGTGGCGCGCCAGGCGCCTGGGCCCCCTCGTCACCGAGAAGCTCCCCGTCGCCATCCGCGCCTCCGAGGCCACCGAGGGCCGTGCCCGCCTCTACCGCAAGGCCGACGCCCGCGACCGCGCCGCCACCGTGCTGCGCGCCGCCACCCGCGAACGCCTGGCCGCACTGGTCGGCGTACCGCACACAAGGGCCCACGACCCCGCGTCGCTGGCCCCTGCCGTCTCCGCCCGCCTCACCGGCGAGCCCCGGGACGTGACCGCCCTCCTCTTCGGCTCCACCCCCTCCGACGACGCGGCACTCGTCGCGCTCGCCGACCACCTCGACGCCCTCGAAAGAGAGGTCCGTACGTCATGACGTACCCGGCCACCGAGTCCACGGCTGTGACCGCGGACAGCGCCCGCGCTTCCCTCGAAGCGCTCCGCACCGAGATCGGCAAGGCCGTGGTCGGTCAGGACTCCGCCGTCACCGGCCTCGTCGTCGCACTCCTGTGCCGCGGCCACGTCCTCCTCGAAGGCGTCCCCGGCGTCGCCAAGACCCTCCTGGTGCGTGCCCTGGCCGCGTCCCTGGAACTCGACACCAAGCGAGTCCAGTTCACCCCGGACCTGATGCCGAGCGATGTCACCGGCTCGCTCGTCTACGACGCCCGCACCGCCGAGTTCTCCTTCCAGGACGGCCCGGTCTTCACCAACCTCCTCCTCGCGGACGAGATCAACCGGACCCCTCCCAAGACCCAGTCCTCGCTCCTCGAAGCGATGGAGGAGCGCCAGGTCACGGTCGACGGCACCCCCCGCAAGCTGCCCGACCCCTTCCTCGTCGCCGCCACCATGAACCCGGTCGAGTACGAGGGCACGTACCCCCTCCCGGAAGCCCAGCTGGACCGCTTCCTCCTCAAGCTCACCGTCCCCCTACCCTCCCGCGAGGACGAGATCGGGGTCCTGACCCGCCACGCCGCCGGCTTCAACCCCCGCGACCTGCACGCCGCGGGCATCCGCCCGGTCGCCGGCCCGGCCCAGCTCGAAGCCGCCCGCCGCGCCGTCGCCGAGGTCTCCGTCTCCCCCGAGATCGCCGGCTACGTCGTCGACATCTGCCGCGCCACCCGCGAATCGCCGTCCCTCACCCTCGGCGTCTCCCCCCGCGGCGCGACCGCCCTGCTGGCCACCGCCCGCGCCTGGGCCTGGCTCACCGGCCGCGACTACGTCACCCCCGACGACGTCAAGGCCCTCTCCCTCCCGACCCTGCGCCACCGCGTCCAGCTGCGCCCGGAAGCGGAGATGGAGGGAGTGACGGCGGACGCCGTCATCACGGCGATCCTCTCCCACGTCCCCGTCCCCCGCTGATGGCCCTCACCGGACGCGCCGCCCTGCTGGCGGCCCTCGGCAGCATCCCGGTCGGCATCCTCGAACCGAGCTGGACCGGGATGCTCGCGGTGAACGGCCCGATCGCCCTGGCCTGCGCGATCGACCACGCCCTGGCAGCGCCCGTACGCAGCCTCGTGCTGGCCCGCTCCGGAGACACCTCGGTCCGCCTCGGCGAGACGGCGGACGTCCACCTCACCGTCACCAACCCGGGCAGCCGCAAGCTGCGGGCCCGGGTCCGCGACGCATGGCCCCCGAGCAGCTGGGTCCCGGGCACGGAGGCAGCGGCCTCCCGCCACGAGGTGGTCGTCCCCGCGGGCGAACGCCGCCGGCTGACCACCCGGCTGCTCCCCACCCGCCGCGGCGACCGCCAGGCCGACCGCGTCACGATCCGCTCCTACGGCCCCCTGGGCCTGTGGGCCCGCCAGGGCTCCCACGTGTCCCCCTGGACGGTCCGGGTCCTGCCGCCCTTCACCAGCCGCAAGCACCTCCCGTCCCGGCTGGCCCGCCTGCGCGAACTGGACGGCCGTACGAGCGTCCTGACCCGCGGCGAGGGCACCGAGTTCGACAGCCTCCGCGACTACGTCCCGGGCGACGACACCCGCTCCATCGACTGGCGCGCCACGGCACGCCAGAACAAGGTGGCCGTCCGCACCTGGCGCCCCGAACGCGACCGGCACATCCTCATCTGCCTGGACACCGGCCGCACCTCGGCGGGCCGCGTCGGCGACGCCCCCCGCCTGGACTCCGCCATGGACGCGGCCCTGCTCCTCGCCGCCCTGGCCACCCGCGCCGGCGACCGCGTCGACCTCCTGGCCCACGACCGCCGCCCCCGTGCCCAGGTCCAGGGCCGCTCGGCCGCCGACACCCTCCCCGCCTTCGTCAACGCGATGGCCCCCCTGGAGCCGGAACTGGTCGAGACGGACTCCCGGACCCTGGTCTCCACCATCCTCCGCAGCGCCCCGCGCCGGTCCCTGGTGGTCCTTCTGACGAGCCTGGACGCGGCCCCGATCGAAGAGGGCCTGCTCCCCCTGCTTCCCCGCCTCACGCAGCGCCACACGGTCCTGCTGGCCTCGGTGGCCGACCCCCATGTCGCGACCATGGCGGGCTCGCGCGGCACGGTGGACGCGGTCTACGAGGCCGCCGCCGGCACCCAGACCCAGTCCCAGCGCCGTCGCACGTCCGACCAGCTCACCCGCCACGGCGTCCACGTGGTCGACGCCACCCCGGACACCCTGGCCCCGTCCCTCGCCGACGCCTACCTGGCCCTGAAGGCGGCAGGCCGCCTGTAGCAACCAGGCTGGATGCGCTGACCGGGGCACCCACCAGGAACACCTTGGCCGACCCTCACACCGGGTTGACCAAGGTCCCCGACCTCATGGTCATCGCGGAAGAGGACACGGACGACACGGCGAAGGTCGTCAACTCCCGCGATGTCCTGATGGTGGTGGAAGTCGTGTCCCGCACGAACTCCCTCACCGACATCCGCGGACCGTCGGCCGCTGGACGCTCGACACGCGCAGCCTCAAGAGCTACCCCGTCGACTGGTGAAGCGGCGCACGGCCTTACCCCAGGCAGCGACCGATCGGGCCGTAAACGCAGAAAAGCCCCGCACCATAAGGTGCGGGGCTTTCCCACAATGATTGTTCGGCGGCGTCCTACTCTCCCACAGGGTCCCCCCTGCAGTACCATCGGCGCTGAAAGGCTTAGCTTCCGGGTTCGGAATGTAAACCGGGCGTTTCCCTAACGCTATGACCACCGAAACACTATGAAATTTGAACGCTGGTGTTTTCACAGCTGTTCGTTATTTCAGAACTAACACAGTGGACGCGAGCAACTGAGGACAAGCCCTCGGCCTATTAGTACCAGTCAGCTTCACCCGTTACCGGGCTTCCACATCTGGCCTATCAACCCAGTCGTCTACTGGGAGCCTTACCCTCTCAAGGAGGTGGGAATACTCATCTTGAAGCAGGCTTCCCGCTTAGATGCTTTCAGCGGTTATCCCTCCCGAACGTAGCCAACCAGCCATGCCCTTGGCAGGACAACTGGCACACCAGAGGTTCGTCCGTCCCGGTCCTCTCGTACTAGGGACAGCCCTTCTCAATATTCCTACGCGCACAGCGGATAGGGACCGAACTGTCTCACGACGTTCTAAACCCAGCTCGCGTACCGCTTTAATGGGCGAACAGCCCAACCCTTGGGACCGACTCCAGCCCCAGGATGCGACGAGCCGACATCGAGGTGCCAAACCATCCCGTCGATATGGACTCTTGGGGAAGATCAGCCTGTTATCCCCGGGGTACCTTTTATCCGTTGAGCGACGGCGCTTCCACAAGCCACCGCCGGATCACTAGTCCCGACTTTCGTCCCTGCTCGACCCGTCGGTCTCACAGTCAAGCTCCCTTGTGCACTTACACTCAACACCTGATTGCCAACCAGGCTGAGGGAACCTTTGGGCGCCTCCGTTACCCTTTGGGAGGCAACCGCCCCAGTTAAACTACCCATCAGACACTGTCCCTGATCCGGATCACGGACCGAGGTTAGACATCCAGCACGACCAGAGTGGTATTTCAACGGCGACTCCACAACCACTGGCGTGGCTGCTTCAAAGTCTCCCACCTATCCTACACAAGCCGAACCGAACACCAATATCAAACTGTAGTAAAGGTCCCGGGGTCTTTCCGTCCTGCTGCGCGAAACGAGCATCTTTACTCGTAGTGCAATTTCACCGGGCCTATGGTTGAGACAGTCGAGAAGTCGTTACGCCATTCGTGCAGGTCGGAACTTACCCGACAAGGAATTTCGCTACCTTAGGATGGTTATAGTTACCACCGCCGTTTACTGGCGCTTAAGTTCTCAGCTTCGCAACCCCGAAAGGTCACTAACCGGTCCCCTTAACGTTCCAGCACCGGGCAGGCGTCAGTCCGTATACATCGCCTTACGGCTTCGCACGGACCTGTGTTTTTAGTAAACAGTCGCTTCTCGCTGGTCTCTGCGGCCACCCCCAGCTCACGGAGCAAGTCCGATCACCAGTGATGGCCCCCCTTCTCCCGAAGTTACGGGGGCATTTTGCCGAGTTCCTTAACCATAGTTCACCCGAACGCCTCGGTATTCTCTACCTGACCACCTGAGTCGGTTTAGGGTACGGGCCGCCATGAAACTCGCTAGAGGCTTTTCTCGACAGCATAGGATCATCCACTTCACCACAATCGGCTCGGCATCAGGTCTCAGCCTTAATGAGGGACGGATTTGCCTACCCCTCGGCCTACACCCTTACCCCGGGACTACCACCGCCCGGGCTGGACTACCTTCCTGCGTCACCCCATCGCTTACCTACTACCACCTTGGGTCAGCGGCTCCACCACTTTCCTTTCCCCGAAGGGTCCGGAACGGCTTCACGGCTTTAGCATTAGAGGATTCGATATTGGGCGTTTCAAAGCGGGTACCGGAATATCAACCGGTTGTCCATCGACTACGCCTGTCGGCCTCGCCTTAGGTCCCGACTTACCCTGGGCAGATCAGCTTGACCCAGGAACCCTTAGTCAATCGGCGCACACGTTTCTCACGTGTGTATCGCTACTCATGCCTGCATTCTCACTCGTGAACCGTCCACAACTAGCTTCCGCTGCTGCTTCACCCGGCACACGACGCTCCCCTACCCATCACAGCGGGCGTTGGCCCTATTGCTGCAATGACACGACTTCGGCGGTACGCTTGAGCCCCGCTACATTGTCGGCGCGGAATCACTTGACCAGTGAGCTATTACGCACTCTTTCAAGGGTGGCTGCTTCTAAGCCAACCTCCTGGTTGTCTCTGCGACTCCACATCCTTTCCCACTTAGCGTACGCTTAGGGGCCTTAGTCGATGCTCTGGGCTGTTTCCCTCTCGACCATGGAGCTTATCCCCCACAGTCTCACTGCCGTGCTCTCACTTACCGGCATTCGGAGTTTGGCTAAGGTCAGTAACCCGGTAGGGCCCATCGCCTATCCAGTGCTCTACCTCCGGCAAGAAACACACGACGCTGCACCTAAATGCATTTCGGGGAGAACCAGCTATCACGGAGTTTGATTGGCCTTTCACCCCTAACCACAGGTCATCCCCCAGGTTTTCAACCCTGGTGGGTTCGGTCCTCCACGAAGTCTTACCTCCGCTTCAACCTGCCCATGGCTAGATCACTCCGCTTCGGGTCTAGAGCGTGCAACTCAATCGCCCTATTCGGACTCGCTTTCGCTACGGCTTCCCCACACGGGTTAACCTCGCTACACACCGCTAACTCGCAGGCTCATTCTTCAAAAGGCACGCAGTCACGACCGTTGTTCCGAAGAACAACGGCGACGCTCCCACGGCTTGTAGGCACACGGTTTCAGGTACTA